>QWPJ01000088.1 GCA_003671195.1 Planctomycetota bacterium
AAAAGGACCGCGGAACGTACCATGCGCGCTGGTGGGTTGCGCGGTCGAAGCGCTCGATGGGGCGAAATGATGATCGTAAATTCGTGGGCGCGGGCGGCTTGGTAAATGATGGGCCGACCGCTCCACCGCACCCTACTGCTTGGCGGTCGTCGAATTCGGATCGATCGAGATGCTCACCGATTCCTCGTGTGGTTGGGGACACCCGGGTGAGGTCGGAACGTGGCCAACGACCGCATGGGAACCCCACCGGAAACCATCGCCGGATGGAGCTGCCAGGTGAAGTTCGACTGGTCGCCGACAATCGAATCGAGGCTGGTACGATTGAACAGCACGTGCGCTTTTTCAGTCCACTCTGTAGCTGCAAGTTACGCCTCCGCCGGGCAAGCCCGACGGTAGGCTTACCCAGCGTTCATCGAGCTCTTCTTGGCCTCCATTCGGCTTTATGCCGGCGGGGCCAAGACTCTTGAGCTACAGAGGCCGTGTTGCGGGGCTGTTTTTTCCGCCGCACGGTTTGTCACCCGTGAAGTCCACGTTGTGGCCAGTCGCTCCGAGACAATTCCTTGGAACATGACTATAATGGCATCAATAGGAGGGGACCATGGAAAGACACGAGATCTCAACTGAAAAAATCGATTGGCCAGAGCTGGTTCGGCATGTAGCTTGCGAAAGGGTAGTCGTGGAATTGTCCGAAGGTCAACGACCGATAGCCATGTTAGTTCCCATCGAACGCCGAAAAACGATGGCTCAGCTGGACGTTGCACTACGCCTTTTGCCGCGTCTGGGGGCAGATGACGCGACGAGCTTCGAAGCGGATATTCAGGAAGTTCGAGCATCGATGAGTGAGCTTGATGACCCATGGGAGTCGTAATCGGCACCGGTGTTTTTATTCGCTGGGAACGAGACGGAGGCATCATTGAGTTCTCCCGTTGGAGCTCTCTAGGCGACCCTTGCATCAGCGTGATCTCTGAATCTGAGCTCAAAGTGGGAATTCACCGTGCCGATACACGAGAACGACGGGAAAGGCGCAGTCTGTTTGTTCAGACAGTGCTCTCGAACGTCGTCGTATTGCCGATTGATTCAAGAATAGCAGACATTCATGCCAGAATTGTGTCAGAACTGACGAAGGACGGAACTACGATCGGCCCCCACGATAATTGGATTGCAGCCACCGCTTTGATGTTTGACTACGAGTTGCTGACAACCAATGTTGCCGAATTCCGTCGCGTGCCAAATTTGCGCGTCATTCCGTACCCAAGCGGTTTTTCCAGCTAGGGCCACCCGATTCGCTTTGGTCGACCCGCAGCCCGAGCCCGACCAAGCCACCTGGGCCAAGGTGTCCATCACCGTCGAACGCAGCGACGGCGGCAGATTCCTCGGTCAAAAAGCCATTGTGCAAGCTCTCGAGCCCCTTTGGCTCCGCACCGGGTGCCTGGCACCGCTTTGGGCTGGTTCCGTAGGGTTCGTGAAGCGGTCCTCGTGACCACCCAAAAAGACCCAACGCATCGACCCCAACGATCATTCCGCAAACGTCGCCAAACAAAAGGACCGCGGAACGTACCATGCGCGCTGGTGGGTTGCGATACATGGTGGTTCCGTAGGGTTCGTGAAGCGGTCCTCGTGAGCATTCCAAAAAACCCCAACGCATCCGACCCCAACGATCATTCCGCAAACGTCGCCAAACAAAAGGACCGCGGAACGTACCATGCGCGCTGGTGGGTTGCGCGGTCGAAGCGCTCGATGGGGCGAAATGATGATCGTAAATTCGTGGGCACGGGCGGCTTGGTAAATATGGGCCGACCGCTCCACCGCACCCTACTGCTTGGCAGTCGTCAAAATCGGATCGATCGAGATGCTCACCGATTCCTCGCCGATGATGTCTCGATTGACCCCAACAAAGACCCAATGATCACCTTGACTCATCGGCAGCTTGACGGTTTTGCCTTCGACAGGCACTGGCTTACCATCGGCCCACAAAGAGATACTCCCCTTGGGTGCACTTCCAAAATCCAGCACCACATCCCCAGCCCGCGTAATGGCGAACTTGGTCCGTAAGAACGTGTGGTTGGGCACACCCGGGTGAGGTCGGAACGTGGCCAACGACCGCATGGGAACCCCACCGGAAACCATCGCCGGATGGAGTTGCCAGGTGAAGTTCGACTGGTCGCCGACAATCGAATCGAGGCTGGTACGATTGAACAGCACGTGCGCTTTTTCAGTCCACTGGAGCGCCTCCCATTGGCGTACCGCACCGTCGAGAGCAACGAGCATCTTGCCATCGATCTTCCCCATCTCGGTGATGAATCGCAACAGATGGATCGCTTCGGCTTGAGTGAGCGAATCGAGCAACCCGTCGGGCATGAGCGAGCGAGACTCTTTGATGTCTTGGATCTCGTCTTTCTTGATGGTGACTTCTTTGCCGTCAGCAAGCCGCAGCACGACTTCGCTATCCGATTCGCGAACCGGGATTCCCGCGAGGACTTCGTCGTTCTCGGTGCGAACCAGTTTTGTGTTGTAGCCTTCCTTGACCTTAGCGGCTGGATTCAAAAGGGATTCGAGCAAGTAATCCGCTGGAGCTTGGGCCCCGATGCTCGTCAGATCCGGACCGACTAGACCTCCGACCCCACCGATTTTGTGGCATTGGATGCATTGGAGTTCGCTGCGTCGGTAAATCCATTCTCCTTGGACAGGATCCCCCTGGGTTTGAGCCAGTTCGAGCCATTGGTTGCGGAGTTCATCGCTCAGAACCCATCGGTTCTCTTGGAGTTTCCCTGCCGCATCGATGGATTGAATCAAATCTGCACCGGCATTCATTTTCCGCAATGCAGATTTCAATTGCCTTGCAGCCGATGCATCGACCGAGACGCCTTGGAGGGCAGCCAGCAAGCTCGCAGCGCCATCTTTTCGACCCAGGAATCCGGCCGCTGCGTTGCTCAAGGACTCAGCCCGCGAAGGATCCGAGACCAACCGTCCGATCAAGGATTTGGAAGCCGCGCCGAGGTTCGTGTCGGCTTGCCCTTCCATCGCCGCGATCGCAACATCGATGCTGGCATCTTGCGTCAGTTGGGCCAAAAGGTTCTTGGCCGAATCATCCCCGAGATTGGCTACACTCCGAAGGGCCGCGACACGGACGGCCGAGGTGCTCGAGGCATCCTGACTGATCGCTTCGATGCGATCTCGGGTGCCAGCGATACGCCAAGGTCCGAGCGTGCGGAGTGCGACGAGGCCTAAGTCAGTCGGAGCCAGAGACTCGCTCTTTTTGTCTTTAGCGATGGCTTGCTCGGCTAAATTGGTCAAGGCTACTGCGGTCGCTGGCTCAATGGCCAACGCTTCCTTGCGTCGCAGCGAAGCATCCAGAATGGCTTGCAAGAGCTGCCCCCGAAGAGCTTCCTCGGGCAAGGAGGTTGGGGCAACCGGATCGATCAGCCGATCGATCAATTTGGCCTGCTGCGCTCCGTTGCCCAGCTCGGCGACGAGAATCGCCATCGTCGAACGGGCAGCTTGGGCGTTGGCAGGAGCATCGCTGGTGATTTTTTCATCGAGCATCTTCAGAACCGCATCGATGGTGCTGGGATCCTCTGCAGCCTTCAGGGCAAAAGCGATCGACGCGGGATCATTGCTGAAGCGGAATTTGCCGGCACGAAATTCCGGCAACCACACGCTCGAGAGATCTCTCATGGTTTGCCACAAAGCAAAATCGAGGAATCGATCCATGGGTTTTTGCAGGGCCAAGCAGGCGGCTTGGGCCGCATCGACACTCGGCAACTGGGCCAGGAGCCGGACGGCCTCGAGCCGCACGCGGGGATGGTCGTCTTGGACAAGGCGTTTTGCCAGGGCGGTCCACTGTCCGATCTGAGATGCGTCGAGCGAATCGAACTGGCTGGTTTTGACCCATCGGATTTGGTTAGCGATCTGGTGGGTATATGCTGCGCGAAGCCGTCCGTCGGTCGACTCAAAGAGTGACTTTTGGAGCGTGGGATCAAAGTTACCTAGACCCTCAAGAACCCAAGAGAGTTCGAGTTGCTCGAGACCTCGGGCTGGGTCTTTGGCCACCTTTTGGACATACGTATCAAAACTCGCTCTGGCAGGTCCGGAGCTGAGAATCTGCTGGCGTAGGGATTGGCCTGCAAATAGACGGACCAAATCGGCGTCATCGGCTAGGCGTTCAAGATTCCTTTCGACGCTGTCCTTGGCGGTGATGGGCTGATTGATAACCGGTTTTTGGTCTTTGTGTGTCAGCCTCCAGATCCGCCCGTGCGTACGATCGCGACGTGGGTCGCGAAAATCGACTTCCCCGTGCTGGATGATCGGATTGTACCAGTCCGCGATGTACAGCGCACCATCGAGTCCTTGTTTGGCATCGATCGGACGGAATGCGACATGAGGGGTTTTGATCAATTCTGCCTGCTGAACCGATTCGTATCCCGATCGATCCTCGGTGACTTGGAAACGGCAGACTCGGTGGGCTCGAAAATCGTTGGTGACCATCGAGCCACGGATCGCATCCGGCCAGTGACTTCCCGAGAGAATCTCCAACCCGCAGTGTTTGGGACTTCCTGGATTCAGACCGGTCATGAGACGTTTTGCACCCACGGCCGTAACAAAGACACTCCCCTCAAAGGCGTAGTTGATTCCTTCCCCATAAGCCCCATCGGTTGCGAACATTTGACCGTAGCGATCAAAGTGAACACCCCATGGATTGACAAATCCGCGAACGACAATCTCCAAACGCTTCGTCTCAGGATGAAATCGCCAGATGCCTCCGCCGTTGAGGCGTTCGACGCCCCAAGGTGTTTCGATGTGGGAGTGGATGTAGATCGATTGGTTCATGTAGATCCAACCGTCATGGCCCCATCGCAAGGAGTGGAGCAAGTGGTGCGTGTCCTCGGTACCGAATCCTGCCAAAACGACTTTCTTTTCGTCGGCCACAAGGTCCCCGTCGGTGTCCCTGAGATACAGCAGTTGGTCGCTGTTGACCACGTAGGCACTGGCCTTATCGCCGTCGTTGGCAGGGAGCACTCCAGTCGGGATCAGAAGTCCGTCGGCAAAGACGATGGTCCGATCGGCCTTACCATCCTTGTCGGAGTCTTCAAGGATAATGATTTTGTCGTTGGAGGGCTCACCCGGCTTGATCTGTGGATAGGTCTCGCTCGAGGCGATCCAAAGCCTGCCGTGGTTGTCAAAGTTCATGTGGATGGGCTTGGCCATCGCAGGATCCCCTGCATAAAGTTCCGCTTGCCAACCTTCGTCGACCACGAAGGTGGCTTTTTCTACCTCTGCATTCGGAACCGGGATGTCTTTGAGTTCTCTCTGAGCCAGTGCAGTGACGTCGAGGGCTGAGAAGGTCAGCAGGCACAAAGCAATCCTTCGAGTTGCGCTGGCCAATGGTTTACGAAGCAGAAAGGTCATCGTCATGGGATGCGTTTCAAATTGTGGGATACAGGAGGGATCAAATCCGCGAAAGCTTCTAGCGGACTTGTATTGTACCCAACCCAAAAATCGATTGCGGGTATAATCGCGACCGAGATAAATTTTTTGTTTTGAGGTTACTCGAGTCCCTGCGTGAATGCCATGAGCGAGAACATCTACTGCGGTTTTGATCTGGGTGGCACCAAGATGCTTTGCGTCTTGATGGACCAAAAAAAGAAGGTCTTATTCCGCGAGCGGAAGAAAACCAAGGGATCCGACGGCGGTCAGGCTGGAATCACCCGAATCATCGAACTGATCCGCGAAACACTCGTCAAAGCCAGCGTCGAGCCCGAACGAGTCCAATGCATCGGGATCGGCTGCCCTGGTCCAGTCGATATGGAAAAAGGAATCGTCCACCTGGCCGTGAACCTCAAGTGGAAAAATGTACCCCTGGCCAAACATCTCGAGGATGCCTTTGCACGTCCCGTCGCGGTTCTCAACGACGTCGACGCAGGGGTCTACGGCGAGTACGTCTGTGGAGCCGCACGCAACGCCCACAGCGTGGCCGGGATTTTTCCAGGCACCGGCATCGGAGGTGGCTTTGTCTACGAAGGCCAGATTCTGCGAGGTCGATCCCATACGGGAATGGAGATCGGTCATACCAAAATCTCCTCAAGCGAACACACCAGCGGGACACCCATGGGGGGTACCCTCGAGAGCGAAGCAAGTCGTCTGGCGATCGCCGCGCACTGCGCAAAACTCGCCTTTCGCAACGAAGCTCCAGTGCTGGCTAAACTCGCCGGTTCGGATGTCGCGGAAATCCGCAGCAAAGTCCTAGCCGCATCGATCAAAGGAGGAGACGAACAGGTCGAAATCGTCGTCCGTCAGGCCGCGCGTACCATCGGCTACGCGGTCGTAAACCTAATCCACATGCTGACCCCCGAAGTGATCCTCCTAGGGGGCGGATTGGTCGAGGCTCTGAGCCAACTCTACCTTGAGGAAGTCAAAAAAGTCGTCGCTGAAAATGTCCTCGAATGCTACCAAGACATCTTCAAAATCAAACTCGCCGAGCTAGGCGACGATGCCGGCGCAATCGGAGCCGCCTGCTGGGCAGCAACCCGATTCGGACACATCCCCAAACCCAAACCCGAAACCGAACCCGAGACGGTCTAGAATCCAACCTTTCGCAACGCACTAGAGCGAAGTCAGATACTCAGCGTTTTGAAGCAATGGATCGTCGTAGTAGAGTCGAATCGTCCCGTCACGCTTGAGTGCCTCGACTTTCTGCAACTCTGCCGAATAAATCTCCTCGGCAATCGCATCGAGACGCTTGGCACGCTGAAACCATCCCATCACAAGCATCGCGATAAGCAACACAGGAAGGGTCGAGATTCCAAACGCCGTGAGCATCATCGTCGCCTTGGGACTCGGGAACTCCGAGAGGTCCTTCGTCCCGTCACTCCAAGCGTTCATGGTCGCCAAAAAATACTGCCTGTAGATCGCGATGATAGGTCCTGCCATGAGCAACCAAAACACTAATGTCGCACCAAACCCAAGCAACTGCAAAAGCCACCGCGGTATGCGGTACTTATGGAGCGTTTCGTCAAAAACCCCTCGGGCTTGGACCTGCAAAGCATCGATGCCACTGATTCGGATCCGAAGACCAGAGTCGACCCGGTGCGAATCGCGGATCGGGTCTCGGCTCGACCCACCGATCCGATCGATCGCACGATAGAACTCCTGCTGAGCAGGAAGCAATCGATCCTGGATCTGCTGGTTCAAGTACTCCTTGATCCCATCCTGCAACTCCTGATGCGCCCTACGCGTGCTGCTGACGTTTTTGGCCCAGGTCACAAAGGTTCCGAAAATCGACGGCAAACTCCCCGTCATCGAAAGAATCAAACGATCCCATGCACCATGCGTGAAACCCAGTACACCCAAGAGTGTTCGGTAGGGAAACCAAAACAACCCTGTCGAGGAAATCAACTCTCCGCGAATGCGATCCCGGATCGCATTGCGCAAGACATGCTTCGATCCGAGCACCATCTCAATGGCTTGGCTCGGCAAAGAATCAGCCGTGGATGCCAACTGAGCGATCGCCGAGGAAAGCTGTGGGACCTGGGTCTCAATGGCCTCCGAAACCCGATGCCCAAGCCGGTCGCTGGCACTCCTCAAACGCACCGATTTGGTCGCCGATGCAACCTTGAGATCCTCGTGAGCGAGCCTTGCAATCAGATCGTTTTGTAGTTGCTTGGAAATGCTCGCTTCGTCCCCCATGGCTTCAAAGTCCGGGACAAGCACCGACTCGAGGAACCGGGTCCCAGGGGCGCTGGAACTCAACGCCGCAGTGTACCATTCGATGTCCCGCTGAAGGCTGTTAGCACGCCCCTGGGTGTGGCTCATTTCGCTCTGCGGAACGCAGGTGATTATCGGCAAACATACCGATCCCTCAGTCAAAGCCGCCAGTTGAACATGGATGGCACTGCGAAGCTGATCGCGACGCGCAACGAGTATTTTGATCGGAGCCAAACTCATGGCCTCCTTGGCGATGGCCGCTGCCATCGGATCCTCGTCGGTGTAACCCGGAGTGTCGAGCACCATGTAGGGCCGTTGAAAATCAAGCATGCCTTGGACGGGACAAGCCAGATAGGATTCGCGACTCGCATCCAGAGCGTCGGGTGCCACTGGACCGATCCAGTGGAGTTTTGTCGTCGCCTCTTTAGCCAACACCCCGCTTGGCAATAGCTGCGCGATCGCCGGGTCAAGCACCAACTGCCTTACGACCCAAGTCTTCCCCTGACCCTTCGCACCGATGACTCCTATGCACGGCAAGGATACCCCTCGGTCATGCAGGATGTCGTTGGCCGCTTGGCGAAACTCCTCGCACCATCGGGTGATCTGAAATCGTACCGGATGAGAGCCGAGCAACTGCTGGGCAGCAAACTCGATCCGCTCGACCATCTGCATGGGATCTTCCATCGCTAGTCAACCTCTCCTTGGCCGCTTCTAGCGGCCGGGCTTCTGCTGGTTTGTTGATGAGTCTGCTGCAACCGATCCAACCCGATCGATAAGGACTCCCAAGCCGGAACTTGCGACGAACGCTCGCTCGATGGAATCCCCTGAATACAAACCGTCGGCTGACGATTCGCCCCAATCGTACTGGGTGCCAATTTCCGTACGGCGGGACCGAGCGTCACTTCGGTCGGATCACTGGCCGACTTGCGCACAAGTCCAAGTTGATCGGTCACTACCGCAACCAAATCCGATAGCTGCTGCCAAGCCGATTCCGACTCGGCCAATTGAGGCATGCCGTCTCCGGTCGCCAGCATCAACCCAAAACCCGCCGCGCTTGCAAACAGCAATTCCTTAAGCGATGCAAAAACCAAAACCGACGAACCGCCAAAATCCAACGGGATCATTATCACTGCAAGCAAAGGCGCAAAAAGGATCCCAGCAGGAGCCACGCCACTGAGGATCCGCTTGCCCATCGGCATCCGCTCCCAGAGCTTCGCCGTCAGCCGATCGACCTGCTCGGGATCCAACTGAGTCGAACTCTCGGCCTGGAACCGCTCGATGGCCTGCTGGCAAGCCGCACGAATGCGTTCCCGCTGAATCCCTCGCTGATCGAGGCCCAAGATCCCTGCGCGATCGCTTTTGGCCAGCGCATCGACCAAAACATCCGCAGTGACCACCTTACCACCCTCGCCTCGCTGAAGACGTGTGCGCGCCCATTGCCCGACGGTATTTCCACGATCGATCATCCAAGTGGGCATCTTCATCCACGAAGTCGCATACCCGACGGAGTCTTTGCTGGCTTGCGCCAAACGCTGCATCCATCGACCGGGCTTGGCCCACCACGGAGCCGTCCGCTCGAGCGATTCGGCGATCTGCTCGACGACCTGCCGGGAAGCCTGCAATCGGATCTTCGGTTGGCTTGCCGACCCTTCAGGGTCCAGGGAAAAATCCAAGCAAGCCTGAGCGATGATTCGGTGGACGGACGCAAGGCGATCATTGCTCTCAGAGATCCAATCCCTGGCGGTTTGCAACCCCCGAACCATGGCGATCTTGAGGTTCGTCAAGGACGAATCGATCGCGTCGGAAAGCAACGCATTGCCCTGCAACTGCTCTCCGAGCCGCAACATCCAAGCCGCATCGTCGACCGGAGCAGGAGGCTGGGGCACAGGGTCTCGATCAATCCTGTAAAATGCTGGTAAATGCGCATCGTTCCGATCGGATATTTCGCCAGGAACGCACTGGAGTTTTTCCCGCCTCTGGGGGCCCTCGAAATGATAAGCCATATAAATACGGCTGGGATTGGAAAAACCGTACAAGGTACGCATCTCATGCGAAATCTCTAAGGAGTCGTATTTTCGCGGCACACGATTGACGGCCAAGATCCGTTGCACATGCGGCATCTTGGCCTCGAGCATCTTCAACAGACGACTGACCGTCTGATCATGCATCGCATTGGCAGGCAACACCACGATGTAGGCGCTACAGACCAAAGCAGAGCGTTCAAGCACCACAAAACGGGCTTGGGATGCGGCCATCGAAAGCTCATCCAAACGCGTGGTGCGCGATGGATCCGACTCGGAGTGCCAACCGGACATCAATCCAGTTTGCACATCCGGACAGTCCATGAGCGCAATCCCCAAACGATCCAATTGCGGGTCGCTTGCCACCAAAGGAACCTCCAACGCACCTCTTGTCACCAGCCGCCCGGAAGCATCGAGCACCTGACGCATCGAAAGATCGTTGTACTGCTCGGCGGCTTGCTCAGGACTCTCAGCAAGTTCCTCTGGCTCACACCCAAAGACCTCGGTCAAACGTTTCGATAAGAACCCCCAGATGACCGAATTGCTCCTCCAGGATTCCGGTAGCCATAGCACAAAGCGGTGCGTTCCCTCAGTGTTGGCAGAACCGATCAAGACGCGTTCTGCACCAGAACCCTTAGACGCAGATAAGAACGTTGCGACCAAGGAACTTTTGCCAGCGTTGAGCATCCCCAAAACCGCAACGATGGGGCACACGGGCGACTCGATCATCGTCCTAGCATGCGCCATCGCCGACTCGATCTGGCCAGCTAAAGAACCCTCAAGTCCGATCCCCAACGTTTTTTCCCGCTCGATCAGCAAGGACTTTAAACTCGTCGCCTCCCCTAAGGCTTGGGCCCCTAAGGCTTGGGCATGAAAATCCAATTCGATTTGTGCTAAAGGATCGGCAAGTGGTTCGCGGGAGATTTTGGACACAGAGTTCGATGGCAGTGAACGGATTGCGAACGGACGGCGAACGGCCTGCGAGCGAATGGACAAGTACACGGATTGAACGTCGAAAAACCTACGTTTTCAAAGGATTCCTGCCGTTTTCTTCGCTTGAAACCTTCCTCATACGGTAGCATCCAAAACCGTCCATTGCAAGTCTTTGCCGGATTGGCCAACTCCCAAGCATGCCCCCACCATCGCGATTTTTCTCTCTGTGTTCTCCGTGACTCTGTGTTTCCTGGCTTTCTGCCTTCCTGACTTTCTGCTTCCCCTCTCTGTGTTCTCTGTGACTCTGTGTTTCCTTGCCTTTCTGCCTTCCTGGCTTTCTACTTTCTTAGCCTTCGACTTTATGGCCCCAATCCTCTCCTGCAAAGCCCTCTGAGCGTTGACATCCGTTGACTACCGAGGATAGTAATCCGAAGTCCAACAGCCGTGCAGGCCGATTTTTTAACCCACCGCCATCAACAGGAACCAATGGTTTGTCGAAGCATCCTGGGATCCGCTTGAACCGACTCGGGTTGACCGCTTTGATCCTAGGAGCAATCCTGATCCCCGTCAGCTCGGCAATCGTTCTGTTCTTCTTGTCCAAGCCAATGACCGAACCGCCCCTCGATGCGCGCGTGCGCCTCGATGGGATGTGGGTGCAGGATTCCAAAAACCCAGGGCAACAAAAACTGGTACCAGCAATCTCCATCTGGAATCCCACGTCGGAGTCCTGGAGCCAACTGACCATCGGCATCAATAAATTCCGACGCAGCAGCCAGTTCTACGCCTCGGAACCCGCTGGCATACCCGCAGGCAAAACCGTTTCGATCCCACTCTCGGCTTTCATCGCCAGAAACGGAAGCGTTCCGTTTCCAGTCGGGACTCGGAATGTCCGAGAAGTCACCGTGTTCGCCAAATTGCCCAACAGCGCCCGAGGGGTATCTGAATTCGTTCTTCCCGAAACGCCCACCATCCCAAAATCCGGCCAACCCGATGAAATATCCTGGGTCAGCCCCGTCCCCACGCCTTGAACCTCACCAAAGAACCAGAAACGGCCATCTGAATCAGCACGGCTGTGAACGTCGCGGCCAAAATTCCCACAATCAATGCGAAGACCGACTGCAAACTCAAGGTCCCAGTCCCCAAAAACTTTACCCCCCCCACCAAGAAAATTCCGTGGCAAAGATAAAACTCATAGGAGTATTTTGAGATCCAGCCGATCGCCTTGGGAACCTTCCGGATTGCCAACGAAGCCGCCAAAAGACTCCAGACAGTCGCAATACACAGAAACTCCCGATCCGCACCGGACAGCACTGCCGAGGGAATCGCTAATGCCAGGAGCGACCTGACCGGAACCAGCGTCCGGAACGCCAAAAGCCCTCCATAGAAAGCCAAGCAGTGGCCAAAAAAACCGCTGCTGCTATGGAGCAAAACCAAACCTGCCGAACCGATCGCAATCCCTTGGAGTATCGAATCGGAATATCGTGTCAATCTCGCCAAAAACACGCTGAAGTACAACGTCAGCAACAAACCGATGAACCATGTCGCGGCATTGATCAAGTCCTCGGAGTAGTAGAGTCCAATCCCGCTCATCTGCCAAAGAAACTGAACTATAGTGACCGATTTATAACCCGATGCCGCCGTCGCTACAAAAGCAAATAGAGTCGCGATCCAATACGCTGGATATATTTTTTTCAACCTTGCGACCAACCACTCGATTGCAGGTCGATCGTCCCTTCCAATCAAAGCTCCACTGAGCGCAAGAAAAAGCGAAACACCCAAGGATCCCATGCTCATGCCGGCTATCTGAGTCCAGCTTTTAAGATCCAAAAGAACCAGTCCATGAAAGACCGTCACGAGCAAAAGCGCTAGAACTCGAAGCCAATCGAAACCGACAATCCGTGCTGCTGTTGTGGACATAGAAAGCTAGCCGGACTTCCTTCGATCTCTCTTATTGATTCCCGAATTAACTCTTGATCTCGTACACTTCAACACGACCAAAATCAGAAAATTTCCCCTGATCGTTCTTGCCCGGTTGGCCTTGGCCTCCAACAACAATCAATTCACCTCGCTCATTAAAAAGAAACTCGGTGATACGGTATCCCGACTTGATCGTCCCGATGCGCTCTCCGCTAGCTAGATCGAAAAGAGCTCCATTCCAGTCCCCACCTCGCAATCGTCCCCCCATGACAAAACTCTCGTGCGCCGGATGCATGCAAAGCGCTTCCATAAGCCCCTCGCCAGATTGCTTATCAAGCGTTTGCGAAACTAGCTTGGACTCTTTCCAATTCCAGCGCTGCCATAACTGCTTGCCATTGCCCGCCATGGGGTCCCGCATATCCCCCATCCCGCAAACGATCAACTCCTGATTGCCCGGAGTAAACTCCATGGCGAAAATCCCACCGAGATAGCAGTGGCTCTTGATGATCCCCCAACTGGTGAAATCCTTGGTTTCAAATCCGCCGACCTCGACGCCGCTTGCCACCTCCCAAACCCGAACTTGACCCATCAGGTTCCCAGCCGCAACCCATTGGCTATCGTGACTGAAAACCACCGATTGCACCGAAGGTGTATGCGGTAGACTGTAAACGACGCGGCCATCAGACGCGTCGAGGATCTTGACCGAAGGCTCCGTCTCCTTCGCCGGTGCGTACTTGTAGTCGCCCGCCAAGTACTGCCCGGTGACACTTGCCAACCAACGCCCGTCGGCGCTCGCGGCCAAGTCCCATGACCAAAAAGAATGAACCTTTTGCTCGCGAATCAACGCATTGTCCTGCGCCGAAAACCACTTGAGCTTGCCGTCGTATCCACCCGTGACAAACACCCGAGACTCGGGTAGATACACTGCGGAACTGACGTAACTCTCATGCTCCGCAACACGCCGATGCGCCTTGGTAGCAAGTTCGACACGGTAGATGCCATCCATGCAAGCAGCGACCATCTCGTTTTGGTCCCCGAGCAAGCAGGCCCCAAGAATCGCCGTCGGAAGCTTGAAATCGTGGATCCGTGTGAGTGTCTTTTGCATCATCGCTCCAAAAGTTCCGATCGATCAGCCGATCAAAAGTTCTTCGATAGGCTGCACATTCCCCTCGACTCGGTGGAACGTCGGTAAGTCCGGCAAATCATACTGCTCCTTGGCATCGATCCCAAGCGCCTTGAAAATCGTCGCAAACAAACGGCGATTGTCGATCGCGTTGTCAGTCACCTCAAAGCCCATCGGGTCGGTACCCCCGACGACCACCCCTCCGCGAATCCCTCCACCCGCCATCGCCATACTCCAAGCCTTCGAGTAATGATCGCGCCCCCGTGCCTCGTTGAGCCAAGGGGTCCGGCCAAACTCACCCATGGCGATCACAAGCGTATCTTCAAGCATCCCCCGCTGCTCTAAATCGGTCACCAACTGAAACAGGACATTATCCATTTCAGGCACGAGCATCTGATGCATCTCGTGCTGAAACACATGGTTGTCCCAAGGCATCCCGTTGGCAACCATCACAAACGTCGAACCGTTCTCGATCAAGTGGCGAGCCTGAAGCGCATGCTGCGCAAAGGCACCCGGTCCATATCGCTCCCGATCGGCCACAGGAAGCGTATCAAGATCAAAAAGGGGTGCACAACTCATGAGCCCTCGAACTCGATCAAACGCCGCATTGTAGCCAGCCGCCGCTTGGCTCCGCTGATCGTTCTGGTACTTGCGACTGAGAAAACTTCGCAACGCCTCGCGGTCCTCGTGGTCGACCCCATCGATCGACTCCGGACGTAAAATATCCGCAATCGCATACTCTCCACCCGAACGCACCGGGCCATACTCGGCACCAAGCCAACCAGCCCAATTCCCCGCCTTGAACGACTTGAACTCGTTGCCCTCCGGACAAGGATCCAGCAAGACAAACTGAGGCACCGGACTGTCGAGCTGTCCGAGCCTCTCGGCCACGACCGATCCTAAAATCGGACGCGTAAAGGGTGGACGTGGTGCCTCGCCCCTAGTCAATACGTCGATCCCCTGGAAATGCTCGCTCGGCTCGGTACTCATCGAGCGAATCACCCCAAGCTTGTCCATGATCGTCGCACACCGAGGCATCAACGAACTGATCCGTATTCCCGGCAACGAAGTGGCAATCGATCCAAAAGGCCCCCCGGTGATCGTCCCTGGCTTCGGATCCCACGTCTCAAACTGACTGGGCGCTCCGCAGAGCCAAAGCAAAATGCACTTCTTACCCCGCTTCTTGGTCTCCTGTGCCAGCGTAGGGATCGAAAAAAGCCCGTTGAAACTCGCTACCGATGCAACCCCGGCGGCCATCGATCCTTGTAGAAACAACCGCCGATGGGCCTGATGCTCCGGACTACCACAATCTTCTCGTCGGACCACTGGCCTAGCTCCCTAGTGATTAAAACGGAATTCCGCAGAGGTTAAGACCGCCCATACAGCACTTTGCCAAACCGAAATCCTCTCGGCCAAAGGCCGATTCGCTAGCCGTGCCTGAACAAACTCGAGCACAGCTTGACTCTCACTTTCCTCAGCGGATCGACCGAGAATCGCAAGGAACATCTCGTCGATAGCATCCCTAGGCTCCTCTCTCGAAGCCAACCTGCCTACCAATGCGTCCTGCTTGCTCGCTTCGAGAATCATCTGTTGCACGTTGGGATTGTTCGTCAAAAACAACGCGTCACCGACATCCGTGACGACCGTCTCGGGTAACACCTCGGGCATCCGATCCCGAAGATCGCCGATGCATGCATGATCCTCGTCGGCTTTCTGAAAAAGCGCGATCTGAAGCGATCGACCAAGCTGCTCGGCCGTCAGCGGCCGCTCAAGTGCCCAAGCAAACCTCGAGGGATCCTCAGCACCGGCCGGGCGAAGCGAACCGAGTTGATAAGGACGACTCGCGAGAATACCTCGAACCAATCCTCGGATGTTATACCCCGAATCGACAAACTCCTTGGCTAACCCATCGAGCAACTCCGCATCCGAAGGGGGATGAACCGAGTCCATCTGATCATAAGGATGCACGATTCCACGGCCCATGAGCATCGCCCAAATGCGATTGACGAAGGCTTTAGCAAATCGCGGATGACCATTGAGGATCTCCTCAACAAACTTCTCTCGCCGCGAAAACTTGGGAATCCTCGGATCTGCCGGATCCGCCGCCGGCACATACAATTCCTGACTATCTTCTTGCTTGGCGTCTTTCTCCGGTCGCGGCTCATCGATCGTCTTGGATTCGTAAAACGTCAGCAAGTTCGGATAGCTAGAACCGTAAATATTCGCAAAATCCGAAAACCCTCCAATCGCCGATTCGCTGAGCCTCGGTCCAGCGTTGGTCTTGGTATTCTTGCTGCGATTGAAGAAAGCGACCAACCCCCAATAGTGCTCCTGGTGGATCTCGGTAGCGACCATGTGATCGTGGCACTGCGCGCAATCGATCCGAATCCCAAAAAATGCCGGTGCGACCGCCTCGGCGATCGCTTGGGCATTGTCGTTGCGCTCATAGAGAAACCAAACCGCTCCCGACTGCTCCGGACTCTGTGGCCTTGCCAAAAGGATCTCTCGGGCAACCTGATCCCACGGTCGGTTGCTGCGAAACACTTCCTCCAAATAAGGTCGCCAGTGATTCTTTCTCTCACCGATCTTGCCGCGAGTTGCTCGGCCCATCAATAACGTATCGAACGTGTCGGCAAAATTCTCTACGTAGTCCTCGCTTGCAAGCAACCGGTCGATCCACTCGAGCCTTTTGCTCCCAGATTGATCCAAAAGAAAAGACTCTCGCTCGCCAAGCGTTGGAATCCTACCGGCGATATCCAGATACAAACGACGAATAAACTGCTCGTCGGTGCAATTCTCAGCCGGAACGATCGATGCTTTGCTATAGCCCAATGCGATCCGCTGGTCGATCTGCGCGGTAATACCCTGCGAGGTAATACCCTGCGAGGTAATACCCTGCGAGGTAACTTCCTGCGCCGCAATGCGGCCATGCCCAGAAGCTACCGCTATGAGCAAACAGACTACCATCGAAGTTACCGACTCGATGGCAAGCAACCGAGGCATGACCCCTATCAAGCGAATGGAATTATTCATAGCTCGAAAGTCAAAGAACCGTTGCCGAAACCACACCCGTGCACAGGCCGTCAAGTGTACTCCATGCAATGATCGCTGCAAGTTGCACAAATGCCTATCAACCCAATAGCAGTTTCGCCGCTGCAATGCTCATGACCATCGACAACAAGATCCTGGCCAAACCCACCGGAAATCGGAAACTTCCGAGCGTCGCACCGATGCCCCCCCCGATAACCACTGCCACCGCTAGCCAAACCCACCCCCGCGGCATCGGCGAGCCGGAACTGACCACCCCGGCAAGCCCTGCGATCGAATTGACTCCAATGAAAACCGCCGACACTGCCGAAGCGGTCTTGGTCTTGGCCCAACCGAAAAACAATAGCAGCGGCGTTAAATAAATCCCGCCGCCGGTCCCTGTCAATCCACTCAAAAAACCCAAGCAGGCTCCAAGCCCAATCGCAAAAGGCTTCGGCGCTTCGACCACCTTTTCCTCGTGCTTGATCGGACTCAAGAGCCACAGTGCCGAAGCGGCCAAGACGACTCCAAGGAGGATCTTGAACCACTCCAAGGGCAACCTGTAGTAGCCTCCGAGGAATGCCATCGGAGGTGCCAATAGCGCAATGGGCCAAAACAGATTCCAGGAAAAATGACCGGCTCGATAGAACTGAATCGACGCGATCGTTGCAACCAAAATATTCAATAGCAACGCCAGTGGCTTGATCCGCTCAGGTGCCATCCCCGAGAGCGTCATCAAAGCGATGTATCCAGAAGCCCCTGCATGTCCGACGCTCGAATAAAGCCAAGCAACCATGGCTACCGCCAAGCAGAGCCACAGGTCGCTTGCAGAATCCATGCCCAGCCGATTACTTGTTCTGAAGCCGAGGGAGCAGGACCCGCTCGACCCACTTGGTATCGACGGTCCCTTGGACAAACTCAGCCTGAGCCAATACGGTCTTGTGAAAGTCAGCCGTGGTCTTGATTCCACTGATGCGCAGTTCGCTCAACGCCCGTTGCATCGTCGCGATGGCTTCGTCACGCGTCTCGCGATGCACGATGATCTTGGCAATCATCGAATCGTAATGAGGCGGGACGGTGTAACCCGCATGCGCATGGGAGTCGACCCGCACGCCAAAGCCGCCAGGAAGATACATCGTTTGGATCTTACCAGGACAAGGCTGGAAATTGCGATCGGGATCCTCAGCGTTGATCCGACACTCAATAGCGGCCCCTCGGGGTTTGATCTCGCTTTGAGTAAAGGGGAGCTTTTGGCCTGCGGCGACGAGGATCTGCGTTTTGATCAAGTCGACACCCGAAATCATTTCGCTCACCGGATGCTCGACCTGGATTCGAGCGTTGACTTCGATGAAGTAGAAATCGTCTTGCTGATCGACGATGAACTCTACCGTCGCTGCATTGTGATAATTCGCTTGCTTGACCATCCGAACCGCCGCGTCGCACATGGCTTTTCGCGTCGCTTCGGGAAGCCGGGGCGATGGGCTCTCCTCGATGAGTTTCTGATGCCGACGCTGGACCGAACAATCTCGCTCATGAAGATGCACAACATTGCCGTGTTGGTCTGCGATGATCTGGACCTCGACGTGCCGAGGCCGATCGATGTAACGCTCGAGATAAACCCCAGGGTTCCCAAAGGCCGCCTTAGCCTCTGTCTGCGCTTGGGCGACCGCGTTTTGCAACGAAGCTTCGTCGACGGCGACCCGCATCCCTTTGCCCCCACCCCCTGCGGTGGCCTTGATCAAAACCGGAAAACCAATCTTGCGAGCCGACCGGATCGCGTCCTCCTCGCTTTCAATCAGTCCATCACTGCCCGGGACGACCGGGACCCCCGCGGCGATCGCCATCTCCCTGGCGGTATTTTTATCGCCAAGCTTCTCCATAGCCTCAGGACTCGGACCGATGAACTCAAAATTGCAACTGCGGCAAACTTCGTTGAAATGCGCATTTTCCGCCAGAAAACCATAGCCAGGATGGATCGCGTCGGCCTTGCCCAACTCGGCTGCGGCAATCACACGATCGATCCTGAGATAACTATCCATCGACTTGGCTGACCCGACACAAAAGGCTTGGTCGGCCAGTTCGAGGTACTGCGAGCCTCGATCCGCTTCGCTGAAAATCGCTACGGTTTCGATACCGAGTTCTTTGCAAGCTCGAATCACACGCAGAGCGATTTCGCCACGGTTGGCGACAAGTACGCGACTGAACATAGAGCGCCTTAGCCTCGAGTATCGATCTTAAAGAGGGGTCTGCCCACGTCGACGGCTTCCTCATTGCGGGCCAAAACCTGCACGACCTTGCCCCGCATTTCAGCGGGGATTTCGTTGAAAACCTTCATCGCCTCGATAATGCACACGACCGTGTCGTTTTGAACCGTCGAACCGACGTCGATGAAGTCCTTGGAGGTCGGATTGGGCTTCGAGTAAAACGTTCCGACCATCGGCGATTTCAACACCACAATGTGTGCCGCATCGGCGTCCGAAGGTGCTGCCGACGATGGACCAGAGGCCACCGTAGGCGCACTCGATCCCCCCCCTGCTCCAGACGCATAAACCGTCGGAGCAATCACCCCAGCCCCATGCGCACTGCAGAGCCGTATCCGCTGGTCGTCTTGCTGAAGATCGATCTCGCCCAATTGATGCAGCTTCATCAACTCGACCAACCGACCGACAAGGTCGAGGTCAAATAGGTTCTCCACTTTGGAAGCCGCATCCGGTTTTTTCTTGGATTCCGCCATCGCATGGCCTTTCCGACGAGCAATATTTCGAGGGGTACTTGGTCGATAAGATCGCCTTTTATACATACCTTCTTAGAATTCGCCAAGAACAGAGCGCCGCGAAGAGCGTTTTGGCCCCTTTTTCTCCTCGCTAT
>QWPJ01000040.1 GCA_003671195.1 Planctomycetota bacterium
ACTCGTACTCGTACTCGATTCGATCGAGTATAGCAATCCGGCCAATTTGTCCCCAATTTCCACTAAACCGCCTCGCTCCACGAGCGGCATCGCCGCAGTTTCGAACAGCCATCGAGTACGAGTACCGTTTCACTGAGTACGAGTACGAGTACGAGTACGACGAAATCCGAGGCGATGCACCAACGAGTTACTCAGGATGGATCCATTGCGAGGAACCTTGGGGGTAGTGCTCTTTCTTCCAAATTGGAACTTCAGCTTTGATGCGCTCGACGAGCCATGCGCAGGCCTCGATCGCGCTGGCTCTATGGGCCGACCCGACAGCCACGACCATACTCGTTTCACCTACGTGGACTTTGCCCAAGCGATGAACGAAGGCGACGCGTTCGATGCGAAATTGCTGGCTTGCGATCGCGATCAACTCGATCATTTTTTGAACGGCCATCGATTCATAAGCTTCGTATTCGAGGCATTCGGTTTGGACATCTCCGGTAAAGCGTCGGGTGATGCCGACAAACAGAGAAACCGCACCGACGCGATCCATGTTGCAGAAGTTTGAGACTCGATTCAAGTCGATTGGCTCACGCACAAAATCGATCATCGGTTGCTACTCCTTCTTGAGCTCTTCGATGTAGCTAGCGTACTTGGAGAGCTCTTCGGGGCTGACCTTCGGGTACGCAAGGTCCAGGTTGTCTAGGTGGCCGGCGATCAAATCCGCGACGGCGGCCCTGGCATACCATTTGTCATCGGCGGGAATGACATACCAAGGTGCTTGCTTGGTCGACGTCGCAGGGAGAGCTTCCTCGAAGGCCTCCTCGTACTCCTTCCAAAGCTTGCGTTCTTGCAAGTCCCCTGCGTTGAACTTCCAGTTTTTATCCGGGGTCTCAAGACGTTCGAGAAGGCGTTTGCGCTGCTCGTCGCGGGAGATGTGCAGGTAGAACTTCAAGACGCTCGTTCCGCTTTCGACAAGGGTCCGTTCGAACATGCGGATCTCTTCGAAGCGTCGTTTCCAAAGTTCCGATAGTTTCTTGTAAGGCATCAGATTCTGTGCATCGAGAAACTTCGGATGGACGCGAACGACTAGGACTTCTTCGTAGTAGGAGCGATTGAAGATCGAAACAAGACCCTTTGGGGGTAGGTAACGCATGGGCCTCCAGAGGAAATGGTGGCCGATTTCCTCGCTGTTGGGCGCTCGGAAACCGATCACCCGGCATCCTTGGGGATTCAATCCGCGAAAAACATGCCGAATGATTCCGTCTTTGCCTGAGGTATCCATCCCTTGCAAGATCACCAGGAGCGATCGCTGGCCGCTTGCAAAGAGGCGTTCTTGGGCCTCTTGAAGCTGGGCCAGATCCTTCTCTAAGGCGTCGAGCCCTTGGTTCTTGCCCTCGAGCTCATCGCCAGCTTTCGTGGCGATCTTGGACAGTTGCAGCGTCTCTGCTTCCTTGACTCGGAATTTTTTGTGGTCAAATCGATGATTGTTCATGGATGCGATTCCTGGGTTGTTTAGAAATTCGAGGCGCCGCGCCTCACTAGCCGATCTTCCAATCCAGTCCGATGTCGTGGACTGGTGCCGAGTGGGTCAAGGCCCCGACACTGATGCGGTTGACCCCGGTAGCGGCAATGCCACCTATGGTCGAGAGATTCACACCGCCCGAGGCCTCGAGCTCGACCTCGGGTGCGAGCCGATCTCGAATCGCGACCGCTTCGCGGAGCAGATCGCAACTCATGTTGTCGAGCAGAACAATGTTTGGGCGGGCCGCCAGGGCCGACTCCAATTGGCCGATACGGTCGATCTCGATTTCTATCATCGGCGGATTCGCGAATTTGACCGAGCCGGCAGCTACGAAGGCTTTGGCAAGCGCGACGGCTTGGCCAGGATCCAATAACTCCCCGTTGGCAGCAGCCCTGCAGGCAAGATGATTGTCCTTGATCAAGATCCCGTCGTAGAGGCCGAGTCGGTGGTTATGGCCCCCTCCGCATCGAACGGCGTACTTCTCTAGACGACGCCAGCCTGGTGTGGTCTTGCGAGTGTCGTAGACCCGTGCCGAGCTCCCCGCGACGGCTTGGACATACCGATGGGTCAGCGAAGCGACCCCGCTGAGTCGACAGATGACGTTGAGAATCGTGCGCTCGCAGGTCAGCAAATCCCTCGCATCGCCGCTGAGAACCGACAAGACCTGGCCCGGCTCGATGCACTGGCCGTCTCCGACGCGTTGGTCCCAGTGGATCTTTGCATCGAGTTCTTCGAGCATCTCGTCGATCAAGTCGATTCCTGCTGCCATGCCGTGGCTCCGAGAGATCAGGGCGGCCGAGCCCGTGACCCCCGGCGGGACGATTGCCATGGTGGTCAAGTCGACGCTTCGGTCCAAGTCCTCGCGAATCGCCAGTCGCAAGATCTCGGTTAAATCCTCCAGCAAAGACGCGTCGATCGTCTGCGAACGGTAATCCATGGGGTTTTCTCACGGCCTTTCCAAGTTCCAAATTCGGTCCTGTCCATGGGCTTGTAGAGTGCAACTGCCCGCATATAGTGTAACATTCTCAAGCCGGTTTTTAGCCCCCAATTTCCAACCCACGGAGCATCGCGATGCGTATTTTTCAAAGGAACTCTCTGGCTGCTACCACCCTATCGATTGCCTTCGGCGCATTAGGGTTCCCATCGGTAGGCCTGATCGGCACTGCCATGGCCCAGGAGGCTGCCGCAAAAGCTGAAACGCTGAGCTTCGCCGGTGGTAAAGTCACCGTCGAGAAACCAGAGAGCTGGAAGACCGTTCCACCGAAGTCCAATATTGTTCAGTATGAATTCCGTGCACCGGCCGAAGGCGATCAGACCGCTCGGGTCACGGTCATGGGTGCGACCGGTGGAATCGATGCGAACATCACTCGCTGGATCGGACAGTTCGAGGGTCTCTCCAAAGCGGATGCAAAGATTGAGAAGAAAACGGTCCAAAAGACCACCGCGCACATCGTCGAGCTCCAAGGTACCTTCAAGGATTCGATGGGAGGTGGCCCATTTGCTCCCGGCCCGGTCAAGAAGATGGAAAACCATGCCATGATCGGAGTGATCCTCGAACTCGAGGGGGGCGAATTGGTCTTCGTCAAAATGACCGGCCCAAAGAAAACGATCGACGAACAACGCCCAGGGGTCATGAAAATGATCGAAGGCCTTAAAAACAAATAAGGTTCGTCGAACCTTCGAAAGGTTATCCCCTGGGAAGTGGGCCTTAAAGCTTCCTGGGGATGAACCAAGCGGCAATCAAGCCTAAACCGTAAAGCAACGCACAGGTCGCTCCGATCTTCGGATAGCTGTTATCAAACCAAGGCAGAAGACTCCCGGCCACGAAAACGCCGAGGGCCGTTGCAAACCGCCCGACGTTGTATGCCAACCCGCATCCGGATGCTCGAACATTCGTCGGAAAGAGAACCGGTAGATACACCGCAAGCCATCCGAAGAAGAGGGTCGACAAGAGCCCTTGGACAAACACCGTCGGATGAAATCCTGACTGCAATGGACCCGTCGCTAGAAACATGCCCAGGGTCGAGACGATCGAGCCGAAACTGATCCAAAGATAGCTTCGTCTCGGACCCATACGGATGGCGATTTGAGCACCGAGAAAACTTCCGATCGTCGCGCCCAGAGCCCACCAACCCTGGGTCACCGATTTGTAGCTCGGATCGCTCGGACCGGCCAGTAAATCGGCCCAAGGGATCATCCACTTGCTGGCCGACCAAGCCGAAACTAAGGGGATCGCTGAAAGGACCATCGCTAGGACGGTCGTCCTCCAGAGGCTCTCGGAAAACAAAGATGTCGGTTCTCCCCCAGACCCGCTCGGCAGCCCTGGGGACTCCCTTGAGTCGATTTGTTTCGCAAGCCAAGTCGGGGACTCTGGAAGGACCCACAGTACAAAGAGCCCTAGCAATCCCGGTATGCCGGCAAGCAGAAAAAGCCACCGCCATGAATCGGGGGTGATCGGAGAAAGTCGGGTGAGTTGTGAGATCAACAAGACCCCAGCATTGAGCCCGGCGCTCATGACCCCGGCGACCCAGGCCCTCGATGCCGAGGGCCAGCATTCGGCAACCAGTGCCATGCCGTTGGGCCACATCCCACCGACCCCCAAACCGACAAGGAATCGAAGCAGGAGCATCTGCTCTTGTGTCTTGGCCCACGCCCCGAGAAACGCGAAGACCGAATAGAACAAGATGCTGATCCCCATGGCCTTGGTTCGCCCGATGCGATCCCCGAGATTCCCCAGTGCGATCCCGCCGATGGCAGCCCCCAACATCAACGAAGCGGTAAACCATGCGAACCATTCGGCTCCAAGCCCTTTGGTGTATCCTTCGGCCAATAAACTTTGGGAAACCGACAAGGAGGCTACGGGCATCAGGCCCAGTTCAATCCCGTCGAAGAGAAGCCCAAGGCTCGCCGAGGCGAGAACCAGCCAACGTATCGGAGCGGACAATTCGAGAACTGGTCTGTTCATCGAGTCCTCCTCGGGCGGATCGCCTCGAAGACTGCGCTGTTGTCGTGTTCACCCAAGCCAAGCGATTCGGCCAACTCCAGGAGTCTTCGGTGCGCTTGGGTCAACGGCAATGCCAACTCGGATCCCTCGGCGCTTTGGAGCATCAATCGCACGTCTTTGAGGTGCTGCGATAGACGGGCCTGGGGCGCGTAGTCCCCTGCGACCATCTTGCCTCCCTTGGTATCCATTTGAAGCGAATATGCGCCGCTACCTCGGAGAACCTCCAGGGCATTTGCAAGATCGATGTCCATCGATTCGGCCAATGCGAGACCTTCGGCCAACGCCGCCCGGTTCAATCCCAACACCAAATTGGTCACGAGTTTCATCCTCGCCGCAGAGCCTGATGGCCCTACATAAAATCTCTTTGTGCCGAGGATATCCCAAAGGTCGCTGCAGGAGTCAAAGACTTGGCGATTCCCCGATGCGATCAGCGTCGCGAGCCCCTTCCTGGTCTGTTCGCTCGAACCGGAAATCGGAGCTTCAAGATAGGCTACACCTTGCGATTCTAACGCCGATGCAAAGCCGATACTCGCCTGAGGGTCGCCGGTGGTCGTGTCGATGAGGATCTTCGGGCCGACAAGGTCGTGCTTCCAACGGGCCAAAACCTCACCGACAATATCGCTTGAGTAGAGACTCAGGATCACCCGAGGGGACTCGGCCATCGGGCGATCCGTCCAAGTCGCACCTTGGGCGATCAAGTGGTCTACTTTTTCTCGGGTACGGTTCCAAACGAAGGTCTTAACGCCCGCATCCAAAAGTCGCTCGGTGATCGCCGTACCCATGAGTCCCAAACCAACGACGCTGACCGATGGATTCGAATCGGAATTGAGTGGGGCGTTGAGCATTCGATCGCGTTTTCTAAAAACATCCAATCCGCCCGTGGCTCGACAAGTCCAGTGGCAACACAAGTAACGGGGTTAAGTATACTGAAACCGATCGAACGGGTTTTGGGTGTTCGGGCCGGTTTCCACAAGGAATTCGGAGGGCACAAGGTCTGGGGTTCTTGAATTCCAAGGGTTTAGCAGGGGTTGCGATGAAGTTTTTATCTGCGCATTGGAAGCATCTGATACTTGCAAATTACGCCGTCGAGCCCTCGTTGCTCGAGCCCTTGGTGCCGGCCAAGACTCGATTGGATTTTTTCCAGGGGCAGTGTTTTGTCAGTCTTGTAGGTTTTCTGTTCGATCAAACGCGAGTTTTGGGGATACCGATCCCGTTCCATCGTCGATTCGAAGAAGTGAATCTTCGCTTCTACGTGGTACCGCAACGAGACACGAGCCTTCGGGCCGTGACCTTTGTTCGGGAGATTGTCCCGAAACGGGCGATCACGATGATCGCCAACACGCTGTTCGAGGAAAACTATGTCGCCACATCGTTGAGCCATCGCTTCGAGCCTGCCGAGGTGGATTCGGGGCCTCTTCAGAGGGTCGAATACCGCTGGGGAGAACGACTTGAGAACCGCATCGCCGCACAAATCGATCTGCCGCTTGAGCTCCCCACCGGTGGCTCGTTGGGGGAATTCATCACCGAGCATTACTGGGGGTATTCCAAAGGCCGCACTCGGACTAGGGAGTACCGTGTGGAGCATCCGCAATGGATCAGTTGCCAGGTCAGTCAGTATCAGATCGACGTCGACTTCGCGAGCGTTTACGGGGAGGAGTTCGGTTTTCTCAAAGAGGTCCAACCTGCAAGCGTCCTCTACGCGCTCGGATCGGGCGTTACCGTCTCGTTTCCCGGAACCCTGTAAGGGGCCATAGGGATCGGACCCACTCCAGAAGAATCTCTTCCTCCAAAGAAAAAGCAGGGAAACACAGAGGCACAGAGGCCACAGAGTGAAATGCTCTGGTTCTCTTTACTGTCCTCCGGTCCGCCAGTGGACCGCATGATCTCCTCATGGGAAATCGCCGAACCAGGGGACAATCCTCGAATTTTTTCCACTTCGGGGTTTTCTTTGCGCCTTTGCGCCTTTGCACCTTTGCGTTCAAATTCCTCGCCTCTTACTCCCCCGTCAAATCCCGGGGGCGGAGGGGGGCCAAGCGGTTGTTGGGATCTTTTAGCGAATACTTAAGCCGGCACGCATCATCTAGGTTCCGCAGCAACTGACTCCAAACAACCTTGATTGGACATGAGCGTGGGAGAGATCTCGCTAAGGGTTTTGAGTTGGAATCAATCGCAGAGTATCGAATGCGATCCCCAAGATCATCACGGCAAGGACGACCCAAGCGACATACCACCACCAGGCTCTAGGGCGGTGGCGTGGTTTGTGTCCGAATTCCCGTTCGAGAAAATCTTCGTAGTCGAAATCCTCCTCTTCGCGAATCTCACGAGGACTCTCGAGCAACTCGGGTTGGAATTCTCGACTGCAATGATGGCATCGTTGGGCAGTGGTTCGCACCCGTTTGCCACATCCCTGGCAGTCCATGAATTCGATGGAATTCGGCATGTTGTGATCCGTCGGAAACGACTCGGAAACTCTAGGGATAATTGTAGGCTGGATTGTCGGGGTCGAAATCCTGGTCTTCCAGAGCCACATCGAGCTCGAGGTTTTCATAGACGAATTCCTCGTCGAGCACAGGATCCCCACCGGAGACTTCTGGCCACATATAACTGGCATATCGTATCGGGATCCCAAACTCCAGATCGATATCGATGATCGCCTTGTGAAATTCATGCTCGAAGGTTTGGTCACCCACGCTCACTTCGCGGTCCGGATGGCATACTTCGATCCGCTTGCAGGCTCGCCCTGCAACCTCTACCGGTTCGGTCAGGTTGACTTTGCAATCCCCCAATCCCCGATCGCGATTCCCTTTGGCTAGGAGTTTTGCAAGCAATCGTTCGATGCCGATCTGGCTGATCGGATACCGGTTACCGAGCATGGCCAAGCGACTCGTTGGCGATAATTCCACGCGTGTGATGTTCAGCAGGCCCGATTCATGGACCACCATCAGGTCGTCGTGGATCCCTTGTCGCCAGATCACCTCGCGGCCCGAGAGCGACTTAGGTTCGAGGAACTTCAAGTACACATCGATGGCTCGTAGGCCATCGTCGGTCTGCGGTTCTCGGTATCGAAGTTTGATGGCCATTCTCGATTCGGGTCCGAGTTGTTTGCCGATCCGTTCGCGTTTTCGAATCATTGCCCGATACGTTTGATGTTCGAGCCGATGCGTTTGCATCATGGTGTTCGCCAAGCTCAACACCTCGTCCAATGGGTGAGAGTCTCGGGGAGTCTCAGGTGGAGTGACTGGCCCGCTTGCATCGCCTGGCCCGTTTTGGGCCTGGATCGAAACGACGGGTCTATCGATGAGCAAGATTTTGATCATCTGTCGAATTCCCAAGGTGACGAAAAGACCTAAACCGATCAGCAGGATCAGCCATGGGGTCAATCGTGCAGGCCAAACTCGGTCCCTTTTTCCAGCCATGGCTGCACCTCTTCTTGCGAAATCGATCTTGCTAATTCGAAACCCAGAGCGGTCAGGGAAAAATCGCGATGCAGATGATGCATGACCAGTCCGAGTTCGCAAAGTTGCCGAAAACCTTCCAAAAACAAAACGGTGATTTCCGGGCGTTCGGGGTCCCGAAATGCGATGGTTTGGCTCTCATCGATCTCGACGTAGACGGCCAGCAAACGGGCCGCCGGATCGAAGGCGGTATTGACGCCTCGGACTTCGATGACACCGCGTTTTCGGGCCGCGACCAAGACCGCTTTGGCTTCGGGCAACAATCCTTCCGCAAGGGTTGTGTTATGGGGTATTCTTACCACCATCGCTTGGCTGCACAATTGGGCCAAGGCGACTAGAACCGGGGCTCCTGCTCCGAGTGCTTCCCAACTGCCGCTGAGGAAATTATCGACGGGGTTAAGTCCGGTTACCGATTTTCTAACGGGCTGGTATTCATCCATCGCCCCGACTCCGTTGAATGATCTGCATGGGCTCTTGGTCACTTTACGCATTGAAGAAACGGGACTGAGTCAACATAATCCTATCCGATCTGGTGCGATAGACCACAAGTCGTTAGGCTGGTTTTTCGCTGGAAACTCTCCATTCGTTTCGTCCGTTTAAAATTCCTCCATCGGGAGCCCTGATATGGCTTTGGTACCTCTTCGCAAGGTCTTGGATCACGCCGCTGAAAATCATTACGGCGTGGCTGCGTTTAACGTCAACAACATGGAGCAAATCCAGTCGATCATGGAGGCGGCCAAGGAGACCAATTCGCCGGTGATTATCCAAGCGTCCCGGGGGGCTCGTTCCTATTCGCAAGACGCCTACCTTCGGCATCTGATGCTCGCGGCCGTGGAACTCTACCCGAACATCCCTGTGGTGATGCACCAAGATCACGGCAACTCCCCTGAGACCTGCCTCTCGGCGATCGAAAACGGATTTACTTCGGTCATGATGGACGGCTCGCTCAAAGAGGATGGAAAAACCCCGGCCGACTACGAATACAATGTCGCTGTTACCCGACGCGTGGTTCAACTGGCGCATGCCAAGGGTGTTTCGGTCGAAGGCGAACTCGGGTGCTTGGGCTCCTTGGAATCCGGGCACGGAGAGGCCGAGGACGGACACGGTGCCGAAGGGCAACTGAGCCATGACCAACTGCTGACGGACCCCGAGGAAGCCAAGCGATTTGTTCAAGAGACCGGGGTCGATGCACTGGCCGTGGCGATCGGTACGAGCCATGGTGCTTACAAGTTCACTCGCAAACCCGACGGTGAAGTCCTCGCCATGTCGAGGATCGAAGCGATCCACAAGATGGTCCCCAACACCCATTTGGTCATGCACGGTAGCTCGTCGGTTCCTCAGGAACTCCAGGACATCATCAACAAGTACGGTGGGAGCATCAAGCAGACTTGGGGGGTGCCGGTTGAGGAAATCCAACGCGGGATCAAGAGCGGTGTCAGGAAGATCAACGTCGATACCGATTGCCGACTGGCTATCACCGGGGCGATCCGAAAAGTCTTGGCTGAAAGCCCGGAGAAGTTCGATCCGCGGGATTACCTCAAGCCTGCTCGCACTGCGATGAAAGAGGTTTGTGTTGCGCGAATGGTCGCATTTGGCCAAGCAGGCCACGCGGACAAAATCAAGTAATGCTATCTGATCGTCTGTCGGGTTTGTTGGAAATCCTTGGGCGAGATAAAGGTACCAGTTTTCTGTCTGATCATGAGACTGGCAAAACAGCCGAACAACCGTAAGACGCCGACGCTTGCGCGTCGTTGTAGAGCCATTGGGGACAATGGCTCTACACTGTAAGAGGCCGACGCTTGCGCGTCGTTATGGTAGATCGATTGTCCCCAATCGATCGGAACCTAAAGCCACCGCAGCCAGTAAGACAAAACAGTCGAACAACCGTAAGACACCGCCGCTTGCGCGTCGTTGTAGAGCCATTGGGGACAATGGCTCTACACTGCAAGACGCCGCCGCTTGCGCGTCGGGCGGAGCCGTTGGGCCAACTCTGGAGGCTATTGCTCGAGTTCATAGAGTTCGGGGTCGACCTTTGGGGCTTGGAGCAACCTTCGTACCGCGAGCCGTTTGCTGGCGGTTGATTTGCTCGACGGTGCGCTGCCCGCCGAGGAGAACGGATCGGGTTGCTCATCGATGGCCGGTCCGAGTTCTTCATCGATTGAGTCGGGATCCTCACCGGCTTCCATCCGCTTGATCGCTTCGAGCATCGCACCGGTGGGTTCCCCGCCGGTGAGTTCGAACATCCGCTTCATCAGGTGGGCCATCTGTTTGGGATCTTCTTGGCCGCCGTCGTCCTGCATGCTCGGAGCCATCTCGCTCATGAGTTGCTCGATCTTCGACTCATCGATGTTGGCAAAAGGGTCGGAGGGATCGCCCTGGCTGTTTTCGAGCAAGCCTTTGGAGATTGCGAAGCGTGAGACTTTTTTCTCAAGTTTTCTGCATCCGCATTTCGGGCACGATGCGGTGCTTGGGACCTGCATACGTCGGGACAAAAAACTGTAAATGGTATGGCACGGTGGGCAGTAAAACTCGTAAATTGGCATCGTACTGGCTTCTCAAAAGTTTCCCTTGTCGTTGGCCCCGGTACCTGATTGGGGATTCTTGACCCCCGAGCCCCAGCGACTATCATTCCTATCAGTTTTACACAGAAATCTCCAAAGGAGCGAGCCGATTTCGAGGCGTCGCATCGAGTGCCCTAGGCATGGATAGCAAGGAAGAGCCAACCTCAGAGTATCTAGCCGAGCTGCAGGAATTCAGCAATTCCTTTGAGCAGTCCGAGCCAGAAGCGATTCTCGCCTGGGCGCTGGCTCGCTACCGAGATCGCTTTACCATGGCGACGGCTTTTGGCCCTGAGGGGATGGTCATTCTCGAAATGCTCTCGAGGATCGATCCAAAATGCCATGTCTTCAATCTCGATACTGGATACCAGTTTCCTGAAACGCTCAAACTTCGCGACCAAGTCGCCGAGCGTTATGGAATCGAAGTTGAGTTGATGCGACCCGAGTTGACCGTCATCGACTATGAGAAGCTCCATGGCGGACCGGTTTACAAGTCCGACCCGAGCCGTTGCTGCGGCGATCGAAAGCTCAGTGTGCTCCAGAAAGTTGCGGTTGGAAAACTCGCCTGGGCAAGCGCCATCCGTCGAGACCAATCTCCGGATCGCGCCAAGGCTGCGATTGTCGGGTGGGACAAGAAGTTCCATCTTGTCAAAGTAAGCCCGCTTGCGAATTGGACCAAAAAACAAGTCTGGGACCGGATCCTCGATAAGAATATTCCTTACAATCCCCTCCACGACCAAGGCTACACCAGCATCGGATGCTGGCCATGCACCCGCGCTGTCTCCCTCGGGGAGGACGAGCGTGCAGGTCGATGGAGCGGAACGGGGAAAACCGAATGTGGATTGCACACCCAGGACTAAGAGGTCCAAACGCTCTTTGCTGGCTCTAGCCAACCGAAAAATTCAGCTGATTCACGATTGCTATTTCAAGATTCCTATTTCACGAAAGGTTCCCACCATGAGCACCAAACCCACGAGCGTTTTGATCAAGACGAGCAAAGGCAGCATCACCCTTGAACTCGATGCACAAGCGGCCCCTAAGACCGTTGAGAACTTCCTGAGCTACGTCCGATCGGGGCACTACAATGGAACCATCTTCCACCGTGTGATTCCCAACTTCATGATTCAAGGTGGTGGTTTCACTCCCGATATGTCTCAAAAGAAAACCTTGGCACCGATTGTCAATGAATCGTCCAACGGGCTTAGCAACAAGAAGTACACGATCGCCATGGCACGTACGAATGTCGCCGACAGCGCAACGAGTCAATTCTTCATCAATGCGACCGACAACGACTTTCTCGACAAAGCCAACTCCAGAGATGGCGTCGGCTACTGCGTCTTTGGCAAGGTCACTGCTGGGACCGACGTGGTCGAGGAGATTCGTGTGGTCAAAACCTCCAACAAAAACGGGCACGGAGATGTGCCCGTCGATGCGGTCTTGATCGAGTCGGCTGAAATCGTCGGTTGATCTGCTCGGATTTAGTTCTTGAGTTGCTCGTACTTGGTTTTGTACTTGCCGTACAAATCGGTATGTCGGCTGCTCAGATCGACTTTGCGACCTTGGATCCACGCTTTTTCAACCTGGGTTGCTGTCTCTAGGATATCGCCATCGGCGAGGAACAAGGAAGCTTCTTTGCCGACCTGGATCGATCCGATCCGATCTGCGACTCCGAAGATCTCAGCCGGAGCCAGAGTGATCGATCGCAACGCGGTTTCCGGATCGAGTCCAAACCCGCAAGCTGCTGCGGCATGGTAAGGCAGGTTGCGAACATTTGCAGAACCGAATCTCCCGTCGCTTGCGATGCTGAAGCGAATTCCTCGAGCTTGGAGCTCGCCTGGCAGCGCGTACATCGAATCATAAGCCGCATCGCGTCGGACTGGGAGCCGATAGACCGCCGAGAGGACCACGGGGACATTCGCCTCTTTGAGCAAATCGGCGCAGTGCATCGCGTCGGCACCTCCGAAAAGGATCATTTTGAGTCCTTGTTGTTGGCAGAAGGCGACTGCCGTTTGGATCTGTTTGCTACTGTTCGCCACGATCATCATTGGGGTTTTGCGCTCGATGACGGGTATCATCGCTTCGAGGCGCAGATCGATGTTCAAATTCGGGTCCGACGCTTTGGCTTGTGCGTAGGCACGCGTTTCGCGCAGGATTTCGTAGACCGGTGCGAGTCGGTCGGTCGATTCGCCTTCGCTCGCTTCGGCGTCTCGGGGCCCCCGTCCGCCTCGTGCTCGGCCTGAAGGATTCCCGAAGCGTGGCCATTGCGCGGTCATCGTCGCATCGGATCGGACGGTCATGTCCTCCCAGGTCCAGCCATCGAGTTGCATGACGGCCGATCGGCCTGAGATTAGTCCGCCGGTCGGGCTGATCAGTGAGAACAGCACGCCATTGGCTCTGGCCACCGGGATCGCTTCGGAGTCAGGGTTGAAGGCAGCGTTGGCCCTTACGTTGGGATTGACGCTACCGGTTTCGGCGTTGTCGACCGAGGCGTTGATCGAATCGATTTCGACGAGTCCCATGTAGGAGAGCGAATCGAAGAGTCCGGGGTAGAGGTGTTTGCCCTGGGCGTCGATGACCTCGAAACCATCTTCGGCGGGGATCACTGGAAGAATCTGAGCGATCTTTCCTTCTTTGATCAGAAGGCAATGGTTGACCAGAGTTCCATTCGAGACGGTATGGACGATCGCGTTTTGGATCAGGATCGGTTTGGACTGCCGAGCGCCTGGAATTTGGTCTGAGGCCAACGACCCGAGCGAGTGGAGGCTCCAGAGTGCTAGTAGTCCTGCGATGCGAGGGGTGGCTCTGAGCCAGTTTTGGATACGAGTCATGAAGTTCATGGTGGTAGGTATGGTTTGGAGACTATTTAGTTGATTTATTGGGCAATCGCTGGTTTCATGCTTTTTCGTACTCAGTCCGCCGCGGCGGACGGTATTCGTACTCGGACTCGACTGCGTGAATCGATTAGCATTGAACAACATTTTGAAAGCATTTGAGAACATTGGCAGTCGGAACATTGACCGGATCCGTCCCGGAGAGACCTTTCGAGTACGAGTACCATTTCATTGAGTACGAGTACGAGTACGAGTGCGACCGAAAATAACGATTCTTACCCACGGTAATTGCTGAAGAACCGGAATGGCGAGACTGTGGTTTATCGATGCTCATGCGCTTCGTTTTCGTCGTGGTGGTGATGGCAGTATTCATCGTGGCTTGGCCAGAGTCTCGATGGGTCGTCGGCAAGGGAGCTGCGTTCCCCTGCGGTTTCACCGCTATCGAGAACCTTCTGAACCAATTGGCGATGGAGTTGGCCGTCTCGGATCCGCATTTGGGCATCGAGTTGGCGATCGAAGTATTTACGGCCATCGATCCAGGTTTGTTCGCAGCGTGCGCGGACCGAAAGGGGAGAGCCATTCCAGAGGACAAAGTCGGCGTCCTTGCCGATTTCCAGCGAGCCGACGCTCTTGTCGATCCGCAACTGCTTGGCAGGGTTCAGGGTTACAAACTGCAAGGCGGAGTGAGGATCGAGTCCTCCGTACTTGACGGCTTTGGCTGCTTCGTGGTTCATGTGCCGACCGAGTTCGGCGTCATCGGAGTTAAACGACACGACGATTCCTTGGTTATGCATCAGAGCACCGTTGTGGGGAATCGCGTCGTAGACTTCGAGTTTATAGGCCCACCAGTCCGAGAAGGTCGAAGCAGTTGCACCGTGCTTGGCGATCGCATCGGCCACTTTGTAGCCTTCGAGAATGTGTTGGAGCGATCCGATCTTGACGCCGAATTCATCGCACACGCGAATCAGTGCTAGGATCTCGTCTTGGCGATAGCTGTGGCAATGGATCCACCTTTGACCATTGAGGATTTCAGCGATGGCTTCGAGCTCAAGGTCCCTGCGGGGAGGGAGTCCTTTGTGGGAGGCCGACCAAGCTTTCCAGTCGCGGTCGTATTCTTTGGCGGCCAGGAATCGGCTTCGGAAGATCTGTTCGACTCCCATCCTCGATTGCGGATAGCGTGTTCGGTTCACATCGGTCCAGTTGCTCTGCTTGACGTTTTCCCCCAATGCGAACTTGATGCCGGCCGGGGCCGATTGGAACTTAAGGTCTTCGTAAGCGTGTCCCCATCGGAGTTTGATGACTTGATTTTGCCCACCGATGGGATTGGCCGAACCGTGAAGGATATTGGCGGTCGTCAGGCCACCGGCGAGCTGTCGGTAGAGCGTGACGTCTTCGGCATTGATAAAGTCACCGATACGAACTTCGGCCGTTACGGCCTGGGTTCCTTCGTTGACACCGCTATCGGTCGCCATGTGGGAGTGGCAGTCGATGAGACCTGGGCTGATTTCGAATTGGGAACCATCGATGAGGGTAGCACCGACGGGTACTTGAAGATCGATGCCGATGGCTTCGATTTTTCCTTGCCGAACGATCATGTCCGCATCGCGAAGGATTCCTTGGGGGCCACAGGTCCAGATGGTTGTATTTTGGATAACCAGCAAGTTGGGTTGTTCGGGGGTCGATTCGAATCCCAGAGAGGCAAACGGATAGCGAAGGGTCGAGAGGATTGGGTTCGCCTTTTCTTTGTCGCTGCCTTGTTTGGGTGCCTTCTTGGCTTCTGATTCTCGATTCGGTTCGGGTTGGGAGGCTGAGCGGGTTCCTCGGACGATCAGTTCGGTCCCATCGGCCAGTCGGATCGAGCCCAAGAGAGTTGGTGGGGCGTCTGCGGCGGCCAGCAGGGCCATGGAGAGCAGTGCGACCCCCGAAGGAGCCGTTTGGGGAGGTTCTGCGTTGGTCGGTTTGGTTACAAGTGCTTTGGCTTTGAGGCTGGCCGTAAGGGTCAATTCGGCCCAGCGAGGAGATTGGAGTTTTTCTTCGGTCGCTTGGGGTTTGGTATCGGATTTGGGTTTGCTTTCTGCAGCAGCGGGCTCAGCAGCAGGCTCAGCAGCAGCAGGCTCGGCAGCAGCAGGCTCGGCAACAGGAGCAGCAGCCGGAGCAGGAGCAGGAGCAGGAGCAGGAGCAGGAGGCAAGAGGATCGAAGCTGCGATTTTTTTGGTGGAGTCTTTGATCGAGAGCTGGAACGGTTCGAAGGAGGGTTTTGGGTTGGTGGGGGATCGGACATCGAGGATGGCGATATCCCAGAGTCCGCTGATATCCTGATCATTTTTGAAGGAGTTTGCCGGAGGAGTACCTCGCACCCAAACTTCTTCGATGCGTGAGTCCTCGGCGAACAGATCGCCATTGGAGACGATGAAGTTCGCCCAGAGCCCTGGTCGTAATTTGCCGACTTGGTCGGCGATGCCGAGCAGTTCGGCGGGTTTGGTTGTCAGGGCAGCGAGGGCTTTGTTTGGATCCAACCCCCGAGCGATGGCTTTACGGATCTGCGGGAGCCATTCGGCAGGATCGCTCAGTCCGCTTGAGGTAAGGACAAAGGGGACACCGGCGCGATCGAGGCGGGCTGGGTTTTCTGGGGCGAGTTCCCAGTGCATGAGTTCTTCGAGTTCGGTCTCGAGGGCAGCGTCGAGGGTTGAGACGTTGGGCGGTTTTGGGAAATTGACTGGGAGGATGATGGTGCGGCCGGTTTTGGCGATAGGTTCGAGGAGTTGGTATTCTTGACCGGTTCCTTTGAGGAGGGCTTTGAGTCCGAATTCTTTGGCGAAGGAATCAGCGCGGAGGACGTATTGTTCGTTGAACGTATCGAAGATGAAGGGCTTTGCGGCCTGGATATGTTTTTGGATCGCTTCGAGTGCTGCGTTGGTTTCGGGCTTGAGCGAATCGGGTGCTCCAAGATGGGCGCGCAGGGCCGAGTCGTACCACTGGGAATCGAGGAATGTTTGGCGTGCCAGGGCCACAGCGCCCATGGGACTCGATGGATAGCTGTTTCGTCCACCGCTGCGTGAGACGGTCAGTCGCACGTGCATGGCGACATCGGCGCGGATTAGATTTGCGGCCAGTGGAGCATCGGCTGTCATCGCCGCTGCGCTGGTTCCTTTGAGGATACCTTCTTTGGGAGCAAACAGGGCTGTGGTGATACCGGCGCGTCGGAGCTTCTGTAGATTGGCGAGAGTTTCGACGGAATTGGCTACGGATCGCTGGGGAGTGATCTCGGGATTCCAATGCGGAGATCCTTGGTTGGGCGCGAATTCTGGAAGGTCGGTTTCCAGCCCTGCATCGATCCATCCCGGAGAGATCGACTTGCCTTTGAGGTCGATGACACGGAGTCCTTCGTTGGCTCGGAGCGAAGTCCCGACGGCGACGATTTTCCCGTCCTGGATCCACAGGGAGCCTTGGTCGATCACGACACCTGGTTCGACGGTGATGCGAGCGTTGGTTACCAGGAAGTCGTTGACTTTGTTTTCCGTGATGCCTACATCGGGTTTGGTGTCCGTTTTTTGAGCCCAAAGGTTCGATGGCCAGAGGGTCGAAGGCCCAAGGATCGAGAATCCGAGGATCAGCACCCAGGGTTTGGCTTTGAGAGGCTTTAGAAATCGCGAAGCGGACATCATTGGGTTTCGGTTCGTAAGATGCATTGGTGGGAATGTCTTTTGGAGAATTCGATGTTGGATCGTGATGCCAGTGTGGTTCGCGGTGGGCTTCTGGGTATCCCCGAAGGGAGCTGGGCGGGGGTGAAGATCGCAAAAAGTTTATCGGTTTCGACGAACGCAACGACTTTAACGACCCATCGGAGTCTAGTTTGGGTTCGGCTATAGCCCAAAGGGAATTCAGTGTTTAGGATGAGAGTAGTGAGTTGGCTTTCGGAAAAAGGCGTTTTTAGGTGATGTATGCCGATCTACGTTTATGAATCGATTTGTGAGGAAGGCCAGGAGCCGGAGGAGTTCGAGTTCTTCCAAAACATGAGCGATCCAGTTTTGGATAAGCATCCCGAGACAGGGGTTCGGATCCGACGGATCCCAGCAAGGACCTCGATCGGTGGGATGTGGTCGGATGGAGCGATGAAAAATTCGATCAGCGATAACAAATTGGCCAAGCATGGCTTTACCAAGTATGTTAAGTCGGGGGACGGCAAGTACGAGAAGACTGTCGGTGATGGTCCATCGATGATTTCGCCGGATCATTGATTGCGACATGGTCGAGTCGAGAGTCGAACGCACAAGCAGGCAAAAGAGTTGCATCAAGGGTGGGGGTAGGTCGCGTGGAGAAATTGCTAGGTAAGACGACAGCACGGGTCGGAGTGATCATGGGTTCCCAGAGCGACTGGCCGACGATGCGAGAGGCTTGTGCGATTCTTGAGAATTTTGGAGTCGAGCACGAGCGATGGATCGTATCGGCGCACAGGACCCCGCAATGGATGTTCGAGTATGCGCAGAGGGCTTCGGATCGAGGCTTGCAGGTCCTCATCGCTGGGGCAGGGGGAGCAGCGCATTTGCCTGGGATGGTCGCATCGAGCACTTCCTTGCCGGTACTGGGTGTACCGATTCAGAGCAAAGCCTTATCCGGACTCGATTCGCTCTTGAGCATTGTGCAGATGCCCGGAGGGATCCCTGTCGGGACTCTTGCGATCGGCGCATCGGGCGCCAAGAATGCGGGCCTGCTGGCCGTGCGAATTTTAGCCTTGCATGATGCTCCACTGTCGATCAAGCTCCAGGAGTACGCGCAGCAGCAGACCCAGGGTGTGCTAGATGATATCGCACCGCGTGACACTTGATCGAGGCTTCCTAGACATGCGACCTAGACAGGTTCGGAGGAAAACTGCAACGATGAGTAGCAAACGATGAGTAGCAAAAGCAACAAGGGGATTGAGCCCGGTGGGACCATTGGAGTCTTTGGCGGGGGGCAACTCGGGCGAATGTTCTGTCATGCAGCCCAGCGCATGGGCTACCAAGTGGTGGTTTTCACCGATGAGGCCGAGAGTCCAGCGGCACAGGTGGTCCGCGAATCGATTGTTGGGGATTACACCGACATCGAGGCCGTCGCTGCCTTTGCCAAGCGGATCGATGTGGCGACCTTGGAGTTCGAGAATATTCCTTTGGTGGCCATTGAAACCGCTTCGATGTATGTCCCGGTCCGACCAGGTGAGAATGTCTTGGCGGTCGCACAAAATCGGTTGAAGGAGAAAACCACGCTGAGGGATTTTGGGATCCCGGTCACGCCGTTTTGTGAGGTCCGCAGTTACAGCGATGTGTTGCACGCGGCCGAGTTGCTCGGTTGGCCGATGGTCATCAAGACCGCTTCAGGAGGGTATGATGGCAAGGGTCAGCTTCGGGTCAGCAATGCGGCTCAGGGGAATGATGCCCTGGAAGTCTTGGGGCCCGAGCCTTTGATCGCCGAGAAGTGGATCGAGTATCAGGCTGAGGTATCGGTTTTGGTGGCTAGGAATCCGTCGGGACAAGTCGAGGCTTATCCCATGTTCACCAATCGGCATAGGAACCACATCCTGGACATCACGAGTGTGCCGGCCTTGGGGGAGTTGGTGAGGGTCGAGTCGAAGGCCGTTGAGATTGCAAGCGCGATTGCCGAATCGTTAGGGCTTGAGGGATTGGTTTGCGTCGAGATGTTTGTCGACCGCGATGGAGCGTTGATGGTCAATGAGCTTGCACCTAGGCCCCACAACTCAGGGCATTTGACGATCGAGGCCAGTGCGGTCAGTCAGTTCGAGCAGCAAGTACGAGCGGTTTGCAATTTGCCTTTGGGGGCCGTCTCGGAGTGCCGACCGGCGGCGATGGTCAATCTGCTCGGGGATTTGTGGAACGATGGCCGGGCACCGGATTGGTCGGCGGCGTTGAGGCAAGAAAATGCTCATTTGCATTTGTACGGCAAGACCCACGCGAGGGTTGGTCGCAAGATGGGTCATTTGACGGTCCTGGGTCCGACACCGCAGGCGGCGATGGAGTCTGCGCTGCACCTGCGCGGCCAATGGGCTGGGATTAGCGAGTCGCGGGGCTAGCGCCGTAGGTCGGCGTTCTTCCCATGAGTTCGTTTCGGCGAGGTTCGGCAAGGGGGTTGAAGAAGCCGGGGGGGCGGCCACCGACGACGCTCGGTCCGATATCGTTGAGGGGATAGGGATCGAAT
>QWPJ01000177.1 GCA_003671195.1 Planctomycetota bacterium
CGGTGGAGGTTGTTATCGCGACTACCACCGCTTGGCAGCGGATGGCTGCGTAAGAAGCCGGTAGCCACCTGTCGCCGGTAGCCACCTGTCGCCAGACGGTGGAGGCTTTACTCGCACCGCTACCACCGCTTGGGAGCGGATGGCTACGAAGAGCCGTAGCCACCTGTCGCCAGACGGTGGAGGTTTTACTCGCACCGCTACCACCGCTTGGCAGCGGATGGCTACGTAAGAAGCCGGTAGCCACCTGTCGCCGTAGCCACCGAACTAGTTCCTCGAAGGGTGAATGCAAAGAGCCAACGTTCCGTTGGAACGTTGGCTCGAAGAATGATTTTCATCCCGCAATGCGGGACTGTTGTCGGATTGCTTTAGTTTCGCGGTCCGCGAGACGATTGCTCTCGTCGATCGCCGTAACCGCCGCCACCGCTGCTGCGGCCACCGCCGCCGTAACCGCCACCACCACCGCCTGATGGACGGCTTTCGCGTTCGCGTGCTTCATTGCACGAGATAGTGCGGTCGCCGATCATCGATTGGTTGAGCGCTTGAATCGCTGCGCTAGCTTCGTTTGGGTTGCCCATTTCAACGAATGCAAAGCCGCGTGAACGGCCGGTTTCACGATCCATGACGATGCTAACCTTGCTGACATCTCCGTATTGGGAAAATGCATCCCGAAGTTCAGCTTCCGTAGCGCGAAAGGATAGATTGCCCACAAAAATATTTGTCATACCAAAACTCCTATCCGATCCACACATCCAACATCAAATCAGCACGGGACTCCCCAGTAGGGCGATAACATCGCCGTGAACCCAAAGTCCGTACGATAGTGAGAGTGAATCAGAAAAACATGTCGAAAGATCGCCGACTGGAACCACCGTCCCAGTTGAAACCGCGAAGCTTCCTCTTCTCCAACCAACAGCTAACCGAATCCCAACAAGAACAGAAGTCGCCGTAGAGGGGACTTGGATTCATCTCAAGAAAACGCTGCATCAACTGCGAATCAGACGTGATATTTATCGCAACATTCCAGACCAAAGTCAACACGAAATCCGTCCCTAAGGCAACTTGTTGGCGTCTTAAGCGTAGAACATTCCGGCGAATCCTCGCCTGCACATCGCGAAACCTTCTTTGGACTTCGTGGTAGCGTCCAGTCGGACACTTCAAAAAGGATCGATTCCCAACAGATAGAGCGATCTTCCTGGCGAATCGGCGGACTCCAATACCATGGCTCCCTACGGGTCAAAGAAAGACCCGTGTTTGGGATTCTATAGAAAGTCCTACGACTCTGCTTATTTCGTAACGCCGAAGGTAAAGGTCGTGACCTGATGGAACTTCTCGGTCGGCTTGAGCACTGTCGTTGGAAACGACGGTTGGTTTGGGGCGTCGGGATAGTGTTGGGTCTCTAAACAGAACGCCTCATGCGTCTTGTAACCAGCATTTCCAACTCCACCATCGAGAAAATTGCCGGTGTACAACTGCACCCCAGGTTGTGTTGTCTTGATTTCCATGGTGCGGCCACTGGCAGGATCGACCACCTTGGCCGCAGCACGCATCTGGCCTGCTGCTCCACGAACCACAAAACAATGATCATAGCCGTTGGTCGAGGTCAACTGTCCGATGCGCTCACCGATCTTGCGGGCTGTCGTGAAATCCAACGCTGTGCCTTTGACATCTGCTGTGGCTCCCGTCGGAATCATGTTTTCATCGACAGGAAGGTACTGGTCGCACGAGAGCACGAGTTCATGGTTGTGGATGGTGCCTGATCCTGCACCCCCAAGATTGAAATACGCATGGTTGGTCAAGTTCAAGACGGTCGATTTGTCCGTCGTTGCACTCAGGTCGAGGGTCAAACAGTTGTTGTTGTCCCATCGGTACTCTGCGACCGTCGTGAGTGTTCCAGGATAGCCTTCTTCCCCATCAGGGCTGACATAAGTGAACTTCAGACCCACCGAGCTGTCGGTTTTGACCTCGGCGACTTGCCACATCCGTTTGTCAAAACCAATCTCTCCACCGTGAAGATGATTCGGTCCGTTGTTGGTCGCCAAACTGTAGGTTTTACCATCGAGCGTGAACTTGCCCTTGGCGATTCGATTGCAGAAGCGGCCAACGGTTGCCCCAAAGTATGGGTGCCGTTGAAGGTAACCATCGATGCTGCTGAATCCTGCGGTCACGTTGGTTTTCTTGCCATTCTTGTCGGGCACCTGGATCGAAACGACGATCGCGCCGTAATCGATCAATTCGACGACGTTCCCCGCATCATTGGTCAGTTGGAATAAGGTGACGGCCTTGCCATCGGTGGTGTTTCCAAAAGGTTTCTTCTCGATAGCCATAGGGGTTGCTAAAGCATTCTCTTCTGCAAGTACAACGTCGCATGCCGCTTGGGACCACATGGCAAATCCAGCGCTTGCAACAAGGAAAAAATGAATCGTGCGTCGTGAGAGTTTCATTGGTTTCTCTGCGGAGAGTTCTGTGGAGAGGTTGAAGGGATGGTTCTATTTTGGGGCAAACTGGCTAAACATCAGGGTTTCGACGCATCTGCGGCCGGTTCGACCCGCCCAAACAGATGCCCGCCGACATTGTCATGCTTCCATGTTCCTGCGTATTTTCGGTCGTGGAAAACAACCCGCGCCGAGAAAGTTCCCATACCTGGGATGGTCACGGAGTCCAAAACGATCATGGGTGTTCGACCAACCCATTCGAGGTTGACCACCACCGGTACGGTCAAATCCTTGTTTCCATACTTGATGCGTGTCTTGATCTCCCAAAGGTTGTCATCCCCCTCGAGCTTCTTGGCACTTTTGATTTCGTATCGCTCCTCTTCGAGCTTGTTCAGAGGTTGTCCGTCCATCGTAAACGAACCTGACAGAACCGAATTCGAAAGGTACTTCTCGAATTCCTCGATCGGAGGCTTGATGCCGTCCTTGAGCCCCTTGGAGCCGTCTTGAGCTTGGACCGGCCTTTGAACGTAAAAACCAACGGAGCTTGCAACGCAGGTGAACAAGACCACCGCCGCTGCCCAACGTCCGATCGATCGTAATCCAACCTGTCGCATTGTGTCTCTCCTAGAGGTATTAGAGGCTTCTGAGGAAATTCATGCTGGCTGCAAATTCCGCAACGGGATCGCTCGCCATGTCCCTCTCTACAATATAGCAGCCTCGGTACGAATGTTCCGCAAGGCAAGCGATGATCTGGGGGAATTCCGCGAGCCCTCGCCCCAGCGGAACCTGAGTCCCTCGGCCTCTTGCCCGGTCCGGCAATCCGTCCTTGGCATGCACCAACATGACATGCTTGGCTACGGCCGGAAGATCCTCGAGCCCGAACCCGTTGACGATCAGATTGCCTGGGTTAAGCGTCACACCCACCCCAGCTTGGGGAAGCGAATCGATCAGCTCTCCGAGGAGACTCAAAGACTCTGCCCCGGTTTCGAGCGCCAGCATCGCACCGACGTGATGCGAGTATTTCCCAAGGTCCGAAAGGACCCCTCGAAGGATTTCGCGAGACGGCGAATCGGCAGTCGTGTCGATGTGGCCAGCACTGTTGACGACCACGTTGGCCCCAAGGTCAAAAGCCAGCTTCATCGCGCTTTTGGTACCCTCGATCCGACGATCCAACTCTTCGGTCGTTTCATAACCTCGGTGGGTCGCGAACCGAACCGCGCCTACCTTGAGATTCAAATCATCGAGCAACTTCCGCAGTTGCCGCAACGCGGTTCCCGCAACATCCACTGGACGGATCTCGTTGCGGGCATCGATCTCAATCACCTCCGCCTTCAACCTCGCGGCCGTCTCGAGCGCTTGTCGCAACGGAAGCCTCAAACCTGCTAACTGAATGCCTACTCGGATTGCGGACAATGCGTTCTCCTGGGATGGGAAATGTTGGGACTAAGACCTCTCGAACAACCAGCCAAAGGGTTTCCATCGTTTGGATTCGATCTTCAGTTCGAAATCGTCAATCGTGTTCTCGTGAATGTACTTGACCGCCTCGTCGATCGAGTCGGTGTACAAGTACAACTCCTTGTCGCTCGGCGAGACAGTGCCTTGCTCTACCATGTGATCGACGTACTCCATAAGCTTGGTATGGTAGTCGCGATCCATAATCACGATCGGAAATTTTGAAATTTTCTTGGTCTGGATCAGTGTGATGGTCTCGAAAAATTCATCGAGCGTACCAAACCCCCCAGGCATGATCACGAATCCGTAAGAGTACTTGAGCAATAGCACTTTGCGGACAAAGAAATACCGAATGTCCACAGAACTGTCGAGATAAGGGTTCGGTTGCTGCTCGAAAGGCAACTCGATGTTGACTCCTACACTCCGGCCGCCCACAGCCTTGGCCCCCCGATTGGCGGCCTCCATGATTCCCGGACCACCTCCGGTCATGATGGTAAACCCAAGCTTGGAGATCTGACCTGCGATTTCAACGGTTTGTTGATACTCTGGGGTCTTCTCGCCGAGTCGGGCCGAGCCGAAGATGGTGATGCAAGGCCCCACGAAATGCAGAGTCCGAAAGCCCTTAATGAATTCCCAAGCGACTTTTACGGTGAAGTAGAACTCTTTCCTTCGAGACTGACGGCCCTCGAGGAACTGAATTTCTTTACTATCTGGCGCCATTTGTATTTACCGGGAGAGGAAGATGGAACAACCCCGGCAATATACCAGATCTGTTAGAATCAAGTCTATGGTGCCGCGACAGCAGGAACCGCCGCTCCCGTAATGGGATCGACTGGAACGACGACGGGTTGCGAAGCTTCAATCGTCGAATTGTAGATCAAGTTCTCTCGGTATCCCTCGGCATCCATCAAAGTAAACCCAAGAAACAACGCGACAAAAATCAAGCTCCCGAGGATCACGATCGCGTTGAGAGGCTTGTCCCAAAGCAAGTGCATGAAAAATAGAATCACCAAAGCCGCTTTGATGGTGGCGATGGTCAACGACGCCCAAATTTCCGCGTTGCCCAAATCGAATTGAGCCTGAAAAACCGTCAAGCCTGTGAGGAATAGAAGCGCAAAGAACACCGAAAGAAGCATCCAGATAGGCATCGGATGCGAAAATCCATGTTCATGGTGACCATGGCCTGCATGCGCGTCGTGGTTGTGTTCTGAGGTCGTCGTCTGAGCCATGATATTCCGGAGTGCTTGTAGTGATTCGAATGTTGTAAGGATTCCAACTGGTTCCCAACCGCCATCGGTCCGTTTCAGTTGAAGTGATCCGTTAGGTGATCAAGTAGAGCAGAGGGAACAGATAAATCCAGATGAAGTCGACCAAGTGCCAGTAGAGCCCGACGTTGTCGACAGGCCCAAAATACTGCTCGTGAAATTCCTCCCTGGCCGCTTTGACGATGAGCCATGTGATCACAATCATCCCACCGATAATGTGGATGGCGTGCACGCCGGTCATGCAGTAGTAAATACTGAAGAATAGACCTGCCATGCTGCGTTGGTTGACATCGGCATTGGGTGTTTTCAACTCGGTCGGAGAGACGTAAACATTCGGGGTACCACCCATCGCCGTCGCTGCACTGGCGGCAATCTCAGCGGCGGTTTTCGTCTCGGCGGCATGTACCGATTCGGGAGCCGCTGCGTGCTCATGGGATCCGTGATCGACGTGTCCATCGACCATCGCGTGGTGTTCGTGACCCGCAGCGTGTCCTCCATGCCCCTTGGAAGCTTCCTCTTGGGCTTCGAGATACTGCCCAAGTCCCACTCCACCGAAAAAGCAAAGGCCGGCTACAAGCATGGGACCAGCGACTCGTTGATGGAAAAGAGACTTGGTCGCAAATGCATAGATCGCATAAAAAGCACAAAGTGCAGTGACGATCGCAGGGACCGTGCAAATGAACTCGAGATAACCCTTGTGAGGCCCGTGGGCACCGTCGAGCTGTGCAACGTAAAGCTTGCCAGGCAGGAGTCCAATTTCCATCTTGTGGGAATACTCGACGGCTTTGACTCCGAGGAATATCGCGGCACAGCCCAAGGTCGCACCGAGCATTCCCACCAAAAGTTGATGTTGCCGCAACTGAGCGGCACGAACCGCCCAAGCCATCGTCAAAGAACTGAAAAGCAATACTCCGGTGTTGATCGCACCGAGCTTCTCGTTCAAAAAGGAGCTGCAAAACTCGAAAACTTCTGGATTGCGGTTCCGGTACAACGCATACGCGCAAAACATCCCACTGAAGAACAGGACTTCGGTTACCAAGAATAACCACATCCCGAGTTTCCCCGAATCGTACTGTTGCTCAGCATCATCAAAATGGTGAGCTAGCCAACTTGGGTGTTCGTGATGGTGATCTGCGTGGTCGTCGACGACGTGTGCTAGGTTCTCTTGGATTGCGGTCATAGTCTTTAACGGAATGGATTCGTGCGAAATTTTCAAAGGATAGGGATTCTAGGTCCGCTTGACGTAACCGCCAACTCGACCATCGTACTCGATGTTCGAGAAATCATAAGGATCGCCGACGGTAGGAGCCGACGAGAAGTTATCGTGTGGGGGCGGTGACGAACACATCCACTCGAGCGTTGCACCACCCCACGGGTTGCGTGGAGCCTTCTTGCCGTTGACCAAGGACATCAGCAAGACGATCAACGCTAAGAGCAAACCAGACCCCAGGGTGATCGATCCAATCGTTGAAAGCTGGTGCAAAGGTTGGAACTCAGGGAGGTAGGTTGCGTATCGACGGGGCATGCCACGCGATCCAAGGACGAACTGAGGCAAGAACGTTAGGTTGAACCCAACGAACACGATAATCGCCGAAACAATTCCCAGTTTGTCGTTGAACATTCGTCCAGTCATCTTCGGCCACCAGTGGAAAACACCACCGAGGAAGGCGACCAGCGTTCCACCCATCATCACGTAGTGAAAGTGGGCGACGACGAAGTAGGTGTCGTGGAAGTGCATGTCGGTCGACAAAGCACCAAGAGGTAGACCAGTCAATCCACCGATCGTAAACAAGAAGATGAACGCGAGGGCATATAGCATCGGCGTGTTGAGTGACACTGTCCCTTGGTACATCGTACCTAACCAGTTGAAAACCTTGATCGCCGATGGGATCGAAACGGTGAACGTCAGGGCGCTGAAGACGATGGTTGTTACATCGGCCATGCCGGAGGTGAACATGTGGTGACCCCAGACGAGGAACCCGAAAAGAGCAATCGCGATCGAGCTATAGGCGATCATTCGGTAACCGAAAATCCCCTTGTGGCAGTGAACACTCATCAATTCGCTGATGATACCCATCGCCGGGAGGATCATGATGTACACGGCTGGGTGGGAGTAGAACCAGAAGAAGTGCTGGAACGTTACCGGGTCCCCGTTGAGCTTCGGATCGAAAATACCGATTCCCAGAAGCCGTTCTGCAGAGAGCAATAGCACAGTGATCCCCAAAACCGGTGTCGCGAGGACTTGGATGATGGAAGTCGCATAAATTGCCCACAAGAACAGTGGCATTCGGAACCAAGTCATCCCGGGTGGACGCATGGTGTTGATCGTCACGATGAAGTTCAATCCGGTGAAGATCGAACTAAAGCCCAAGACGAATACCCCGAATGTCGCAGCCAGAACGGCACCACCCTGTTGGGTCTCGATCGAGTAAGGGGTGTAAAATGTCCAACCCGTATCGAGTCCAGTTACCGAGAGAGCCGTCAAGAACAAAATCAAACCCGTGACCCAAAGGTAGAAGCTGCTCAGGTTTAACCTGGGGAATGCGACGTCTTTGGTACCTAGCATGACCGGTAGCAAGAAGTTCCCCAACGCTGCCGGGACACTAGGGATGATAAAGAGGAAAACCATGATCGCGCCGTGAAGCGTGAAAACCTGGTTGTAGGTTTGGTTCGACAACCATCCGTCTTTGAAATTCCAAAGATGGATCCGGATCATCAAAGCAAACGCGCCTCCGAGTGCAAAGGACGACATGACTCCGACCAAGTACATCAATCCGATGCGTTTGTGGTCGAGGGTCAGTGCCCAGCTCAGGAAGCCCTTGGAATGGTTCAGGAAGTGATGCTCGGGATAGCTGTCCACTTCGCTGTGTACTGGTGCCGTTATGGGACGATCTACTACACTCATTGTTTTGACCTAGGTGTGTTGGTGTGAACCGCAATCACTAATTTAGGAGGAGTTTTAATTGTTTCCGACGACCGTTTGTGTCCGAATGGCACTACTTCTTGGTCGCCGAATTTGCATTTTCCAGGGATTTGATGAAGGTTATCAGAGCATCGATCTGATCATCCTTGAGCTTTCCAGCGTAGCTATTCATCGGTGATGCCTTACCGTAGCCCTTCCTTGCCTTGGCTTGCGGGTTGAGGATCGATTCTCGGATGTAGTTCTCGTCGAATGCGACTTCAGATCCGCTTTCGAGTTGAACGGGTTTGCCCCACGAACCATTGTAGCTCGGACCAGGCCCGCTGGCACCTTCGGCTCCTGCATTGTGACAGGTCGAACAGCCCTGACGCTTGTACAGCAGCTTGCCTCGTTCGAGGGGATCTTCTGGCTCTTGGATGGCCTTTTCCAGGGCCTTTTTGTACTCCTCTTGGGATACGACTTTCACCTTGGCGTTCATCTGGCTGTGATTGTCGCCACAGTATTCGGTGCAGAACAGGTCGTAGAGCCCTTCTTTGGTTGTGTGGAACCACATGTAGTTGTACCGACCTGGAACCACGTCACGCTTCGCACGGAACGCAGGGATGTAAAAGCTGTGTAAGACGTCGTCGGACCGCATGATGATCTTGATATCGCGGTCGACTGGGAGCACCAGCAAAGGCAATTCGGTGACGGACGAGTTTTCCACGGGAATCACTTCGTGCTCCCCACCGTTTTCGTACTTAAATGCCCACTGCCATTTCTTGGCCGTCACGTTGACGTCCACAGTCCCCTTGGGAATCCTAGCCATGTCGAGATACCCCATGGCTCCTTCCCAGAAGACCCATACGACGACAATGGTCGGAACGACAGTCCAAGTGATTTCAATCGCTGTATTGTGAAGCGCCTCAGGCGATCCCCTGTATCCTGGTCTTTCCCGGTACACCCACATGAAGTAGCCCATCGCAATGACGATAGGTACAAAAAACACGATGCAAATCCAAAGGATGACCGTAAAAAGGAAGTCCACTTGTGGTGCAAAAGACGAAGCGCCTTCTGGGAACCATGCGTAGGGAGCGACTTTGTCGGCTAAAAAGAAACTCATGTCTGGTCTCTAGGATCTACTGGTGAAATTGAATCGGGTTGGATGGGCGACTTGGTATGGGAATAAAAAATCCAATACGGTACGGTGATCAGCAGTACTGCGACGACGAACACTCCAGCACCGAGCGACATCAACCGCCGAGCACTTGCGGTGTACTTGTTTTCATCAGGATCGTAATGGACACACCACAGGGCGATCATGTCCAAGGGGGTTCCTATCCGACCCTCGCCGGCTTCAACAAACGCCATCTTGAGCGTCTTGGGCATGAATCCGATCTCGAAGACGTAGCGAGTGATTTTGCCGTTCGGGGAAATGAAGATCGCTGCCGACGGATGGTTGTATTGTTTGTGCTTTGCGTCGTAGGTGTATTGGAATCCGACCGCTTGGGTCAATTGGCGAATGCTCTCAGCGGTGCCAACCCAAAACTCCCAACCCTTGGCGTCGTGTTGCTCAAATAGATCCTGGGAGTATTTTCGCTGCGTCCCCATGGCTTTCTCGCAGGTCTCTGACGGATCGATGCTTATCGAAACCATCAAGAAATCTTTACCCAGACTAGGGCTCGGCATTTGGTTTAAGCCTTGCACCAAACCGTTGAGTTGAGAAACACACAACCCAGGACAATTGCTGTAATTGAGCGACAAGAGGACCGGTTTGCCTTGTTTGAGCAAGCGTCCGATCGAGGTCGATTCCCCTGCGGCGTTCTTGAAAACCAAATGCTCAGGAATCAGATCGCCGAGATGTTGCTCGATCCCGACGCCCTGCATGGCTTTCGGAAGTCCCGAATCCGTTGATCCGACCGCATCGGCTCGACAAATCGCAGCCATGCTCGCCATCAACATGCAGACCAACACACGGGCCCGCATCGCTGGCTTTCCGCAGATTTCGTTGGTTGCAAAATGATTCAACATGATCGACCCGGTTAAGCCCCTTGTGCTGACAATTCCTTGAGGATTATCTCTTCTGCCCGTTGGATCGGGATGTAGATCACATCCTTTTTCGCTGGCTCTTGCCCCTTTTCGGGAGGAGGTGCACTCTCGTCGACGATCCGTTCTTTCTTATAACCGTCTAAGGACTTAAGTTGATCACTTTTTACTTGCTCTGGAACTTTCAATTCCGAGCCCACCCGTCCTGGCTTTTGCTCGGTCCAAGCGACCATGTTGAAGCAAAGTGCCTGGAGCAGTTGCAGGAGCACCACCAGGATAATGATGCTCAAGACAGCCCAGTAGGCAATCATTTTGGTGTTCAGGTCGTCGTAACGGGCCATGTTCGTGCTTGATATCGGATGGAGTTTACAAAAGTGGATTTGCGTAGGTCAAAGCTTCTGGAAGTCGAGGATCTTTCATCGGTACCAAAGGCACATCCGACGCTCGGACCAGGAAGAACGAGAGGAATACCAGTAGCATCCCGATCCCGCCCAGAAGATGCCCAACGATCGGCATGAAGCTCGGTGCGCCCGCGTTTGGCATCACCAAAAACGTCATATCGAGCCAGTGAACGGCAAGCGCCCAAGCGGCCCAGAAGGTCAGTCCCAATCGGTGGCGTCGGACGTGGCGACTGAGAGTCCCTAGGAAAGGTATCGCGAAGTGGAGTGGAATCAAGCCGTAGGCTAGGTATTGCCATCCGTCCTGTAGGCGGACTTGGTACCAAAACGTCTCTTCAGGGATGTTGCCATACCAGTACAAGAGCAACTGCGAAAAGGCGATGTAGGACCAGAACATGATGAACCCAAACATGAACTTGCCCATGTCGTGGAAATGCTCGACGTTGACGAACGATTGTAGCTTGCCAGCATTCTGCAATGCCATGCTGATCAGGATCGTCGTTGCGAAGAAGGCCATCATCCCGGCAGCGAAGACATACACACCGAAAATGGTGCTGAACCAGTCGGCATCGATGCTCATGACCCAATCGAAAGCCGCAAAGCTGACCGACAGGGCGAAAATCATGATGCACGGACCGGCCCATTTTTGACGGGCCAAGGAGTGCTCGACATCACCGGTTTCGTCTTGCTTGCGACTGTGACCAAAGAAATAAAAGGCCATGGCAATCCAAAGCACAAAGTAGCTCACGGCACGGATTGAGAACCACTCCTTGGTCAAATAGCCGATGTCGATCTTGGCCTTGACCACGCTCGAATGGACCTCAGCAGGGACGTTCCATTCATAGGGTGCGCTGTAGTTGGCAAACAGGATGGCGATGATCGGGATGAACATCAGGGCCAAAAAAGGGATCGTGGTCATGATCAACTCGGCGATCCGGCGGATGGAGGTGCTCCAGCCTGCTCTCGACACGAATTGGATCAAGATAAAGAACAAAGCACCCAAAGCGATCGTCATGACGAACATGAAATTCGCAAGGTACGAATGCATGAAGAACTTGAAGGCCGAATCGGTCGAACCGTCTGCCCCGCGTGCGAAAAGGCTCAAGAACGCCCCACCCGCAAGCAGGATCAGTCCTGCCGCAAAGAAGATGGGCTTGAGCCGTTTCCATGTCACCGGTAGCTCGATCGATTCTAAGTCGTACTTGGAACTCATAACTTTGTTTCGACTGCTGGAGATTATTTGGTTTGCGATGGAGCCGGTGCGGTCAAACTACCGCGTTGATCGACCGGTACGTCTTCGATGTTGGCATTCCTCGAACGTTGCAACGCTCTGACGTACAGGACAATCGACCATCGCTCTTGTGGGGTGATCGAGGAAGCGTACGAGGCCATTTTGCCTTGTCCCTTACTGATCGTGTGGAAGATTTGACCGACAGGTTGTTTCTGGATCCGATCCAGGTGCAAGGAACTTGGCGGCGTCCAGGTGTCTTGTGCAAGACTCGCGGCTCGCTTGGAGACCAACCCATCCCCGAATCCTGAGTACCCGTGACACGCTGAACAGTAGATCTCGTACTTGGCCTTACCAAGCTTGATGTTCTCTTCGTTGGCTTCAATCGGAAGTTTCTCAAGAAACGGCAAAGCAGGAGTTGCGCCGGATGCTGGAGTTCCGGATGCTGGAGTTCCGGATGCTGGAGTTCCGGATGCTGGAGTTCCGGCAGGAGGTTGGACCGCTGGGCTGATTGCAGACACGTTGGCAACGGAATCTCCCGTCGAAACGTAGATCTGCTTTTCCCCATCGATCGAAGTGGTCTTCACCTTCAAGGGATCGTAACCTAGATAAAATGGATCTTGTTGATCGAGTTGTCCACGCGAAATCGTCCCAGGAACCTGAGGTCGCATCGTGCGGCCATCCTTGAAGATCGTGGTGGTCTGTTGGGGTTTCTTCTTGGGCTGAAAGTCCATGTCGAAAAAGACGTGCCAGCGAGGCAGATCGCTGAAGCTCGCCCGCATATTCAAAACGATCGCAGCAGGAATCAAGCCGGCGAGCACGATAAGAAGTGCCCCGAGGAGAATCCATCGTGGCAATTCCGAAGGGGTCGAATCCTCTATAACCTCATCGAGAGAGTTCGCGTGGACCGACGAGAGCAGTTCCTTGACCGATTCGCGGTTGTAGTACTTGTCCGTCGCGTCGACATACAAAAAGAACCGGTCGTTCGTCGCACGATCGAACTTGGCGTTCGTAAAGACCGGGTTGCTGAACTTGGGGAGACCGTTCAGGGCCAACATTCCCAGCACAGAAGTAAATGCGGAGAACAGAATCGTCAACTCGAACGACACTGGGATCGACGCGGGGGTGATCCCAAAGGGTTTGCCCGAGATGATGTACTTGTAGTCCACACCGTTCATCCACCATTGCATAAGCAGTGCTGTGCACAGGCCGGTCAGGCCGGCACACAGAACAATGAACGGGAGAATCGTCGGTTTGATTCCCAAGGCGTGGTCGATCCCGTGGACAGGGAACGGAGTGAATGCATCGGTCTTGGTGTAACCAGCATCCCGAACCTTCTCGGCCGCATGGAGCAAATCGTGTTCGTTCTCGAATTCCGCCATCCAACCGCAAGCCTTAGGAGGCCGAGGCTCTTTATTCGATTTGACGTTGTGTTCGTTGTTATTCATATCAATCGTTGATTGCGATGGTATTCAGGGGATTCTTTATAAAGCTCAATGCGCATGTCCAGCGTGCTTCGGGTCCTTGCCCTGCAACTCCGCAAGAACCTCGGCTTCCAGGTGGCCGGCATGGTCCGATGCGGACATCACGCCTTTGACTTCCGAAATCGCGATCGTTGGCAGATAGCGACAGAACAAAAGAAACAGTGTCATAAACACGCCAAAGCTTCCGAAAAACATCAGGCCGTCAAACAAAGTCGGTCTGTAGTATCCCCAAGAACTAGGCAGGAAGTCGCGGCTCAGTGAGGTCACCGTGATCACGAAACGTTCGAACCACATTCCTATGTTCACGAAGATCGAAACGATCCACATGGCTACCACGTTCGTACGCATCCATTTGAACCAGAACAACTGGGGCGAAATAACGTTGCAGGTCACCATAATCCAGTAGGCCCACCAATAGGGACCAAAGGCACGGTTGATGAACGTGAAGCTCTCGTATTGGTTTTGACTATACCAAGCCATAAAGAACTCCGTTCCGTAGGCTAGACCGACCAAGGATCCTGTTGCGAGGATGATCTTGTTCATGTTGTCCAGGTGCCGCAGCGTGATAAGATTTTCGAGTTTGTAGATCGCCCGCATGGGGACCAGAAGCGTAACGACCATCGCGAAACCCGAGAAAATAGCACCCGCGACGAAGTACGGCGGGAAAATCGTCGTATGCCATCCGGGAAGTTGCGAGACGGCGAAGTCGAAGCTAACGACCGTGTGTACGGAGAGAACCAGCGGTGCTGCCAATGCAGCCAAAAGTGTGTAGGCCTTTTCATAGACCAGCCAATGCCTCGATGATCCAGTCCAGCCCAAACACAACAGACCGTAGATGAACCGCCGGAACGGTGACTTGCTGCGATCTCGGTAGGTTGCCAAATCGGGAATCATTCCCATGTACCAAAACACCAAGGAGGTCGATGCATAAGTTCCGACCGCAAAAACGTCCCAAAGAAGAGGGCTTCGGAATTGCGGCCACATCCACAAGTTCAAACTCGGGTAAGGGAGCAACCAGAAAGCCAACCAAGCTCGACCAACGTGAATTCCTGGGTAGATCCCGGCGCAAATAACCGCGAAGATCGTCATCGCCTCGGCGGCTCGGTTGATGCTAGTCCGCCAGTTTTGTCGGAACAGGAACAAAATCGCGGAGATCAGCGTTCCAGCGTGGCCAATGCCCACCCAGAACACAAAATTGACGATAGGCCAAGCCCAGAACACCGGGCTGGAGTTACCCCAAATCCCGACCCCTTTGTAGATCAGGAATCCAATGAGCATCAGGAACATCGACGCCGTCAGCGAAGCCATCCCGAAAAGGATCCACCAAAGTCTCGGTTGGGGATCTTCGGCCACCCGACAGACCATCTCGGTAACCGAGGTGTAAGTCTGGTTGCCGGTGATCAGCGGGGCACGCCGACCGGGCATGTCTTCTGTGTTATCGATTTCGCGGGGATTGTAGGAACTGCTTATGGATGCCATGGTTGTTTATGTCTTAGTGATCGTGTCCGTGGTCTTCGCTATGCCCGCCGTGCGCACCGTGTCCAGAATGTCCAGGACGCGGCGGTCGTATTTGGCTCTCGGTAGCAAGCCGCTTGGGCAAATTCCGAATTCTCGATAGATACAAGGTTCGTGGCTTGATGTTTAGCTCTTCAAGAACTGCATAAGAACGTGAGTTCTGATGCTGCTGGCTGACCAAACTGTTCTTGTCGTTCAGGTCCCCGAAGACAATCGCGCCGGTAGGACATGCATCTTGGCAAGCCGATCGGATATCCCCGTCATGAACTTTGCCATCGCCTCGCGATCGAGCGTAGATCTTGCCGTTTTGCACCCGCTGAATGCAGTAGGTGCATTTCTCCATGACACCACGTCCGCGAACGGTGACCTCGGGATTCAAGACCAGCGACTGAAGCTTGCGGCTTGCTTGCTCTCGCTTGTCTTGCCATCCGTAGAAATATCCGTACTCGTCGTTGTAGTTGAAGTAGTTGAAACGGCGAACTTTGTAAGGACAGTTGTTCGCACAGTAGCGGGTACCGATGCAACGGTTGTAAGCCATCGCGTTGATGCCTTCTTCGGTGTGCACCGTCGCAGCGACCGGGCACACCTGTTCGCACGGTGCTGTTTCGCAATGGGCACAAGCCATCGGTTGCATAACGACCTTGGTGTCCAAGGGGCTATTGATCGAGGCTTGCGACTTTGCGGGGTTGACGTCGGCTTGGAAGTACCGGTCGATCCGCAACCAATGCATCTCACGACCGCGTAGGACTTGCTCTTTTCCGACGATCGGTACGTTGTTCTCAGCTTGGCATGCGACCACACAAGAATTGCAACCCGTGCACTTGTTCAAGTCGATCGACATCCCCCACTTGTGATTTTGATCGACGGTGGGCTCCTTCCAAAGCGACTTGTTGTCGAAGTGGTGCTCGACGATCGCCGTGGTGAACGCTGGGTCCTCTTTGTATTCAAAGTAAGTTCCTTCGCGAACCAACTGAGGGGCCCGCTTGGCTGCCTCCGAAAGCCCCAGGTCGTCCAATGCGAAGTGGTCTTGGGTCGTCGCGAGTCGATAAGGTTCCCCGGTCGGCCTTGCCGAGACCCCGGTATACAGGGACGCTTGGTTCCAACGACGGAAAGTCGACATATCCGTTCCGACCGCTCCGGAGATCGCACCTCCGAATTGCTTGGTGTGGCCATAGCCGTAGTGGGCGGTAAACGAGCCCTCGGCATGGCCTGGAACGACGAACACCGGAAGCTTGACCTTCGACTCCCCGAGGATCAACGCAACGAGTTCTCCTTGCTTGAGACCCAAGGCCTTGGCGGTCGCAGGACTGCAGATCGCCGCGTTGTCCCAAGTCAGTTTCGTGACCGGGTGCGGGCACTCTTGGAGCCATCCGTTGTTTGCAAGCCGCCCATCGTAGATCGTATCGCTGGGCAATACGAAGACCTCAATACTTGCAAGATCCAGAGCCAGCGAAAGCTTTCCTTCGGGCAACAAATAGTTTCGTCCCGATAGGTCAACTCCCGATTCGTCTTGCGATTTTTGGGCCTTGGACTGGAGTTCCCTCGGATCGGCCTTGAGCTCACCTTGGAACTGCTTGGACTCCGATCCTTCGACAAAACCAGCATGGAGCGATTCTCGCATCTTGCGAAGGTTCGCCAGTTGCTCGGAGGTCCTAGGTACGGTCGTGTCGGTTCCAAAAAGTTTGTCGGCCGTCTCGGCGATCACGACATTCGATGGCAGGGACTCGACCGGTAGACCAGCGAGCATCACCAACAGTTCGGCGGGTGTTTTACCGCCGAGCAGTGGAGCGATCGTCGGTTGGCAAATACTGTAAGTTCCGTCGAGGGCTCTGACATCTCCCCAGGATTCGAGCGGATGGCTCGCAGGGACCGTCCAGTTGGCGTAGTAAGCCGTCTCGTCATCGTACTGCGACAGGTAAACAACGTCCCCGATCTGCTGCATGGCGACAGCAAGATTGACATCGCCGGCGGCGGTAAAGACGGGATTCGGAGCCAAGATCCAAAGTCGGTTGTAGTTGGGAGCAGCGGCGACAAAGTCGTCTAACTTCATCGATGGGATCCCGTTGATGTCCTCGGGATTCTGGTAGATCTTGACGGTCTTTCCGATGTTCCCAAGCTTCGCGTTGATGCGAAGGACTGCGACCTGGGCGGCCAACGAATGGTGCGAACCGATGGCCAGGACTGAAGAACCTTTGTTGCTGAGCAGATCGCTGGCGATGCACTCGATTACCCGTTCGATCTTCTCGTCGGATCCCAGGGTATCGTAGGTCTTGCTTTCTTCTTTGTCTTCGAGAATCGTGCCAGCATCGACCGCTTTTTCAATCCGATTCAACAGCGCATCGATCTGCGAGGATTGCAAAGCCAAGCGGAAATCCGCGATGGTACCAGTGACCGAATACTGGGCCTCGACGCAATACAGTCGATTCATCCACTCGCCGCTCGGATCGCGATGGTTAGCGAACTGGCGGGAGTATTGCACCGCGTTAGGATCGCTTCCCAAGAGATCCGAATCAAGAGAGACGATCACTTTGGCTTGGTCCAAGTCATAGACCATCGAACAGTTGGGAGCACCGACGGCATCGAGCGCCTTGCCCACATTCCCACTGTAGACCGACTCGTACTTGACGACGGTCGCTTCTGGGTACTTCTTGAGAACTTCCTTCAGCACTTTCCAGAAGCTTGGACTTCGCGTCGGCTCGATCAAGATCGCTAGCCCCTTGCCTGTTCCCAGAGTGCTGGCACTTCGTGAAGCGTAAGTCGACAGGGCGTTCCAAGTTTGTTGGCGTTCGTCGTCGTTTGCACTGTCGACGATCGTCGGCTTTGCCATCGGCTTTTCGCGGTTGAGAACCACACCGATTCGGTCTTGGTCGTAGAGCGAAAGAATGGCCCCTTGAGTGAAGACGTCCGTACCGGCCGAGGAGAGCTTCTTGTTCCCAGCCGCTTCTTTGGGCTGGTGCTTTGCATACGCCGGGTGATCGGGGTTGCCGTCGACCTTGAGCGGCCGGCCATCGACATTCGCCACGAGCGCATGGACGACTCGACCTGCCCATTCAAAGTTGGTCGCAAAGAATTCAGGAATCCCAGGGATCCGTCCTTCAGGACGCATCACAAACGCGCCGACTTCTTCGCGGTTGTAGCGACACCCTGAGAGCCCGCCCAAGGCGAGCGAGGCTCCCATGAGTTGCAACCAGCGACGACGCGATACGCCCTCGGGAAACTCCGAAGCGGCTTGGGGGAATTCGCGATCCAGAAATTGTTGGAACTCAGGGGTCTTTTGAAGCTCGTCTAAGCTACGGAAATACTGAGTTCGGCTATCGGTACTAGGTTGGCTCATCGGTGACAAACCGCACAGTTCACTTGAGGGTTAATGTTGTTTTCTGCCCGAAGTTTCTTGCCCAATTCCAACTGCTCAGCAGCGGGCAAACTCCAAGCCATATTCGTAACTTGATCCACGGGTCGAAGATGGGGTTCAGGATTGCGGTGACAATCCAAACACCAGGCCATCGATTGATTTTTGTCTTGATGCACGATCTCCATCTGATCGACCCGGCCGTGGCAAGTCACACAAGATACGCCACGGTTGACGTGGGCCGAGTGATTGAAATACACGTAGTCTGGCAATCGGTGAATACGCACCCAATCGACCGATTCGCCCGTCCTCCAGCTCTCATGAAGGTTCTTGAGCTTCGGCGACCCAGTATGGATAGCCGACAGGCTCGGGGGAGCGGGCTCGCCCTTTTCGTTGACCGTCTTGGGGCTATGGCAGTTGATGCACGTTTGGGTCGCTGGAATTTCCGAGTGAGCCGCTTTGTCGACCGAACCGTGGCAGTACTTGCAATCCATCTTCAGCTCGCCAGCATGCAAAGCGTGGCTGAAAGGGACCGGTTGAAGCGGTCTGTAGCCGGTGTTGAGCGTATCGGGACTCGTTGCTCCCAAAAACAAAACGCTTGCATAAGCTCCGCCGGCAAGGATTAAAAAACCGAGCAAAGCCAAGAACTTATTCGTCCACCTAGGGAATAGAAATCTTTGGGACATAGGCTTGGGTTGTATTTGTTCAGAATCCCAGGGGATTCACGGAAATTTGATGGACAATCTGCGTCATCGACGGATCGATTCCCCAGACTAGGCGAATGCACGTAAGTGTAATGATATCCTGCCATTTACAAAAGGTAGGCAACATGCCCGAACCTCACCGGCGGTGGGCTCATCGGCAAGATTCCTTGGAATCTGCTGGAAAAGCGCATTGAAGCATCGTTTGGTGGCAATTCGTCGCATCTAAACTTGACGGTCCCTCCAGGTGTTCCAATCGCCATAGCCCGAACAGCCAGGATCTCTGCGGGAGATCCACTACCTTTGCGTCTTTGCGCCCTTGCGTCTTTGCGTTCTCTTCTTCCAAACAGCCGGATCTCTGCGGGAGATCCACTACCTTTGCGTCTTTGCGTCCTTGGATCACCCAAGCGATTTTTCAAAAAGGGCCAGCATCCGAGCCCATGCCTTATCGGCTTGTTCTTGATTGTGCACCTTGGTGTCCGGTGGGCACCATCCATGGCCAGCCGCATAGACTTCAATCTCCGCCGAAAGATTCGCTTGCCCGAAGGCCTCCTTGAGCACCTTCTTGGACTCGGGATCGCGCTGATCGTCGTTTTCTGCTACCGCAATGAGAAACGACGCTTTCATCTTCGGGATCAACAAGTGCGGGCTTTCAGGCTCCTTGGTCACTAGCCCCCCGCCATGGAACGAGCAGCCCGCTCCGATCCGATCTGGAACCGTTGCTGCGGTTCGCATCACGATCGGTCCACCCATGCAATAGCCGATCGTTCCGATCTTCTTGCTCTTGTCAACTTGCTCTTGGGAATCGAGCCAAGCGACAAAAGCAGCCGCATCGGATTGGTGGGTTTTCGCATTCAGCGACCGAGCCAGCGGGACGACCTCTTGAATCGGGGTACTGGCTCCTTGGAGAGCTGTCGGGGCTTTTTGCGAGCGATAGAAAGGATTGACCACCAAGACGCTGTAACCCGATTTCGCTAGCCGTTTGGCCATTTGTCGAAAGGCAGGCCGCAGTCCAAAAATATCGGGCCATACGAGAACGGCTGCATGAGCATGATTCGCAGGGGTAACAAAATAAGCATCGCACTCCCCATCCGGAGTCTTGATCATCACTTCCTTATCAAGCAACTCGGTCTCTTGGGCGCCGGCAACTGGGGCATCGGCTGCTTGAGCATCATTAGGAAACAAGATCGATGCTCCGATCCCCAACGCAGCCAACGCGCCAAGATCTCGCCGTGAGTATTTCTTGAGGTCCTCTTCAAAATGGTCTTGGTCACACATGCCTTTGGTCCTTGGGATAAAATAAAAAACAAGTTGGCTGCAATCACAGGTTCCGATCACAGGCCGCATTATAACGCACGAAATCCTACACCTAGCTTGCTGCTAGCTGTTATCACGCGTTATCCCAAGGTTCTGCCCGCTTAGTCCGGTCGGAGTCCTTGCATTGTCCAAGCCTATTCTGTAAACAAGTTTCCTGGATCGATCCGCAACCAAGAACCCATAAACAGCCATGAAGATTTCCGAGATACGCGTCTACCAAGTCGATTTGCCGCTGCACGAAGTGACCTACAAATGGAGTGGTGGAAAATCCGTGACGGTCTTCGACTCGACGGTCGTGGCCGTCGTTAGCGATCAAGGGCTCATCGGGTGGGGCGAGTCCTGTCCGCTGGGAGCCGCCTATCTCCCGTCGTACGCAACGGGCGTTCGCGCTGGACTCGCGGAGCTTGCTCCTCAACTCATCGGTCAAGACCCACTTCAGATCGACCGGCTGAACCGTACTATGGACGCGGCTCTCAAAGGTCACCCTTACGTCAAGTCTCCGATCGACGTGGCTTGTTGGGACCTGCTCGGCCAGCACGCTTCCTTGCCCGTCTGCACGCTCCTGGGCGGTCGCTACGGCACCGATTTTCATTTGTACCGAGCGATCTCCCAAGAATCCCCCGAACAGATGGCATCCAAGGTCGCCGGTTACCGGGCCGAAGGCTACCGCAGATTCCAACTCAAAGTCGGCGGAGATCCCGACGTCGACATCGAACGCATCCGTGCCGTGCGCGCTGCGCTCGAACCGACCGATCGACTCGTGGCCGATGCGAACACCGGTTGGACCCAGCACGAAGCGGTCCGTGTTTGTCGCGCGGTGAAAAATCTCGATGTCTACATCGAACAACCTTGCGCCTCCTACCACGAGTGCCTCGCGGTGCGTCGTCAAACCGACCATCCTTTTGTGCTCGATGAAAACATCGATGGACTTGAAATGCTCCTCCAAGGCCGCAGAGATCTTGCGATGGATGTGGTGAACCTGAAAATCAGCAAGTTCGGAGGTTTGACCAAAATCCGCCAAGCCCGCGATCTTTGCGTCGCGATGGGGATCGGCATGACCCTCGAAGACACCTGGGGTGGCGACATCGTCACGGCCGCCATCGCCCACCTTGCCCATAGCACACCGACCGAACTGCTCTTTACCAGCACGGACTTCAACAGCTATGTCACCGTGAGCATCGCCGATGGAGCTCCCAAACGGACCAACGGTCGGATGGCCGCCTCGGATCGCCCTGGGCTAGGCATTTCGCCCAAACTCGAGGCACTCGGCAAACCCGTCGCCGTCTACGCTTAGCGGCAACAAACCAATCGCATTCGATCATGAGCCTATCGCGTTGGAGGATGGATCTCGATGGCCGGGTCCAAGGCATAGGTTTTCGCCCATGGGTCTGGCGTCTAGCCACCGAGCTGGGCCTTCATGGATTCGTTTGCAACACCCCGAGCGGAGTGCGCATCGAGGTCCAAGGTTCTGGCGATCAACTCCAAAGGTTTGCGGCTTGCACGCTCGACCAACTCCCGGAACTTGCGCGCATCGACAACCGGAGGATCACCGAAATCCCAGTCGATTCGGCTCCCTCGGACTCCCGATCGTTTCGGATCGAACCGAGCCTAGGTCGGCTTGATTCGCTCTGCGATGCGCTGCCCGATTTGGCACCCTGCCAAGATTGCTTGAGCGAAATGTTCGATCGAGCGAACCGGCGGTTTCTTTATCCGTTGATCAGTTGCACTCGGTGCGGTCCGAGATACTCGATCCAACGCTCGGCCCCCTTCGATCGCCAGCGAACGACCTTAGAGTCCTTCCCGCTGTGCCGCAGTTGCCAACAGGAATATACCGAGCCGACCGATCGGCGATTCCACGCCCAGACCATCGGATGCTTTGAGTGTGGACCGGTATGGACTTGGAAAGAGCCCGATTCGGAGCCTTGGGTTTGCAATCACCCCGGCGCCGTCGAGTCGATGCAGGCGCGATTCCTGAAGGTCATTCAAGCAGGCCAAGTCGTGTTGGTCAAAGGGGTCGGCGGATACCAGTTCATGTGCGATGCGACCGACGAGCAAGCGGTCGATCGCTTGCGACATATCAAGCGCCGCGAGCACAAGCCCTTTGCGTTGCTCCTAGGGAGTCTTCAGCAGGCGAGTCGATGGACGGAACTCAGCGCAGCGGCGATGTGCGAGTTGCAAGCTGCCCATCGACCGATCGTCGTGTCCAGACGGATCGCACGCGCCGAAGGCCCGTCGGGTGGTCTTGGTTCTGAAATCGGCTTGGCCCGATCGGTTTCGACTTTCGATTGTTCCTTGGGGGTGATGTTACCGAACAATCCTATGCAGTACCTGCTTACGAGTTCCCTAGAGAGTCCTTTGGTCCTGACCTCGGCCAACGATTCCGCAGAGCCGATGCTCATCGATGATTCCCAAGTTTTGGAGCGTTTCGCTCATAGCGTCGGTGGTATCTTGAGCCACAATCGAACGATCGTCCAATCGCTCGAGGATCCCATCGTCGGCGATACTGCCGTAGGGCTTATCCCCGTGCGACTTGGACGTGGAAACGCTCCATGCCGTTTGGAAATCGCTAGCCTTGCTTCTAGCCCACTCTTGGCCCGTCCTGCGATCGCGATGGGAGCGGACCTCAAGGCGGCTTGGGCGATGGGCGATTCCCAAGGGATCCGACTTATGGAGCCGTTGGGCGATGCGAGTCATCCCGAGGTTTATGCAAGGTTAGAGCGATCCGTCCAAAGTGCCTTGGACGCCCAAGCGAGCATTGCAAGTAACGCGAACATTGCAAGTATCGTGACCGATTTGCATCCGGGTTATCAAACGACCCAGCTTGGAGCCAAGCTCTCGCGAAGGGGTACCAGGAACGGTCCAGCGGTCCACTGCACTGCGATTCAGCACCATGGAGCCCATTTGGGCGCGTTAGCGCTCGACTTGGGTATTGCCCTCGAAGAGCGATTCTTGGGCTTTGTCTTCGACGGGACCGGATACGGGGGCCCAGCAGAGGTGTGGGGTGGAGAGTTGATAGCCATCGAGGGCCATGAAATGACCCGACTAGGTCGTTTGCGACCCTTTCGGTTGCCCAAGGGAGACGTGTCGGCAAGGAACCCATGGCGATCGGCGCTTGGGCTGCTGACAGATGCGGGGATTGGGTTCGAAGAGGTCCGAGCCAGTTGCGATTGGGCTCAGCGGTCCCCATGGGCGCAGCTCTCTGAGGCTCAGCGATGCGACTATGTCCGTCTGGCCACATCGCAGGAGCACAGCGTCTTGAGCAGCAGCATGGGGCGGTGGTTGGATGCGATCTGCTCGTTGTTGGGTTTGGTCCATGTGAGCCATTACGAGGGGCACGCACCGATGATGCTCGAGGATCGTGCGACACGCTACGCGATCGATATAGGTGCGGATCGGTTAAGAAACCTAGGCCGGATCGGACAGGATGCCCAAGAGTATCGTTTTACGATCGCGCGGCAAGGATCGCTCTACGAGATCGATGGGCGAGGGGTTTTGGCTCGGGTGCTCGGGGACTTGCGAAATGGCATCGGTGTCGGCTGCATAGCCTATAGGGTCCATGGAGCGATCGCCCAGTTGCTCGTCGATACCTTAGGGCATCTGGACTCGCCTTGGTCCGAGTCTCGGCGGGTCGGTTTGACCGGTGGGGTTTTTCAGAATCGCTTGCTCGTGGAGCTTGCCGACGATCGGCTAGCGCGAGCCGGATGGCAAGCCCTTTTTCATCGGCGGATCCCACCGAACGATTCGGCGATCGCGGCCGGGCAATTGCGTTTGCTCGGTCCTTGAATTCGGGGTGTTCATGAAACCGACGTCGGAAAGAAATTTTTTTTCGTCGATTGAATAAATCCGGGGACTTGGCGCATCGGTGAGGTAGACCAACGTTGCGAGTCAGGCTTTCGCTCCGCTGGAGTTGCGTTGGTTTTCCCTTATCGACACGTTGCTATGAGTTCGAATTCCAGTCCTTTCTACGACCGACTTGAGAGTCTCCAGATGTCTGATCTGCTGGCTTTTAACGGCGAGGTTGCAAAATTGATTGAGGCCGGAGTGCCGATCCGTTTCCCAGGTGCTCCGACATCGGTGATCGATTGGTTGCAGGGGATCAGCCATCGCGCGGCGGTCAATGTCGGGCTCGGGCAGAGTCTTTCTGGGGCGCTCAAGTCCGATCCATCGGTCCAACCAGCTTATTTAGAAGCTCTTTCGGCCTGGCTTGGCAGTGCTCCAGAGGCGAGTGATTCGGCCAGTGATTCGTCGCGGGACCTGAGTGCACTGGATCCTTGGGTCCAGACGGGACTGCGTGGAGATCGGCTTGTAAATCGATCGGAGGTTTACGCATTTTGGCTCTGGTTGGTAGCGTTTGTCGCCTCGTTGGCGTTGATTCATTCGGTTTGGGTGATGCAACCGAAGATGCGACAATTCTACGAGAACTCGGGTTTGGTCGTCGGGCCAGGTTATCGCTGGATGGATTGGCTCTACAGTCATCTTGGCTGGATGGCGTTGGCTATGGGTGTATTGCTCATCGCCATCCCGATGGTTTGGCGTTTTTGGTTCCGAGGTGTGGCCAAGCACTGGAGTCTACCGAGTTATTTTGCTCGCATCTTTTTTGTCGCCTACCTCGCATTTGGGGGGGCGATCACAGGGTTCACTGCGATCACGGTGTTTTGGCCGATGGTCGAACTACTTACGAAACTCGGAGCCCCTGGGTCATGAGCAACGATCCGCAATTCCCATCGGACGATTACCTACGGCGTATCGACCAAGCGGTTGCCCAAAGCAAGCCGCTTCAAGACTGGCTCGTTTGGCGTTCGTCGCAGGATGGCGAGGTTCTCTCGAAACGAATGCTGTTGCTCCTTGAGTCGCTCAAGGGCCAAGTCGCAGCGAAGCGATGGGTTCAAGACCCCTTGTTGGCTCCCTACTTACCGATGGTTCTACGTGCTTGGGCGCTTCGGGAATCATCGAATTTCAGGAGCTTTGGTGTCTTGGAGCCATGGTACCGTTTGTTGCTCAAGGAGCCTGCGGGGGTCTTGGGGATGGTATCGAGGTTCTACTATCCGCTTTCGATTGCGTTGGCATCGATGTTGCTGTTTTACTTCCTGTCGGTATCGATCGTTCCGACCTTCAAAGCGATGTTCGACGACTTTGAACTCCGGTTGCCTTCCCTGACGAAGTGGTTTCTTCAGACTTCCGATTTCATCGCTCACCAACCTGTTTCGCTTTTGGTATTGGTGCTTTATGGGATCCTGGCCGTGTATGGATTGGTCAAGCTTTACAGTTACGCGATGGATCGACTCGAGGGAAACTCTTTCATTTCGTTTTATCGTCGTGGGACCAAGAAGAGCCTTGGCAGCATGGCCCGATGGACAGGGACCATGGCCGAGCTTCTTGCGATCGGAGCGCCTGCTGCTCAAGCTGTCGCGACGGCGGGAATAGCCAGCCAACGGCCTTACCTCAAGCTTCAATCTCAGCGGCTCTCGAGAGCCTTCGAGTCAAACCCCACGACCACTTGGAGAGCACAAGGCAGTTCGACGAGTTTTGCAGGCTCCTCGATCGCTGCTTTGGAAATGCACCAGCAAGGGACCGATACGACGGGAGTGCTTCGCGAGCTAGCCCAAAGCTATGCCGAGCGTTGGAATTGCCGTGCGAACCTGTCCTACGATTGGCTCGGTCCAATCATCCTGTTGTTCGTCGCCAAATTCGTGTTCTTCTTGGTGCTCGCGTTGTTCTTGCCCTTGATCGGCCTGATAACATCACTGAGCGGTTGAAAGAGAGGCTAGCGATGATCCGATCCGACAAGGGCCAACGAGCCGAACTGATTCAAATACCGACGCGATACCCATGGCTCAGCACCACGCTGGTTCCTGGCAGTCGGCTCAGCGAGCAGCAAGCGAGCTTATTGGCGGTGCTTCATGCCTCAGCGCGGGATTCGGTTCCGTTGCTTCCGCTGATTCGCGCGTTGTCTTCGGAGTACCCCGGACGCTACAGCGTGACGCTTTATAAATTGGCCAGTTTGCTCGATCAAGGCGTCCCGTGGATCGAGGCCTTGGAGCAAACTCCAGACGCCCTGCCGTCGGACACCGTGCTTGCGCTCAGGCTCGGGCTCCAAGGGGGCATCGTCTTGCCGACGTTTGAGCAACTGCGTCATGAAAACGCAGTCGCCCTATTGGATCCGGAGCCTTCGCTCTTGAAACCAGCCTTGGTCTACTGGTTTGCCGTTTCGCTCGTGATGTTCTATCTGCTGGGTCTATTCAACCTCTTCATCGTCCCGACGCTATTGAGAATGATGGAAGAGTTCGATTTGCGAGGCGCCGGATACAACAAGCTCAAGCTGGTCATGAGCTACGCGATATTCCCCGCCTTGATTTCGCTCGGATTGACCGCGTTGGCACTCGTTTTGAACTGGTCGGAGACTTTAAGGAATTGGATTGGGCGGCGCTTGGGTCGGCCCGCGAATTCCGAGCAAACCCGCGGTGCGTTGCTGCGTATGTTGGCCAATTCCATCGAATTCGGGCGTCCTATAGGCGGCACACTTTCGACGCTGGCCAAGTTCCATCGGGACGCGAGTGTTCGGAAAGACCTTTTGGTAGCACGCAACGAAATCGAGCAAGGATCCGATGGGATCGGAGCCCTTGAGTCGGTCGGTTTGCTGACGCCCAAGGAGAAAGAAGCGTTGGTCGATCAGTCGGCCAAGAACCAAGCGTGGGTCTTACGGAGCTTTGCAGACGCCCGAATTTCGCCCAAGCAGTACCGCTGGGCCAAATGGCAATCGCTACTGCATCCTCTTTTTATCGCCGTCTTTGGAATCACCGTCCTTGGGATCACCTCTGCGGTATTGGAAAGCTTGTACGGGTTGATATCCGTGCTGGCTACAGATACCAACTGGAGATAAACGCATGAACCGAAAGAAAACAAACCGTAGGTGCCCTCAAAGAGCGCGTGGCCTAATGCAGATTGAAATAGTCATCGCAGCCTTGCTTCTGGGGGCCGTGATCACGGGCGTTGTCGGACTGAACTATCGACTGCTCGGGGTCGCCAAAGACACCAAGCATTACCAATTAGCCTTGCACGAGGCGGCCAATCAAATCGGATGGCTCAGCGCAGGGGGGCTCGATGGACTCGATCAACGCATAGCGCAGGTCAAGCTTTCCGAGGACGTCGCAAGTGCTTTGCCCGATGGTAAGCTCGACGTCCAGCGGGTCGACGATTCAAGCGGAACCAAGGTCCTTGTTCAGATTCATTGGCAAAGGCCTGGAATGCCCACCTCGGTCGAGTTGACCGGATGGGTATCGACCAAGGAGGTCTTGCCATGAGAAACCGACGCAAAGGTTCGATGCTCGTGGAGCTCTGTGCGAGCCTCGCGGCAGGATCGATGGTCATGCTCCTGGGCATAACCATCATCGAGCGAGCGATGCACTGGACGCAATCGATGCAGCAGCAAACCAATCTGCAACGCGAACTCAGTCAGCTTGCAAGCCGATGGCGAGAGGACTTGTCGAAAGCCGACCAATTCGATCATCGATCCCCAAGTCTTGTCGTGCTTGGGATGCCCGGCCAAGAAGTCACTTACGAATCGCTCGACGGACAGGTCCAACGACGAGTCATCCTCAAGGACGATCCGTCGGCCAAGCCGATCGGAACCGATCGCTACGAAATCGGAAGAGATTACCGAGCTCGTTTTGAACCCGAGACCTTAGTCGTCCAAGCCCTCAATCCGGCTGGAGAAGTGATCAACACGCGACTGCGAGTCGTTGGCAAAAAAATGGATCCTCGCTATCGGATCATCGAAGCCGAACCGGCAGGAGCAGCACCCGAGGTGTCCCCATGAGAGCCACAAGAAAACCCAAGCGATCCGGGGCGATCCTGATCGTCGCGTTAGTCGCTGTCGCCATATTCACCAGCTTAGCTGCCACGAATATCCGATCGGTACTGAGGCATCGCCAGGCCGTCAAGTCCGAGCGAAACATGATCCAAACCCAGTTGCTCTGCGAGGCCGGTTGCGACCGAGCCGCCTCGATGTTCGCGATGAACCGAGAGTACGCCGGGGAGGTCTGGCTCGACCAGCAAGATCCCAGTACGGGTCTGGTCACCAAAGTCGACATTCGGATGGAGCGCAAGGACGGCAAGGCCATCGCGAGTGTACAAGCTTCTTTTGGGGGACTCCATCAATCCCCCCAGCGAATCCAACGCACCAGACACATCGTGTTAAGTGCGAGTCCCGAAGTCGAACCGAATCGCTAGTTTGAAAAACACCGTTTCAACAAAACAAACCCATGTCCACCCTTAGGACGTCCACTGGTAGGAGAAAGAATGATGAAGAAAAGATTGACCAATCGCAGGCATACCCGAGCTGCATTTACCCTCGTTGAGCTGCTCGTGGTCATAGCGATCATTGGAATTCTCGTCGGCTTATTGCTCCCGGCAGTCCAAGCTGCACGGGAGGCAGCGCGGCGGATGTCCTGTGCGAACAACATCGCCCAGAACGGCTTGGCGATGCACAACTTCGAGTTCGCTGCCGAGCATCTTCCCAGCGGTACGATCAACGATTCAGGGCCCATCCGCAACGAGCCGATCGGGAAACATATCAGTTGGACCGTGCAGCTACTCCCGTACATCGAGCAGTCCTTCCTTTACAAGTCGATCGACCAATCGAAAGGCGTTTACGATCCTGCGAATGTTCCATCTCGCCGAGCTCAGATCGCATCATTTGTGTGTCCTTCGTATCCGCTTACGAGCAATATGGGTCCAGACAGCGACGATATCGGGATTTCGACGTATGCAGTATGTTACTCGAGTACCGAAGTCCCTTTGGACACCAATAATGACGGGGTGTTTTATCTCGGGAGCCGGACGAAGTTCAGCGATATCGCCGACGGTTCCTCGAATACGATTTTTCTCAGCGAGAAGATCTCCGAGCAAGGAGATTTAGGATGGATGTCAGGAACCCGAGCGACGCTGCGAAATGCGGGGATCGATCCGCTTCCAAAAGGGTTCAAGGCGGTATCCTCGACGACGACTTCGAATCCCGATAGCGGCAGTTTGGTCATGGGTGGATTTTCCAGTTTCCATACCGGGGGCATCAACGCGTTGTATGGAGATGGTGGGGTTCGGTTCATCCCGGCCCGCATTGAACCAGCGGTTTTTCAGGCCTTGGGCACCCGCAACGGCGGGGAGCTGAACACCGCCTTCGAATGGTAAGCTCGCCGTAGCATGGGACTCCAGCCCGTGCGTCAATACTTCGCTAGCCGTCGCACGGGCGCAGAGGCCGTTTTATACCCCACAAGTCTGATCTTGCTATCGAGCCGATAAAGTGCGATGGATAGCTTGTTCGGCGATCGCATGGACTTGGTGGCAGGTCAAATATCGATCGTCGTGCAGGTGCACGTCGAGCACGCGATGAGTCGATCGCGACTGTCGCGAATCTCGCACTCGACAAAACCCATCCGCAGTCCTCGTTGTTTGACTTTGGCCGTGGCTCTGAGCAATCGGCTCGTGACCGGACGCATGTACTGGATTTGCAGATCGACGGTCGAAAAGTCCTGGCCGCTATCTAGCATTCGGCCAAAGGCGATCCCCATCGCCGCATCGGCCAAGGCTGCTAGGACCCCGCCGTGGACTCGACCCATGGGGTTGTGCAACCGCTCGTCGACCTCCAAAGCCACCACGGCCAATCCCGACTCCTTATCTTCTTGGGTCGCTTGGGCGACCTGGAATCCAATCAGTTGGGAGATCGGGGCACTGGAAAAACGGTCGAAGGGCTCTTGTGTCATTATTTTCGATACTTCAGAGGGCTTCAGCGGGCAGATCCTCGAAATCGAGGACGGGTTTTCACTACGAGACGGAATAACTTTAGCTATACTTGGAGATCCTCCAACTCCTAGTTGTCCGATTCTTGTTGTCCGATTCTTTTGGCTCCGATTCCGAAATGGAAAGCACAACTCGACCCGTGTTCACACTTCACCTACCTACCGTGTCGTTCGTGGACAATCGCCTCTGCAATCGCCTCTGCAATCGCCTCTGCAGTCGCTTCGGTCGGACGGCCTGTTTGAACAGCCATCGCAGTGCACCCCGGTTTTTTTTGGGGCTCCTTTTGAAGCTCCTGTTGAAGCTCCTTCTGGCGCTGTGGCTCGTGCCGATGGCTCCTAGCGACGTTCGGGGTGCAACGCCTAGCGTTATCACGCCTAGCGAGACATCCGTAGGCCGGGGCGAGCAGGCAGGGAGCTTGAAAATTCTCCCTGAGATCCTGCACACCTCGGAGCGATACCCCGCGCAGGTTGCGGTCTTGCTCGTCGGATCCGACGGAGCAGCGATCGATGTGACAGGCCAGACGCAGTTGACATGGGAGGCTCAAGAGCCTGAACTTGCACGGTTCGAAGCGGGCCGATGGATCGCCTTGAAAACCGGTACGACGCAAATCACCGCTCGCTACGAACAACCTTCGGGTTCGATCGCAGCGCAAGCGACTCTCCATGTCGCTGCGGACTCGCCGGTGGCTTTCGATCGCGAGGTGATTTCGACGCTCACTCGCAGCGGCTGCAATCTCGGCACATGCCATGGGAACCTTCACGGCAAAGGGGGTTTTCGCCTGAGCCTCCGAGGCGATGATCCAATTTTTGATTACTACCGACTGGCGGTCGAATTCGGACAGCGTCGTATCGATGCTTTCGATCCGTCCAAAAGTTTGATACTCACGAAGGCCACCGCAGCGCAAGCCCACCAGGGAGGCAAGCGATTCTCAGAGGACAGCTCCCACTACAGAGCGATCCTCGCTTGGATCGATCAGGGAGCCATGCAATCGAGCGCCCCGTCGGTCACTTCCCTGGAGGTCTTTCCGGCCAGTCAGCGGATTGTCCAGGGGAATCGACTCGCACGGATCATCGTCCAGGCTCGCTTCGCAGACGGTGCGGTCCGGGATGTGACAAGTTGGTCAAGGCTCGAACCGAGCTTGCCCTCAGGGGTCGAAGTCCGGGGTGACGGAACGATCGAGGCGGAGCATGCGATGGACCTTTCGATCGGGGCGACCTATCTCGATGGCCGCTCGGCCTCGCGCATCGTGTTTCTTGGGGACTCGACTCTCAACCAAGTTTCCGGTCTTGCCCAAGGTTCGCTCCCCGGAGAGACCGACCATCCTTACGACCATTCCTACAACCATCCTTACGACCGGACGATCGCCGAGCAGTCCGAGCAGCTTCAGATTTCTTTGGCCGATCGAGCCGACGATGGGATGTTTATTCGAAGGCTCTTTTTGGCGACTGTCGGGCGGCTCCCATCGCCCGAAGAGACCTTGGAGTACCTTGCCGATCGGAGTCCGATGCGCAACGATCGGTGGATCGATCAGTTGCTTGCCGACCCAGGGTTCGACTATGCCTGGGCGATGCGTTGGAGCGATTTGGTTCGCAACGAAGACAAGGTGATGAGTTCCCGAGGAGCGAGTTTATTGCATGAATGGCTCCGTGAGCAGATCGCATCGGATCGCCCGCTTCAGGAGTGGATCGGCGAGCTCGTCTCGAGTCTCGGGAGCACGTACGAGAATCCACCGGCCTCGTTCTATCGCACCCACCGAGACGCGGAGGTCGCCGCCGAATCGTCGGCTCAGGTTTTTCTCGGAGTGCGCATCGCCTGTGCCAAATGCCATAACCACCCGTTCGACCGATGGAAGCAGGACGACTACTATGGCTTGGCCGCCCACTTCACGACCCTCGAGCGCAAGCAGATCGACAACAAGCCCAAGGATGCATTGGACAAGCATGTGATTACCGGCGACGAGGTGATCTCGCTTAATGATAAAAAGCCCCAGATCAAGCATCCGGGGCGATCGAAGATGGTCGGTCCTTCCGGGCTGGGGTCAGTCCACACGCAAACCCGTGACGCTTCGGCAACTCAGGAGCTTGAGCCCCCGCCGAGCCGCACGGTTCTCCAAGACTTTGCAAGCTGGCTTACCCTGGACAATCGTCAATTCGATGCCAATCTAGCCAACCGGATTTGGTACCAGTACTTTGGCCGAGGGATCGTCGAGCCTCCGGATGACTTTCGGGAATCGAATCCGCCGAGCAATCCCGAGCTTCTCGAACAGCTCGCTACGGATATGCGAGCAGAAGGCTATTCGCTCAAGCGGCTCTCGAGGAATATCTTGGCAAGTTCGACCTTTGCCCGCGCGAGTATCGCCGAGTCGAGCGATGAGAACCTCTTGCCGACAACGCCCTACTTTGCCTCGTATCCTCTTCGACGGCTCGCCGCCGAACCGTTGATCGACGCGATCAGCGAGGTGACCGGCGTCCCTAGTCCACTACGAACTGGGGATGAAGACAATTCGACGGTTTATAGTGCCATGCGAATGCCGGGTATCCCCAAAAAACCGGGATTTTTGACCACCTTCGGAAAACCGAATCGTCTGCTCGTGTGCGAATGCGAGCGATCGAGTCAGATCTCCCTTGGGCAATCCTTGGCCATGACCAACGGGGTCGAAATTCGAGACAAGATCGCCGCCCCTAGCAATCGCCTCGATGGGTATGTCCAGCAACTTCAGTTGCATGCCAAGGGGGATTCGAGCGCGATGAGTCCCGAGCAAGTCATCGAAGAGATGTTCTTGAGAGCTTTGTCTAGAAAACCCTCCCAACGCGAGCTTCGCAGCAGCCTTGATGCGTTGGAGCCGACGGCCGATTCGGATCGAGCCGCGGTGCGTGTGGTCTTGGAGGATCTTCTCTGGGCGCTGCTCAACAGCAAAGAATTCATGATGCTTCGCTGATGCAAGGCCGATGAAAGGGCAATACCATGGCTAAAGGATGTCTGGAATTCCAACGATCGATCCACCGACGGCAATGCTTATTGCAAGCCAGCCAATTTGGGCTCGCTGGCCTTTTAGGTGGCGGGTTGAATCTTGCGGGGATCGGGAGTCCCCCGAGCGACTCGAAGCCTCGCAAGGCACGAGCCAAGAGTGTGATTTTTCTGCATCAGTACGGGGGCCCGAGCCATATCGATACGTTCGACATGAAGCCTGATGCGCCCGATGGAATCCGGGGGGAATTCAAGTCCATCTCGTCGGCCGTTGCCGGTTCGCCCGTTTGCGAGTACCTGCCCCGTTGGGGGGCTCAACTCGATCGCTGGGCCCAGATCCGCAGCGTCCATCACGATATGAAAAACCACAATCCGGCTTGCTACTACTCCTTGACTGGAAAACGGCCCGCGACCGACGACATTCGATTGCGCGATACCCTGGAACTGTTCCCCGCGTACGGATCGAGTGTAGCGAAGTTCTCCGAGCCGGTTCCCGGCGTTCCCACCTTTGTGGCTTATCCTCACGTGCTTCGCGACGGTGCGATCGCACCAGGGCAGCACGCGAGTTTTTTGGGCAAGCAATACGATCCTTATTTTTTTCAGTCCGATCCGAATTCCGCCGAGTTCGGTCTACCGGAATTGCAGCTTCCAGCGAATATCGATTTGGCCCGTCTTCAGAGACGCCGTGGATTGGTCGAATTGATCGATCAGGAGAAACGGCTCATCGAGCAATCGTCCGACGCAAAAGGTTTGGACCAACTCCAGCAGCAAGCATTGAAGATTCTTTCATCGACCGGATTGAAAGACGCCCTGGACCTCGGAAGCGAAGACCCAGCATTGCGGGATGCTTACGGACGCTCGACCTACGGTCAATCTTGTCTTTTGGCCAGAAGGCTCGTCCAATCCGGCGTGCGGTTCGTCACGGTCTATTTCTCCCAAAGCATCGGAGGCAAAGGGAGCGAGGGGTGGGATACCCACCAAGAGAACTTCAAGGACCTGCGCGAGCGGTTGCTCCCGATGAGCGATCAGACGGTCCCGACGCTCATCGAGGACCTTGAATCCCACGGCTTGCTCGAGGATACCCTTGTCTTGTGGATGGGTGAGTTCGGACGGAGCCCGCAGGTCGGGGATCGGGATGGAAAAGGGCGAGGGCACTGGCCCGATTGCTACACTGTGATGATGGCAGGAGGTGGGATACAAGGAGGTGCGATCTACGGCGCTAGCGACGCCAAAGGGGCTTATCCTGCCTCCGATCCAGTCGGCCCCGAAGACATCGCCGCGACCCTCTATTGGGCCTTGGGGATCGACCCCCATGCCGAAGTCTTCGACACCCAAGGCCGACCGCTTGCCATTTCGACCGGCAATCCGATCGACAAGATTTTTTACTGAAACAAAAAAGAGAAAGCATCGATGAGTCAATCGGTTACGATCGACGGAGTGGCATTGTCGCTTGCCAATCCGGTGAAGAATCCCATGCGTTGGATCGGCCAATCGGAACCCTTGAGGCAGTTGGCCGCCTGCTGGCTGACGGTTGCACCGGGCGATTTGCCCCTGACGCCCAGGCTCGTCGGAGTCCCGGGGGTCGGCAAGACAGCCCTTGCGATGGCCGCAGCGACGGCCCGCCAGCAGGAACTCTACATCTTCCAATGCACCGCAGACACCCGGCCAGAGGACTTGTTGGTCACCCCGGTTCTGGCCAGCAACGGCAAGATCGCCTACCACGCCTCTGCCATGGTCACGGCCATGATCCGAGGGGGCGTTTGTGTTTTGGACGAAGGGAATCGGATGAATGAAAAATCATGGGCATCCTTAGCTCCGCTGTTCGACCAGCGTCGGTATGTCGAATCGATCGTCGCGGGGATCACCATTTCGGCCCATCAAGACTTTCGAGCCGCCGTGACGATGAACCAAGACGACTCGACCTATGAGATCCCCGACTACATCCTGAGCCGACTCCAGCCGACCCTTCAAGTAGGATTCCCGAACCGAAAAGACGAGTTGGCAATCCTGGAGTACCATCTGCCGTTTGCCGAAGCGGACATTCTGGAGATTACCGTCGATTTTCTCCAGCAGGCCCACTCGCTGAAACTCGATTTCTCGGCCCGCGATGGGATCAATGTTCTTCGGTACGCGATCAAGCGTCTTGCGGCGCAGGATTCTGGCCACCCGCTCTCGAAAGACAAGGCGTGGCATGAGGCCATCGTCGCATGTTTGGGGGATGAAGCCTTAGATTTGGCGGCCTTGGCCGAACGCAAACGCCAAGCCCTTGGGGGCAACACTCTGCCGATGGGCCTCGATGACTTCTTTTTCGATCCCGACGATCCGCTTCGCCCGCGTCATGACGATCTCGAGGATGAAGACCTCGACGATGAAGATCTCGATGATGACGACCTCGATGATGCGTTGGATGAGGATCCATCCGACGGCAAACGGCCGTAGATATCACTTTTAGCCATTTAGCCTGTTTGGCTAGCCACTTGCGTGGATCGTTAGGGAATCGACCATGGAACCTGCATTGATCGACCAGATGCTTCAGACCCAGAAGATCACGACCCCGTGGTCCCGATGGATTCCTCGCTACCTTGTGGCGATCGATCCGAAGCGCATGGGGCATTACTTTACCGACGTGCTTATCATCGGGGGTGGACTTGCCGGGATGCGTGCGGCCCAGGAGATCGACCCGTCGCTTCGGACGATGATTTTGACCAAGGACAAGGTTGAGGAATCCAACAGCGCCTATGCCCAGGGGGGGATTGCCAGTGTGTGGGACCCCGAGGATCGATTTGATAATCACATACAAGACACGCTCGTAGCCGGTTGCGATTTATGCGACTTACGGACTGTCGAGATGGTGGTGCGAGAAGCCCCCGAGCGGGTCGCTGAGCTGATCCGATGGGGGACTCGCTTCGACCAACTCGATGGAGCGTTGGTTCTTGGTCGCGAGGGGGGGCATTCCCATCAACGCATCATCCATGCGCTTGGGGATGCGACCGGCAAAGAGATCATGCGGGCGATGATTCAACATACCCGCAGCCTATCGAATGTCGAGATTTGCGAGGAAGCTTACACCATTGATCTGTTGACTTACGACGATCGGTGCTGCGGTGCGATCGTTTCGATTCAGCAGCGCGCTCCGGTGCTGATCTGGGCCAAGCAAACGATCCTTTGCACTGGCGGATGTGGTCAGGTCTTCCGCGAATCGACCAATCCGCGTGTCGCGACGGGGGATGGGCATGCGATTGCATTCCGAGCCGGAGCCTTGATGCGAGACATGGAATTCATGCAATTCCACCCAACCGTGCTCTATATCGCTGGGAGTTCCAGAACCTTGATCACCGAAGCGGTCCGGGGCGAAGGTGCTTATTTGGTCGATGCCAATGGCTATCGATTCATGGAGGACTACGATCCTCGGCTCGAGCTAGCCCCTCGCGACGTGGTCAGCAAATCGATCGTCGCACAGATGGATAAGACGCAGTCGGCGTGTGTCTACCTGACCTTGGCCCACCTCGATGCCCATTACGTTCGGCAGCGGTTTCCTGGGATAGCCAAGGTGTGCCAGAGTTTTGGTTTGGACATCACCAAAGACGCGATCCCGGTTCGTCCTGGCGCCCACTACATGATCGGCGGCGCGTTGGTCGACGACCAAGCTCGGACGAGCCTACCGGGTCTATGGGCTGCTGGCGAGGTGACCAGCAGCGGCCTGCACGGGGCCAACCGCCTAGCCTCGAACAGTTTGCTCGAAGGCTTAGTCTATGGGGCTCTGGCCGGCCGCCATGCCTCCGAAGCAGCCTTGCAAGACCCCACGGTATCGTTGAGTGTCCTACCGATCCAAAATCAAATGCAGGTTGCCGACCCTCAAGAAATCGATCTTGCGGATATTCGCAATTCGGTACGATCGTTGATGTGGCGGCACGTGGGAGTCCAACGGACCGAGCAGAAGCTCGAGGAGGCACTTCAACAGCTCAATCGCTACAGCAGCTATGTCCTCTCGCACCAGCCCGGTGGAATTGATGGTTGGGAGTTGCAAAACATGCTGACGGTTAGCCTCATGATGGCCCAGGCGGCCTTGGCCAGGACCGAATCGCGAGGGGTGCACTTGCGGACCGACTATCCCAAGCTTGACAACCCGAACTGGCGCAAGCATTTGTCGATGCAAGTTCGGGATTGGGCAGAATAAGAACGGCTCGATCAGGTTCCTTTGCGGAACTGTTCGAGCAATCGCCCTGGGCTACCCATGATGTTGTAGCCGGAATCGACGTGAAGGATTTCACCGGTGATTCCGTTGCTGTAGGAGCTCAGCAGGTAGGATCCCGATCGACCGACCTCTTCGTGGGTCACGCAGCGGCCCAGGGGTGCGACGTAGTCGTAGTATTCCTGCATCTCACCGACACCGGCGGCAACACCGGCTAGGGTTTTGAGGGGACCTGCGCTCACGCCGTTGACGCGGATGCCCTGAGGGCCAAGATCGTAGGCGAGGTATCTGACGGTCGCATCGAGGGCTGCCTTGCAGATCCCCATGACGTTGTATCCGGGGACGCATTTTTCGCCGCCGAAGTAGGTCATCGTCAGGACCGACGAGTCGGGTTTGAGCATGCTGCGAGCGGCGTTGGTCACCGAGATCAAGCTGTAGACACTCACGTCCATGGCCAGTTTGAAGCCTGCTCGGCTGGTCTCGACGGTATCTCGCGTCAGATCGTCTCGATCGGCAAACGCAATGGAGTGGAGCAGAAAGTCGATTTGTCCGAAGTCCTTGGCAGCCGCGTCCATGAAGTTCTTGACCTGCTGGTCGTCTTGGACATCCAAGGGTCGTAGGAAAGCCGTTTGGGCTGGGTATTGCTCGACGCACTTGCTGACGCGTAGGTGATTCTTTTTCTTTTCGTCATCGGGCTTGTCCGGCAAATGGGAGAAACCGCAAATGCCTCCTTGTTCCATGATTTCTTTGGCGATGGCCCAAGCGATTGAGCGATCGTTGGCCACTCCGAGAATCAGTCCTTTTTTGCCTTCGAATAACTTCATGGGACAATTGCCTTTCATAGAGAAATCATGGAAACGTGAATCACGAGAGGTTGCAAATCGGATCGATGCTTTCTCGATCGTCCGCAGGTTCTAAGTTCGTTGGGGCGTCGATCCCGGCGTGTTTTGGGAAGTACTCTTCGACCACTTTGTGGAATTGCTCTTGGGTTTCTACGCGTGAGATGTGGGCTCGGAAATGCCGGGCGCCGTGTTTGTTTTGAGCGTAGCAGCAAGCGAATTTTCGCATGAGCATCGTACCGCGGTGGACACCGAAGCGTTCGACGACAAGGTCGTAGTGGTGGAGCATGATTTTGCGTTGCTCTTCGATCGTCGGATCCGGTGGGATCGCTCGTCCTTCGAGGGCCGCGGCGGCTTGTGCAAAGAGCCAGGGCTTACCGAGGCTTGCGCGAGCGATCATGATCCCGTCGACGTTGTAGTTCTGGTAGGCAAAGAGGACTTGCTCGGCGGTTTCCAGATCGCCGTTGCCGATAATCGGCATGTGGTCCAGGTGCTGCTTGATCTCCGAGATGCGATCCCAGTCTGCAGAGCCCCTGAAGAAGTCTTCGGCGGTCCGACCGTGGACCGTCAAGGCCGAGGCACCGGCGCGTTCGACGGTCTTGGCCACCTCGATGTAGTTCATCGAATCTCGGGTGCAACCGAGCCGCATCTTGGCAGTCACGGGCGTGGGCCAGCAGGCTTCGACCAACCGGGAGATGATCGCGTACATGCGTTCCGGGTCGCGAAGCAGGTAGGAACCGCTGTGGGCTTTTTCGGTGACTTGCTTGACCGGGCAGCCAAAGTTGATGTCCACGACGCTTACCCGGTATTCCTCGACAAGCCTTCGACCGACCTTGGCCATCGTCTCGGGATCATTGTCCCAGATCTGGACGGCCAGAGGCCTAGGCTCTTGGGCGATACCCCAGAGTCGGTCGGGATGCTCGCAGTCGTGTTCATCAAGCCAGACAAATCCGCTGGCATTGACCATTTCGGTGGCTTGGAGGCCCGCTCCACCGAACTCGCGGACGATCTGACGGTAGGCATAATTGGTATAGCCTGCCATCGGAGCCTGGAAAATCGGCGGATAAACCTCCATCGGACCGATTTGGACCGGTTTCGGAGGCCGGGATGTGCTTGGTTGGGGTGAGCCTAAATTCGATTCCATACGTAATACTGTACCTATCTCGGAGCATTTCGCCGAGCCCAACCCAGTTCGCCCAGCCCAAACCAGTTCGCCCAGCCCAACCCAGAGAGGACCCCCGATGGGGCTGATCAAAAAATCACCTCCGAGCGTTCGATTCGTGGCGGTTTTTTCCGCGGAAGATCGTTTTCTACGGATTGCCCTCGAGCGGCTCGAGGCGCATTGGGGCAAAATCGCCGCTCTGGGCCAAGCGTTCGATTTTGTCGAATCCCCTTACTACTTGCGAACCATGCTCGTGCCGCAGCCCCCCGAAAGTAGGCTACCCGAGAGCCAACACGATCGGACCCCCAGAGCGCTCCGGAAACAAATGGCCCTCTTTGCCGACCCCTACGACCCGGCAGAACTCGCCGCCGACAAAATCCAATCGAACCGCTGGGAGCGGGACTGGACCGAGGAACTGACCTTGAGCCAGGACGACTCGAAACGTCTGATCAACATCGATCCGGGCTATTTGAGCATGACGAAATTGGTTTTGGCTTCGACCAAGAACCGGGAGCATCGGATCTACCTTCGCGACGGGATTTACGCCGAGGTGACCTTGGCTTTTCGCGATCAAGCTTGGACGTCGATGCCCTGGACCTATGCAGACTACCAACGCCCAGATGTTCTGGAATTTCTTAAACTTGCCCGTAGGGGCTTTACGAGCAACCTAGCCTCTCGAAGTCTCACAGAAAGCGATTCATGAGCCGCAGCCAAATCCTATTCGGTGCATCGGTTCTGGCCGTGTTGCTGATCGCCTGTGCGGTATCCTTGCTGGTCGTCGGTTGGGTCAAAAGGAATGCCTTAAGGCTCGGGCTGATCGATCTTCCCAACGAGCGCAAGGTCCACACGATTCCGATCCCGCGCGGGGGCGGGCTGGGGATTTGGTTAGGCGTATTGTCGGTTTTTGCGTTAGGAACCCTCGCTGTGGCTTTGGCCAATACTTGGCCAACGCTCACCGAGCAGGCCCTGCCTGCGAGCCTTCTGGAACTGATCCCTGGGATGTGGTCCAAGCTCGGTTCGATCTGGCTGCTGCTCGCCGGGGGCTCAGTGGTCGCTTTGCTGGGGCTTATGGACGATCGCTTTGGGCTCGATTGGAGAGTGCGTATCGCGGTGGAATTTGCAGTCGCCGCCGCAGTCGTCTATGGACTGAAACTCCAATTGACCGCCTACATCGATCTGCCTTGGTTGACCCCGATCCTGAGCATTTTTTGGATCGTCATGCTGATCAATTCCTTCAATATGCTCGACAACATGGACGCCCTGAGCGCAGGGGTCGCGGCGATCGTCTCGGGAATGCTTGCCCTGATGCTCTTGAGCTCGCCTGAGCCGGCCCAAGGCCAACCGCAATGGTTTGTGGCGATCATGGTCCTGGCGCTTCTGGGCGGATTGCTGGGCTTTCTCCGGCACAATTGGCCCCCTGCCTCGATCTTCATGGGGGATTCGGGAAGCTATTTCGTCGGTTACTGGATCGCGGTAACAACATTGTTATCCACGTATTCGGGAGCACAGGGTCAAGCTCCCCATGCGGTGTTCGCACCGCTGTGTTTGTTAGCCGTCCCGATCTATGATACTTTAAGCGTCATCGCGATTCGATTGCGTGAGGGTCGCAGCCCGTTTCAAGCCGACAAGAAGCACTTTTCCCATCGACTCGTCGAGCTGGGGATGACCAAAAAGCAGGCTGTCGGGGCGATTTATCTCGCGACGCTCACCTGCTCGTTGGGCGCTTTGCTTTTGCCTCGAACCGATTGGATCGGGGCGGGTCTAGTGCTCGGAATTGTCCTTGCGATGATGGCTTGGATCGCGCTGCTAGAGAATTTCACGAGCAGAAAACGTTCCTGACCCAATGGTCCTAGGGCTGACAATTCGGATGGTCGTTGACGGCCATTGCATGATTCCAACGCGACTTTAACACCACGGTTTATCGATGTCCTCTTGGTTGCCTTCTTCGATCGGGTCTGATCCAGCGGTTTTGTCCAAGGAACCGGATGTTTCTGGGACTGGGTATTCATCCGAACCCCAATCGGCTCTCGGGAGGTTTGCAGAGACTGCATCTTGGGTGTTGCTCGCGATGCTGTTGGTCCTCTCGCTCTGGTGGCCTTGCGATACGGCGATCGCGGTAGCCAAGGGGGAATCGTTTTGGCATATTGGGCTTGCGCTAGGGGTGTTTTTTTTCGCTGCGATCCTCGCAAGCTCGGTCGCTCGAACGGTCGCTTGGCAACGCATGTCGGTGCTCTGGCTGCTGATCGCGATGGTCATCGCTTGGCATGCTTTGGTCACGGGATATTCGATCGGACGGGTCAACTCAAAGAATGCGATCTACGGATTTTGGCAATCGACGGCCCTATGGTGTTTGATCCCCTCGGTCGCTTGGTTGGCCCGCACTCCTGAGCGAGCCGCAAGGTTGGTCAAGCTCTGGTGGGTCATCGCCTTGTTTGTGATCTTGTGGGGATTTTGGGAGTACGCTGTGCTCCAACCTTCCCAGCAAGCCCAGTTGGCCAAGGACCGCATCGGATACTTGCAAGCCAACAACATCGATCCGGATTCGTCGGCCGCGGTGCTGATTGTCAATCGCATCGAGAGCACCGAGGTCCTGAGCGTCTTTGCCTTGGCCAATTCCTATGCCGGTTTTCTCGTGGCCCTCTGGCCTCTTTGGTTCGGCTGGATGCTCCAGGGCTTGGGTCGATCCCCAGAGTCGCGCTCTGCGGTCAGATCCGGGGCTAGCGATGCGAATCGATTTTCCGACCGAGCCGTTTGGCTTGTTCCCTTGGTCTTGGTCATCGCCACAGCCTTAGCTCTGTTGCTGACCAAAAGCCGGACCGCTTGGCTTGCCACCGGAGTTGCCACGGTCCTTGCGATGCTGCTCGATCCGATTCTGCGAAGCGATCTTGGGAGATGGATCAAGCAAAAGCCAGGGGTTTTCGCGGGTCTTGGTGTCATGCTGCTGGGTCTCTTCGGCACCGTCTATGCGATCGATCCTTTGATTTTCCAGGAAGCGGGCAAGTCCCTGGCTTATCGGATGGACTATTGGCGGGGTGCTTGGAAACTGATCGCTGAACAACCCTTGTTCGGTTTCGGTTCTTTGAACTTTCAGACCGCCTATTTGCAAGTCAAAGCGATTACCGCTTCGGAATCGCCTGCCGACCCGCATAACTTCCTGCTCGAGCTTGCTCACAGCGGCGGGCTAGTGCTCTTAGGGCTGACGGTCCTGCTGATGGTTTGCTTGTCGTTTTTTCAGCTTCGTTCGCGATTGTTCCGATCCGAAAAACTCAGCGAGCCAGTTTTCAGCGAGCCAGTTTACAACGAGCCAATGGGGGCCTCGATGCGCGGTCCGAAGTGGTTTTGGGGCGCAGCGATCATCGCGTCGGTCTTGGTCTTTTTGTTCGCATTTTTCACCGCGGGAGATCTGGAGCTCTATGGCACGGCAATTGTCCTGGCTGGAGCCTTTGCCTTCGGAGTTTGGCTGACTCGAAGCCCTGCGGCGAGCGCTTCGGTGTATCTGCTTGTTAAAAATCATCCGCTCTTGTTTCTCGTTTCGTTTCTAGGGGTCTTGGTCCACTTCTTGGCCTCCGGCGGCTGGATGTTCCCGGGGACGATGGTCTCACCTGCGATCGCTTTAGGATTGTGGATTGCCGGTGCCAATTGGGCCGAGTCGACCCAGACCCTCGGCCAACCCAGTACGCTCAGCCAACCCAGCGCGCTAGGTCGCTCGAAGGGGGTCCTGGCAGCCCTGGCGATTCTCGGTCTCTGGGGATGGTCGATGGCCATGCCCTGGTTCCAAGCCCAGAGGGCTTATGCCGCCTTCCCCAAGGACGGTAAAACCGGTCGGCTGGTGCTCGATAAAGCCATTGCCGACAAGAGCTTGCCGACGGTCGACGAGTACTTTGCTCTCGTCACCTCGGCACCCTTGGATCCCGACTTGGCGCGGTGGGGGATGGAGTTCTCGGGGGCGGTCATGGATTCGGATATTCCGGTTTCGGAAAAAGCCAGTTGGTTGCACCAGTTCCAGCAAGCCTGCAAATTCCTCATCGAAAGAAGCCCTAAGGATTCGACCGCTTATGCCGACGCGGCCGTCGAGTCGTTGCGAACCTCGATCGGTCAAACGCTCGATACGTCCCTGACCGAAGAGATGGCTTTTCGCCGCCAGGGGGGCGGACCTGCCCTCCGAGGACCCTCGGCCAGCGGAGGAGCCCGATCCCGGGGAGGAGCCGCTCGAGCGACGACCACGCGCACGATCGGAACGCAGCTCCAAGAAGACTCCTTGAGGTACTACCAGGAGGCGACCAAGTACGCGCCGGCCAATGCCGAACTGCATCTCCAGACGGCCATGGTCGCTGCGATGTTGGGCAATTGGAAAGTCTGCGAAGCGAAGCTCGATCAGGCCGAGGAAATCGACCGGGAAACCCAGCATCGTGACCGAAAAATCGAAGCGGCCCGAATCTGGATCCCGCACGAGTTGGCACCCTTGCTCGAGGACCGAGCCAAATCGGCTAAGAAAATACCCGAGGACTCAAGCCCCCAATGGGATACGTTCAAGCGGCTGGTCGATCGGAGCGATTCGGTTCCGGGTGAACCCGTTCGGCAAATGCTGCGTAGCTTTTTCAATAAGCCCTAGCTCCTTTTCCTTTTTCTATCCGGCACCATGCGCAGTCTTCTACTCCTTATTTCCTGCATAGGCCTAGGGTTCGGACTAGCCAAGTTCGATCACGACAGGCGTTTCTCTGGGGTAAAGAACCTCATGGGAAGCGCCAAAGGCGTTTCGACCGAGGCGGGTAGCGATGCGATCCAATCGGAAGTTCAAAAGCTCAACACGCAAAAAGTCGGCAAGATCACCGTCGTCAACGGGGCCGAACTCGATTTTGGAATGATGATGAAGGGAACCAAACGTTCCCATAAATTTGTCTTCAAAAACGTCGGCGAAGCCGATGCAAAGATCTGGTTCAAGGCCAGTACCTGCAAATGCACGGTCGGCAAATTCACCGAAGCGACCCTCAAGCCCGGCGAGCAAACCGACGTCGAGCTCGAATGGAAAGCCGAAAGCGTGCTGGATGATTTCTCTCAAACAGCCACCATCGGAAGCGATTGTCCAAGCCAAGAGGAGCTCAAACTCGTCATCCGTGGACGCATCGGCCAAGCTTACGTTTTTGATCCACCGGCCCATAGCGTCGGCGATTTGCTTTCGAGCCAACAGAACGAAATCAAATTCCGAATCTACTCGTTCCAATCCGTCCCGTTGCAAATCGGCGGAGGCCAAGTCAAAGACTCGATTCTGTCGAAAAAAGTCCGATTCGAAGCCGAAGAAGAGGTCGTCATCGAACCAGGCCAATTCCCAGATCTAGCCGATGCGCGTCGCTACACCGATTGCAAGATGACTCTGCTGCCCGGACTGCCCGCCGGTCCGCTGAACCTCGACCTGCAAATAACCCGACGCGCCGAGGGGGGACCCGAGGAAGAGTTTCTCTTCTACAATGTGCGAGGCCGGGTCGTGACCCCCATTCGGGTCATCGCCGGGGACGATTACAACGAAACCCGAAATATCCTGACGATCGGAACCGCTAAGTCATCCCAGGGAATCAAAAAGAGCTTCATGCTCTCGATCCGTACCGACGATTTTCCAGGCGATCCGAATGTAAGGATCGCTAAAGTCGTCCCAGAACAGCTCAAGGCCTCGATCGGAACCCCCAAGATTTCTCCGACTCAGCGGATCTATCCAATCCTCCTGGAAATCCCCCCCGGAAGCGATCCAGTCGAATTTGATGGAACCTTCAGCAAGGATTTCGGGAAAATCGTGATCGAAACGGATATGGAAACCTCACCGACGATTCCGATGTACCTTAAGTTCCGTTTGACCGAGGATTGATCGCCCGCGAAACGCAAGAGTTAGTCTGTGAAACGCACGCTTTGGACCCTGCTGGCTGTTAGCACCCCGCTGAGCCTCTTCGGAAGCTTGCTCTGGGCCCAGCCCCCTCGACTGCGGCTCGGACAACGCAACAGTGCCCCGGTGCAACAAAAAGCGCAACCCCCTAAACCCGCCGACGCACAGCCGACCGCAAAACCTTCCTCCGATCCTCCGATCAACGTCGCGACCGAGGAAGAAAAGAACCAGAAGATCGCCCCGGATTGGAACAATCCATGGCTCGTTTTCTACGTCACCGGGAACCAAACCGGCTATCTCGAACCCTGCGGTTGCACCGGCCTAGCCAACCAAAAAGGGGGGATCAATCGCAAAGACACCCTTTTGACTAGCCTTGTGAACCGAGGCTGGCAAGTCATGGCACTCGATGCGGGCGACCAAGTCCGACGCGATGGGACCCAGTCGGAGATCAAGTTCAACTGGACGGCCCAAGCCTTTCGTCAAATGGGGTATGCCGCGAGCACTTACGGCGCAAAAGACCTGCTCCTCTCGGACAACATCCTCGTCTCGATCCTCGACGAGAACGGCAAAAACAATCTGTTCGTCTCGGCCAATGTCAGCATGCTACCCGACGAAGATCTGCGTTACAGGGTTCTGAGCGTCCAAGGCCCAGACAAGAAACCTCGCAAGATCGGTATTACCGGAGTGCTCGGCGAAGAGACCCTCAGAGCTCAAGGACAAAACAAACAGGACTTCTTTAGTATCTCGCCGGCCATTCCAGCCCTTAAACAGGTCGCCCAGAAACTTCGAGAAGAGCAGTGCGACTACCAAATCCTTATCGCCAACGCGAGTCTCGAAGAGACCAAGAAGATCGTCCAAGCCGTTCCGGGGTTCCAGTTGGTTGTCACTTCAGGAGGCTTCGGGGAACCGACCTACCGTCCTGAGGTCCTCCCGGGGACTTCCACAGAGATCGTCCAAGCCGGGACTAAGGGGATGTATGCAGGGATCGTCGGGCTCTTTGAAGATCCTTCGCAACCGACCCGTTACCAACGCATCGCTTTGAGCTCGCAGTTCGAGGACTCTCCTCGCATGCTCGAGCTATTCGAGAAGTACCAAGACGAGTTGCGCAACAAGTCCGATGAGAACTTCGCAGCCTTGGGTTTAAGGCCAGCGACCCATCCGACTGGAAACGAATTTGTCGGAACCTCCAAGTGTGGAGAGTGCCATACGACCGCCCATGCGATTTGGGAGAAGACCCCGCATGCTCATGCGACCGAATCGATCGTCCATCCTCCCGAACGATCGATGGCAAGGCACTTTGACCCCGAATGCATCTCGTGCCATGTCACAGGCTGGAACCCCCAAAAGCATCGGCCATATAAGTCGGGTTACGAAACGCTCGAAGGGTCGGCTGAGCTGCACGGGAGCGGATGCGAGAATTGCCATGGGCCCGGCTCGGAGCACGTTCGGGTCGAAGAGGACGCCAACGCCGACAAAAAACAACTTGAGGAACTGCGCATCGCGATGCGATTGACTTTGGTCAATGCCCAAGACAAGTGCTTGGAGTGCCATGACATCGACAACAGCCCCGACTTCCACAAAGAGGGAGCCTTTGAAAAGTTCTGGGAGCAGGTCAAACACGTCGGCAAGGATTAGCGTTGCGGACTCCGTTGTCAGGGGCCCCTTGCCATGAATCCCGATCCTATTCCAAGCATCTGTTTGATGGGAGCATCCTGCCGCGCCGCGGCGCAATCGGCCGCTCGCGCCGGTTGCACTCGAATCCTAGCTTGGGATGACTTCCTCGACGCAGACCTCCTAGAGATCGCTCAGGCCAGGTCCCTTGCCGATTTCCCAGAGGATTGCTCCCAGAGCTTGGCCGAGTTGCAAGGTATCCCGCTGGTGCTCTGCGGAGGCATGGAGAACCAGCCCGATTTCATCCAGCGGCGGATCGATCAAGGGATGCTCTGCGGCGTGACGGGCAAGATGCTGCGTCAACTCCGCTCGATCGAATCCTGGCAACGCTGGGCGAGCGAAAGTCGCATTGGTTGGCCCACGACAGTCCAAGACCTTTCGGACCCGAGACTCGAATCGATTCGCTCGGGGTCCTGGATGCTCAAACCCGCCGGTCGCGCCGGGGGCGTCCACGTAAGGGCCATCGCAAGTCTCGAGGGTCTGGAGCACGAGGCGAAACTTGCACCGGACCCAGGCAACCCCACGGCCAACCTTTGGTATCTCCAGGAGTATGTACCCGGGATTTCGATCGGAGTAAGCTACTGCACGGAGAGCAGCGTGAGTACTGAGCCCCCTAGAACTCAGATCGTCGGGATCGCGCGCTCGATCCTCTCCGAGGAGCTCGATGCCCCTTTGCAGTGGGTCTACCGAGGGAGTCTAGCTCCTTATTCGGTAAGTCCCACCGTGCATGCCTCGCTCGAGCGATTCGCCAATACCGTGGCTCAAAGCACCGGGATTCGAGGGTTATGGCAAGCCGATTTTCAGATCGATCCCCAGGGGCAACTTTGGCTCTTAGAGATCAATCCACGCTGGTCGGCCAGCATGGAGTTGCATGAGATACTTCAAGGATTTTCGTGGATCACAGAGCACGTGAGGATCCTATGCAACGGCGCGTCAAAAGGCGTTCCGAGAAAGGGATCGTCCGCTGGCCAGCAGGTCGCCAAGGGGATCCTCTATGCGCCGCATGGGATGCATTTGAGTGTCGCCCAAGTCGATCGGTTGTGGGGCTCTGGCTGGCATAGCTCTGGCTGGCATAGCACCTTGAGGGAACTCGAAACCGCCGAGTTTCGCCTTGCCGATATCCCGCAATCGGACCCAGAGGGGGTCGATTTTGCAGAAGGGATGCCGATCGTTACGGTGCTCGTAGCGGGTGGGAAAAACGCGGATTTACTTGAGAAAATCCGCCAAGCGCGCTCGACGGTGCTCGGGTGGTTCAAAACGATTTGAACCAAAACCGGGTGTCACTTGCAAGAATTTGGAGAATAGAGAGCAGACGAGAAGCGTTTGTTTTCGGTGTTCCCCTCAAAGGCCCCCCAAGGGACTCTTGCTATGCCATCAGAACGATTGATCGAGCGAGGAAGGTTGGTCCATCAAGCCCTCGAATGCAAGGAGCAAGCGGCTCGGTACCGGGCCGCTGCGGTCTCGCTTATGGAGGCCATCACCCTTGCCGAATGTGGCGATCCATCGAAACTTCAATCGCTTATCGATGCGATGGATCAGGATCCCTCGGTTCTGAACACTCCGTGGCCCGAGGAAACCAAAGCTCTTCTGCAGCAAGCTAGCCTCGGGGAACTCAAGGAGCCCAAACTAACAACGCAGGCACCAGCAGCTCCGGCACCAGCAGCTCAGATACCAGCAACTCAGGCCCCAGCAACTCAGGCACCAGCAACTCAGGCACCAGCAACTCAGGCACCAGCAACGCAGGCCCCAGCAACTCAGGCACCAGCAGCTCAGGCACTAGCAGCTCAGGCCCCAGCAGCTCAGGCCCCAGCAGCGAAAAACTTGCCGTCTAGGAACTTGGCCGTCGGGCCGGCTCGAGCCTCCGATAAGAAGCCGAACCCACCGCTTGCCCACGGTATATCGCCTGCCCGCGTCACCTCGCCTGCCCCGGTGAAACCGCCTGCCCCGGTGAAACCGCCTGCCAGGGGTACACCGCCTGCCCGGGGGAAAACGCCTGGAACGGGTACACCGAGCGAGTTGGGGGGGCTCAAGTCGAAGCGTTCGAAACCGGGTGCGGAGGTTTTCGTAAGCCTTGGGATCCACGTCGCTTTGTTGATGATCCTGGGACTATGCGTTGTCGTCCAAGTCCAGCAGACCGAGATCTTGAGCATTGTTGCCGGGACGGTCGAATCGGAGGACGTGTTGATTGAAACGCCGATGGAATCGATTTCCGAGCTTGAGGCGACCTCAACCGAGAGTCCAGCGATCAGCACACCCGAGACATCGAGCATGGCGATCGAAGTCAACACCGATTCGATTTCGGTGGACAAGGTCGACTTGGGGATCGAAGCCATCGGGGCTGTCAGTTCGATTTCCGAGCAGATGAGCAAAGCGGGTGCTAGTGGCTCGAAGTTGGTCGAGGGAGCTGAGTTTTTTGGGTCGAAGGCCACCGGCAATCGATTCGTTTATGTTGTCGATGCTTCGCCGAGCATGCGACGCGATGGGGCTTTCGAAGCGGCCAAGGAGGAGATTCTCAGATCCTTGCGCTCGATGAAGCCCAAGCAGCGCTTTGGCGTGATTTTCTTCGGCGGAGAGCTGATGCATTTGGAGTTCGAACTCGGTCAAAAACCCGACGGTCCGGTCAATGCAACGGAGGAAAACATTGAAAAAGCTGTCGATTGGCTCCGAAAAGCGACGCTTCAAAAGGATGGTAGGCCGCCGATCGATGCGATCGAATCCGCGTTGGAATTCCAGCCCGATGGCATTTTCCTACTGTTCGACGGCGATACGAAAATGGATAATTGGACGCAGACCGTGCGAGAACTGAACACATCCGACGGGTTTTTATCCGATGGGGGTACCCAGGTCCCGATCCATGTCATCCATTTCTTTCGAGAAGAATTCCAAGGAGCGATGCAGTTGTTGGCTCACCAAAACGGTGGCACCTATCGCTTCGTACCCAAGCCTAGTTTTCGCTTTGCACCCTGAGCGTGGGTCGAACCTGGAATCGTCATGAGTCGGATCAAAGATCGAGTAGAACCAACAGAGCAAGTCCAGTCGCCGGTCTTACAAGCCCTCAATCCACAACCCCTGGGTCTTGAATCCTGGGAGACCTCGGTCAATCTAGCTCGGGTCAACAAGTCGCTCAGCGCGGTTCTCTTGAGTCTCTGTGTGCACCTGGCGTTGCTTCTGTGCATGGCATTTGTCTTGATCGGAGTGGGGGGCAAAAACGGATCGGGAATTTCTCTCCTGGTCGATTCGAGCGATGATTCGCTCGAGGCGGAAATGACGCAATTGGATCTCTCGAGTAGCATGAAATCTGAGGCTGCTCAAGAGACCCAACCTGTAACGCCGACGGTTGAGGCCCAAGCGGTTCTTTCCGAGTTGACATCGATCGCAAGCAGCGCATCGGACTTGGCCAACGACCGCGGGGATCTGGTCGCCTCGGGACCGTCGGCCACGGGTGCCGAAGCGGCCGCAGCAGCGTTGGCCTCAGGATCGATGTCAGAGTCCCCAAGCTCCAGCGGCGACCAAGGCTACGGCGCTTCGTTCTTCGGAACCTACGCTCCGGGGCAACGGTTCGTCTTTGTGATCGATAGTTCTTCGTCGATGCTCCAAGGGACTCGCTGGCCAACCTTGAGACGCGAGTTGACCCGCGCGATACGAGGGCTTTCGCCCGACCAAGAGTTCTTCGTGATCAGCTTCGATATCGGCGCTCATCCGATGTTCAACAAGCTTCCTCCGGTCGGAAAATTCCTCCCCCCGACCGACGAAAGCCTCTACCGACTCAACAAGTGGTTAAACGGCATCCAGCATCAAGGCTCGACGTGTCCGGCTTCGAGCATCGGCATCGCCCTGCGTTTGAAACCCGATGCGATCTTCCTGCTGTCCGATGGCGAGATTCAGGACACGACCATCCAGGAACTCCGGCTTCACAATCGAACCGAGTCCCAGCAAAGCAAACGCAAAGTCGCCATCCCAATCCATACCGTTTTGTTGCACAGTCCTATCGGGGCTGGCCCTCTGAAGACCATCGCCGATGAAAACGATGGGGTCTTTACCCCGGTGAGTCAATTCGCTGGGCGCTGAGACTCCCGGTATACTTAGTCCCCTTCATGACCTTCGCCCGTTTGACCAGCCTTACGATCCTCCGCGAGCCCGTCCGATGCATCCCGATTCCTCAACCGATCCTGTCCACCTCGAGCCGATACCCACCGAGCAATTCAGGCCCAAACGGTTTCGCAAGGCAGCCAAACAAACCGCCATTGCAAGCTGCCTGTTGGTCTTCGGCACCAGCGCCCTTGGAACCTGGAAAATCCGATCCAGCTTGCCGAACCTCAACGCCCGGCAAGCCACCGCGCATGTCGAGCAATCGGTCAAGATTCATCGCGACGCTCAAGGAATACCGACGATCCATGCGAAATCCCGTTTGGATGCGGCCTACGCACTTGGCTTTGCACATGCTCAAGACCGATTCTTTCAAATGGACTTGCTCCGACGTGTCCCCACGGGTCGGCTTGCCGAATTGGTAGGGAAATCGGCCATTGGAGCCGACAAACGGTTTCGCAAGCATCGATTCGCTTCGATGGCCGAGCAAGTCTACGCCAAGGTAGAGACCGAGCAAAAGGAGATCTTGGACGCCTACACACGCGGGGCAAACGAAGGTTTGCAACGGCTCGACGATGAACCCTTCGAGTACCAGATGCTTCAAGCCACCCCGGAGCCCTGGAAGCCCACCGATTCGTTTTTGGTCATGATCACCATGCTCTGTGACCTTCAACCCATGGACGGTGCGCCCGAGCAAGCCTTGACATTGCTCCACGAAAAAGTTCCTCAGGAGGTCTTTGAGTATTTGGTCCGCAGGGGGTCCCGCTGGGACGCAGCCTTGGACGAGACCAAGCTCCCCGTGCCCGCGATCCCCGGTGCTGAGATCTGGAGCTTAAGAGACTCCCTGGCGTCGAGTCGAGCCCCCGTTGCGATGCGATCTGCCAACGAGAGCCAGCCCGAGCATAGCCAGCCCGAGTTGGCCGCATTGGATCCATCGCAACTGGCATGGTTGAACTGGACCCACCA
>QWPJ01000250.1 GCA_003671195.1 Planctomycetota bacterium
AAATCCGCTTCGACCAGCTCGCGGTTTAGGTAGATGGCCTCGGATCGCTCGGTAGCGGAGATGTATTCGAGGTTCTGTTGATCGTCCGGATCGTGGCACAGCACCCTCTGGATCGAATGCGAGGGGGTAGATTCCGTGATGGCTTTGTCAGAGCTTTTTTCAGAGCTTTTTTCAGAGGCTTTATCAGCAGAGCGGTCAGCGTCTAGGTCGGATACAGGCCAGCGGGTCGCGAGCCAGTCGTCGAGTTGTTGGGCGAGCGATTCGTTGCCCGGTGCTAAGACGACACGGATCGACAGGTCGCTTGCAGGATGCTTGCTCAGAAGCCACTCGACGATCGCCTTGACGATAGGCTCGGGTTGAGGCAGGCTTTCGTGGACGGCGATTGCGACGCAATCGCCTGGGACCAACGCAAGATCGATGGACGGGAAATCGATGGGGTTTCCAAGGGCATCGGCGACGGCTAGAGGGATATCCACTGAGCCGGGAGCGATCGCGCAGCGGAGTTGAACGAATTCAAAGCTAGAGGGGTTTTTCATCGTTGCAACAGCTTGCGGTACCAGGCTTCATGGCGTTGGATCATGGTGGTGGCCGAATGCTCGCGCGACACAAGTTCGCGTGCGGCCTGAATGAGTCGGTTTCGTCGGTCGGTATCATCGAGCAATTGATTCGAGACCCGCATCAATCGATCGACATCCCCGACTTGGAACAGGATACCGGTTTTTTCGTTTTCGATAAGGTCGCGGTTTCCTGGGATATCCGTTGCGATGACCGCCACCCCGGCTTGCATGGCCTCGAGGATGACATTCGATTGGCCTTCGTAGAGGCTACCGTTCCAGAGCAAATCCGCATGGGGGAGAATCTGCATCGCATCGGCGCGGTGGCCGACGAGATCGACGGACCCCGCAGCGCGAACATTATCGCGGTATTCTTCCAAACGGACCCGTTCGGGGCCATCGCCCAAGATGGCGTAGCTGACGTTGTGTCTAAGGACCCTGAGCATCTCGGCCGACCAAATGAGATCTTTGTATCCTTTTTGTTGCCACAAGCGTCCGATCGAGAGGATCAGGCGTCGATCGAGGGGGATTCCCAAGCGTGCGAAGGCTTCTTCGCGGGAGATTTCAAGCTTTGGATCCCGGGGAGGGATTCCGTTAGGGATAAGGGTAAAGTTCGATCGATCGATGCGATGGCTGTGATAGAAATCGACAACCCCTGGACTGTTCGTAGAGATCCCCTGGGTGCGTTTGGCCAGATACCGATCGATCGTCAGTTGCCAAGTCCCTTTCCAGGGGTCGACCGACCGTTCCGAGCCGACGACCACAGGTACCTTGGCCCACCGCGCCGCCGAGCGGCCATAGGCGTTGGCGGCGAAGATCCAGGTATGGACGATGTCAGGTTGAATTCGCTTTAAGATTCGCAGGAGTCGAATCCAGGCGAGCGGATCGGCCGTGGCGTGTTTACCGACCAGATGGACATCCACACCGGCGGCTCGGAGTTGTTCTTCGAGAGGTCCGCTTCGGGTCAGCACCACGACCGAGGTTTCGAAGTCATCGCGGTCCAATCCGCAAGCGAGCATGGCGAGTTGTTTCTCCGCACCCCCTTGGTCGAGCGTCGGGATGATCAGGCATACCTTGATAGGCCTGATAGGCCTGATAAGCTCGATAGGCTTGTTAGGCTCGATAGGCGTGATCGGTCCAGAGGATTGCTTCACATCGACCTCTTTTGAGCGACGGCTGAAAGGTTCGGCAGGGTCACTTCGGTGAAGATCGATCGCCAACGATCTAGCCAATGCTCTTTGGGCTCGTGGCGTTGGTAGTGCCGTTGCAGGCTCTCGGCTTCGGCTTGCCATTGCTCGCGGTGGGTGAGAAAATCGGCGAGCTGATTGCCTAGCGACTCCCTGGAATAGTACCACTTCATCAATGGGGTCTCGGGCATCCAATCCGACAGAGCCGTATCGACCGCAACGATCATCGGGAGTTGCGATTCGAGTACCATGCGTGTGGAGTATTGGAGGGAGCAAGCCGGATTTGAGACGATGGCCAGATCAGCGACGCAAATAAGATCATCGAGGACATCGAATCCATCGAAGATCAAGACATCGTGATGCCAACCACGGAGTCTAAGCCATTCGTAGATTTTGGGGGCATCGGGCCCGGGGTGAATCAACCACATTCGAACGGGAATTCCTCGTTCTAGCAAATCGCACACCGATTGGAGTACGACTTGTATTTGACTCATGCTCGTTTCCCCAAAATGCATCATCAGGGCCGTCTGGGTCGGGATGGCCAAGTCGCCGGAGATTTGAAACAAGGCGTGTGCCGCCGAGCGGCGCAAGGATTCGGATCGCTCGGCGGGCGCGAACACCGCATCGGGAATCCAGGTGCTGCGCTCTTTACTGACCCCCAACTCCAAGAGCGATTGGTAAGCTCGACGATGGTCGGCGATGACAGCGCTGCACTTGCGGAGCGAGTCGGCAATCGGTGGCGTTGAGGGGAGGTAAGAGCTCAAGGCTCTAGGTTTGGCCACTGCACTTTGATCCTGGCAAAAGCGAGCCAGGATCGGTTTACCGATAGGTTTGATTTTCGCGACGATAGCAGCCAGCAATGGATCGGACGCATCGACATAGAGCGCATCGTAGGAATCAGCATGTTGGACGAGCCACTTGGTCACGTTCCGCTGAAAGTGGCTTTCGTTCCATGAGGAGGTTTGCGCAGGCAAGAGCCTCTCGACAAGGACACTCCTAAGGAACGCTCGGTCGGGCCATTGGCTGTTCCAGCGTGTCGTGAGAACTTTGGAAACGATACCGATGGAATTCCAAGCATCCAGGGTGTGCATGAGCCGCAGGCTTGGCTCATCGGAAATCGGCCAATAATTGCGCGCGACAATCTGGACCCTCAGAGGCAGGGGCTCGTAGGTCGTCTGACTTGTGGGAGAAGTGCTAGCCCCGATCATCTGCTGGCTTGGTGATGCTGCTCAAGGTCCGATGGTTCCAGAACAGCGACATAGGGTAAGTTTCGATAGTAATCATCGTAGTCCAAACCGTAGCCGACGACGAATTCATTTGGAATTTGAAAAACGCTATGATCGGGCTTAAGCTGCACCCGACTGGTCCCTTGTTTGTTCAGAAACACGGCGGTCTTGAGGGATCTAGGGTTGAGGATCTTCAATCGCTCGGAAACCTCAAGCAGCGTTTTTCCAGTGTCAAAAATGTCATCGATCAGCAGCACGTCGCGGTCCTGGATATCGAGCCGCTCGATCTCTTCGACGTGCAAGTCGCCGGCCGATGTTCCACCTCGGTAGGACGAAGCCCGGATCAAACTGATCCGCAGAGGCATTTCCAGGCAGCGGATCAAGTCGGCGAGCATCACGAGGCTACCGGTCATGATGGCTACGACGGTGATCGGCTCAGGGCCATACTGACCATTGAGTTTTTCCCCGAGTTCGGTGATCCCTAGTCTTATTTTTTCTTGATCGATCAGGACTTTCATGAAGTGATTCCAACACCAAAGAATGGGTTATCGGATGATCCAAAGCTGTTCGTAGGTTCTCAGCAGCAGCGTATTTTCAGAAGCCACCAGCGTCGCGCGGACCGTCGCATCGGTGCTGATCGAACCGAGCTTTTGGAACTTGTCGCTCGCAGCAAGGATCGTCACGGTGCCGGTGTCCGAGACGTTCACAAGGCGATCTCCGAGGAGAATTGGTGAGGAGAAGAAGTTCCCGCCGATTCGCTCGCTCCAGAGGACTTGGCCATCCTCAAGCTTGACGCACGAGACGATCCCAGCATCGGACCAGAGGAATAGCAAATCCCCTTGGGCCACCGGGGTGGGGACATAGGGCGCTGCGCGTTGGATCCGGAATCGCTCCTGCTGGGTGTCCATATCGAAGGCCACGAGCATATTGTCCCTCCCACCCCCTGAGCCGTGGGTTGCGATCGCTAGCGGTCCGGCCAGCAAGGTCGACGAACAGATCCGTTGTTTGAAGCAATCGTGGTTCCACTTGATCTCTCCGGTACTCGGATCGATCCCGAAGATCCCCAAGGCGGTCGTCGCGCAGACGAGTTCCTTGGACCCATCGGGCAGTACTCGAACATTGGGCAACCCATAGCAAACCCGTTTGGTCGGCAGTTTGCGTTCCCAAAGCGTTTGACCGGTTTTGGCATCCAGCGCCAACATGCGGTCTTCACCAGGCTCGACTCCCGCCTCAAGCTCTTCGGCGTCTTGGCTATCGAGCAAAATGAGCTTGCCGTCTAAGAGCATCGGCGAAGTAGCAAATCCGTGCTGAGAGACATACCTGCCGAAATCGCGTGACCAGATCTCCTGGCCGTCATGCCCCAGGTGTTTGACATAGACGTGTTCGGGTTCACCCCAAGCGATGTAGATTCCGTTTGAATCGACCGCCGGGGTCGATGAGGCGTAGGTGGTAAACTGGTGCAAACGATGCTTGGTCGACGTGTAGGACTTGTTCCACAAAACCGTATTACTCGCCAAATCGACCGCGATTGCATGACGCGTCGCATCGGTAGGTGAGGACGACAGAAGGTAGGCGCGCGGAGAATTAGGGGTGGTTTGCCAGACAACAGGCGATCCGTTTCCGATCCCAGGCAAATCGAGCTTGACGACATCTTGGTCTTTCCATGGCATCGAAACCTTGCACTCGGGATACACTCCTGAGCCTCGGTGGCCCCGGAAACGATCGGCAGGAGACTCCTGTGCGACGGCGGAGAAACCGCACGAGGCGATAGCCAACGCAGGGAGACAAATAGCGAGGCGTCGGATCCTAGGGATCGTGCGGAGCATGGCAGTGGGCCTTTGGAAATGGTGTGAAAGACAAGCGGTTCGGTATGGAAGCCAAAACTAGCCTTGGGGGAACATGCGAACGCCGACCGAGAGCAGGATGTTCGCATAGCGTTGGGTATCGCCAGTTTGGACCGTCAGGACATGGTCATCGGTGGCGACAGCGGAGTAGAATTCCCATTTGTCGACCGGCAGGATATCGAGCTCAAGACCCGCATCGCGCATGGTTTTTCGATAGTCGCTCCAGACCGGAGGATCGGATTCGAGTGCATAGGGACCCGATTTCTCGGTTTGCATGGTGCGGATCGCTTCGACCGGTATGGCCGAAAGGATCGCTTGGAGGACTTGGTTGCATGTCACTAGTCCTGGCATGAGATTGAGGCTGACGACCTCCGAGCGAGGTCCACGCTTGCTCGAGGCTGGATAGTTTCCGTCGGCGATCAGAATCGTTGCATGGTGACCGGCTTGGGCCAGGATGCGGGAGATCTCAGGGTGGATCAGTTGGCTATGGAGCATGATGGAGCAGTGGAAAGAAAAGCAATTGAAAGAAAAAGAAACAAAGGAGTCAGGGGCTCTAGAGGATCACCCTCATGGGGGGCATTATGGAAGGTCGATGGATTGCTTAAGGTCGATTGATCTGTTCGAGGGCTTGGGCAAATATATCGCCGTAGACCATTTCACCCCCTTGGTGACCGACGAGCCCCACCAAAGCGGCCAAGAGCAATGCGGCGGTTTTCCAACCCCAGCCCGGCCGAGTACCGTCGGGCTTGCCGGCTCGGTAAGCCATCCAGGCAGCCACCAGGCTGGCAAAGGCCGTAAGGGTTCCTAGCCATCGATGGAAAAACTCATTGGACTCTTGCTCATCGGCGGTGCTCTTGATCATTTCGGTCCAGCCCATGAGCCCTCGGGTTTCGGCAAAGGACCACCCCATGAGGGCCGCTGCAAGAGCACCTAAGGCACCGAGGACCAAGCAAACGTAAGCGAATCGAACGCAGCCTTGTCCGAAGACCCACGAGAGCATGATGCACAGACCGCTG
>QWPJ01000141.1 GCA_003671195.1 Planctomycetota bacterium
TCGGTCGCCTTCTGGAACTCTGGCTGGGAGAACAAACTCCCAAGCGTTTGTGCATCGTACTGGTGGGCGTGCAGCAACCAATACAACCAACGGTCCAGCAGGCTAGCGGTTTCAAGCTCGCTCTCCTGGAGATTATACCACCCAAGCTCGAGCGTGTGAATTTCTAAAGTTTCCTCGAGCAAACGGCCCGAATCCCGATCCTCCAGGCGAAACGCATGGTGCACCTTGGGAGAATCGTCCCAAAGTTGACCTTCCAGCAGGCAGATCGAATAGACCGGCTTAAGCACAGAGTAATCATCCCCAGCCTTGAGTTGACCTGCGTAGACTTCGCACCCGTAGAAAACGATCCGCTTGACAAGCCCAGAATGCGTCGACAACTGCATCTCGACGTCGTAGATCGCACCCCGCTGGTCGACGGCTCGAATGTCCAGGATCGACAGTTTGTCGTTTTGGAAATCCTGCAAGTTGTACGGGTTCTCGATCGTCACATCGACGATTGGAACCGGTAGCGTGAGGATCGCGTTGAGCAAGCTGATCAAAGCCACCTTGTTTTCGGGGGACCCAAAGGTTTTCTTGAATGCGAAATCGTTGGTAGGACGGATACCAATCGGCTGCATCTGGCAATCTCCCTTCTAAGCCAAGAAATGTTTTCCGCGAATACACCGCTCCGATCTTCGGAGCCAGACCAATAATACCACAAACCTTGCCTCGTTTGGGACGATCCTTTGTGAGCTTGGCCTTTGCGAGCTTGGCGCCTTGGCGCGAAACCCACTTTTGGCGGTCCTGGTAACTGCCCGGGATCCTGAGTCTCACCGCAAAGGCGCAAAGGACGCAAAGGGAAACAGCCAGGGGAGGAAATGGAGGCTAGTGATTGATACTAGGTATAGAGAATCGAGCTTTCTTCCAAACGGATGGTTAACTGCGGGTGTGATACCTAGCGGTCTGGAGGCTTGAGGTCGCTTGCGATGGATTAGGCTCGGACGACTAGTGCGAGATGTCGGTCCGCGACACAGATGGTTGCCGTAGTGCCGCTATCGAAGGCAAGGAAGTCTTTTTCGATCCCATCGCTGAAGATGACCCCGCCGCTTGGCATTTGCGAGGTGACGATCAGCGGCATGTCCTTGCGAATGACCCCTGCGACCATGCTCGCTTGCGATGCTCGACTGATGAAGGGCTCTCGCACGTAGAATGCCAATGCTTGAGTCGTGTAATCGATGCGGTAATTCTCTCTCGTTTTTTGAAACGGCTTCCTTTTCTCGGTAGCTTCGATGATTGCAGCCGCTCCGGTCAAAATCGATCGGGACCAGCCGGTCGATCCGGCTCCTGTCGAGACGATGATCCCGCTGGAGGACTGCTGCTCGGATTGCTTGCCCTGCGCTATGCGGTATCGGGCTGAGGCATGGGTTGCATAGCCAATGAAAAGGTCGTTTAGGGCGTAAATACTCTGACCGTTGTTCAAGGATGCTTGTGCCATCGTCAGCCGGTCGATCTCGTAGCGTCCGGCGGCGACGTTGACGAGTATGTCCTTGCACCGATCGACGGAAAAGGGAAGCAGGATTCCATCGATTCGAAGAGGATCGGGATTGAACGCGACGAGTGGTTGTGCGGTAAGATATTTCGCTGTGTTGACCACCAATCCGTCTTGGCCGAGGACAACGACAAGATCCTTGGGTCCGAATAGAAAATTCGCTAGGAAAGAGCGGTCGATCCGTTGGCATCGGATGTCTGGAAGGGAGCGATTGAGAACTTCGAGCGAATCATGAAATGCACGATGAGAACTCGCGTAGCTCTCGAAGGAGTCCCCGAGACGCTCGATGTAGAATCTTGCTTGGGCCTCAGAACTGAACCTTTCGATCAACTCCTCAAGGCCCGTTTTACGGGTCACGATAACGATCTTATCAAACGCCAATTGAGGCATGATTTGCGACGGATTAGCGATCTCTATAGGAGGAATCAGTACCTTGATTGCTGGTCGGAGCGTTCAGCAAGCCAGCTAAGATTTCGGAGGTGATATTAAGCTGTCCAACTTTTTCGGCATTGAGCCCAAGGACCCGAATCGACTCGGCTAGAAGCAACTTAGGATCGATGCCGCTGAGAGCGGCCAGTTCTTGAGCCAGGGCCTTGGCTTTGGATGTTGATTCGATTTCGATGGCTTTGCCCCGGTTTTCGGCTTCACGAAGCATGTTCTGACCTTGGAGTTCGATGAGTTCGGTTCGACCTTTCTCCAACGCAGAGTCGCTTTCAAGTTCTTTTTCTTTGATTTTTCGTTCGTCATCGACGGCAGCAGCACGCCTTGCCATGATCGCTTCATCAGCACGACGCAGGAGTTGCTCACGAAATTCTGCTTCCAAGGCTTTAGACATCTCTGGCGTCGGTTTGATTGCCAGGATGAAGACTCCTAGAAGTTCGGCACCGAAAGACTCGAGCGTCGGATCCTTGGCAAGCCGCTGGGACACAGAGTCAGAAATCGCTTGGACATCGCGGATGCATTCTTCGAGAGATCGTTTTTCGATTTCCTCGTGGGTGGCGATTTGGAGCGAGTTGACGACCCGTTGCCCCAAGACTCGAAGATCCTCGGATTTGTAACCTCCCGACTTGGTATCGATAGAAAGATTGAGAAGATGCGATGCTTTTTCCGGATTGGCGATTCGATAGGTCAGTTGTCCTTGCACGCTCACGACTTGATAGTCTCGGCTGGTTTCGTTGAATACAAACGGGCAGTCGATGCTTTGGGTGGGAACGGCGACGATTTGCGTGTTAAACCGAAGGTAAAAGAAGGAAAGTCCCTGGCCTGCTCGGGTCTTTCGGCTTCCGGAGTACTTGATGATGTAGTCGCTCGGCTGGCCTTTGAAATAGGAAATACCTAGCATAATTCTTCCTGTGCAAATGGGGGTATCCCACGATTCTAATCCGATCCAATGCTTCTTGGTGGTTCTGCCCCCAGAACCCCGGGGATTTTTTAAAGCCTCTTGGCGACCTAAAACAAAGTGACAACCCTTGTTCCTTTATTGACTTGGAAAAGCAGGTACGCTATTTCAAGAAGAAATTCCCGGAGATTCCCTGCGTTGCCTCCTTGGCGTCCAGTGACCTCACCGCCGATGAACCGAAAGCGCCCGCCACGGTCGAGGAGATCTCGACCGACATCGATCCCCGAAAAGACCCCGCTTTGTCAGTCGAAGCAAGGCCCGTGAAAGAGCAGGTTTAATTCATGGAATCCTCTCCCCTTGCGCAGTGCCTCCAACAGCAACGCGCTGCTTTTCGAGCAAATCCCTATCCGGACCTCGCGCAGCGCAGAAGCCACCTTGCGGCACTACACCGGTTCCTCAAGGAGAACGAGACAAGCATCATCGAGGCCATCGACGCCGACTTTGGAGGACGATCAGCGACCGAAACGCGTATTCTCGAACTCTTCCCGGTGCGTCAGGGCATTCGCGATGCATCTGGACATGTTGCAAAATGGATGCGCCCGCGGAGCCGATCGATCGACCGCTTGGTCTTCCTTAACGCCAGCAATCGAGTCCTTGCCCAGCCACTCGGGGTGGTCGGAGTGCTCGTTCCTTGGAACTTCCCCATCCAACTCTCGTTCGGTCCGCTCGTCGACATCCTTGCCGCCGGCAACTGTGCCATGGTGAAGATGTCGGATCGATCCGGGCACCTGGCGCGCCTCTTGGTCGATATTTTCCCGCGTTACCTACCCCCCGACAAGGTTGCGTTCTTCGAGGACCTAGGACGGGGTCCAGAGTTTTCGACGCTCCCATTCGACCACATGCTCTTTACGGGCTCGAGCCGCGTTGGACGCGCCGTGATGGCTTCTGCAGCGGCGAACCTATGTCCGGTGACGCTAGAACTCGGGGGCAAGTCTCCGGCGGTCGTCGCGCCCGAGTTTCCGCTTGCGACGGCCGCCGAACGCATTCTCTGGGCCAAGTGCATCAACGCCGGTCAAGTGTGCGTTACCGTCGATTACGTCTTTTTGCCCGAAGCCAAGACCGAGGAGTTCGTCGCGCATGCCAAGCGGCTTGTCGCAGCCCGTTATCCTAATCTCAACGGCCCAGACTACACCTCGATCATCGATCAACCTGCATACGACCGACTCCTCGCGACGCTTGAGGATGCCAAAGCGCGCGGAGCGACCGTTATCCATTTGGCGCCGGACCAGCACCTCGATGCCCGACGTCGAAAGATCGCCCCGCACATCATCCTCGGGGTCGATGAGCAGATGATGATCATGAAAGAGGAGATATTCGGACCGTTCTTACCGATCAAGCCCTATCGCGATGCCGCAGAGGTCATCCAGTATGTGAACGACCACCAGCGCCCGCTGGCGTTCTATCCGTTCACCTACGACCGGCGGCTTGCCCAGCGGTACATCACCGAGGTGCTCTCGGGTAGCGTGGGTGTCAACGAGGCGATCGTGCAGGTGGGGCAGCACGACCTGCCCTTCGGTGGCGTCGGCGCAAGCGGCATGGGGCACTACCATGGCCACGAAGGCTTCTTGACCTTCTCCAAACTCCGGCCAGTCTTTCACCAAGGGCGATTCTCCGCTACGCAAACCGTTCTGCAGCCGCCCTACGGGAAACCCGCAAAGCTTGTCACCGACTGGATGTTCTGGTTGCGAGGTTGAGCACGAAGATTGTGTTGTCCTAAGTTTGCGAAATCCTCGCTTCGGATCCAATCCAAGGAAGCTCTCACGAAGCCAACATTATCTCTCTTTTGTTGCTTTTCCGAAGCTTGCTCTGTGCCACCTCAAAACAGCACAGCGCTTTATGCCGAACCGAAGCCAAAACGGACCCGCAAATTCTGCGGGCGAGCCGAAATGATATAGAATTGGAGGTCGAGTGGGTGACTCAACGGCTGTTTCTAGCGGGGCTCGGTGGTGATTCTGAGAATTCGACAAGTTCGATGCATGTGGCTTGTGATGCTCTTGTGCATCGGCAGTGCGGCTCGCGCACAGACGTTCGAGTTGCTGGTGCTGATGCACGATTCAGGACGCGTGGAGCGCTATGACCTCAAGACCGGCGAGCATGTCGGGACGCTGATCAGCGGCTTGCCTGCCTCGAATGCGATTTTGTTCGATGCCGACGGCAGACTCCTGATTTCGACGGGCAGACCCAACGAAATGGGGAGTGTCTTGCGCTACGACCTGAAGGGAGGTGTTGAGACGCTCATCGAGGTACCCGAGGGATACGGGGGGCGACTGCACCGAGCCACCGGGATGGTTTGGTACCAAGGTGATCTTTTGGTTGCTAGTCAGAACGATGGCAAAGTGAAACGCTATGCATATCCATCGGGTGAGTGGCTAAACGACGTCGCGTTGGCGACGCCAGGGGGGATGACGCAGCTTGCCGTCCACCAAGGCGAGCTGTATGTGACCGACTATCAGGCCCAAGCGATCCGCAGGACAAGCAAGTTCGATGGCTCGATGAGCGAGGTGTGGGCTGTGAAGGATTCGCAGCATCCTTGGGGCTTGGTCTTTGATGCTCAAGGTTCCGCATTTTGGTCCACCTCTGCGAATCGTATTGTTAAGACCGTCGGTTCTGAAACCACAGAATGGGCAGGTGCAGGTGGAGGGATCGCCACTCCTCTGGGGTTGGCCATCGGACCCGATGGGTTGTTGTACTGCGCCAGTTGGCAAGGGGCCGTAACTGTCTGGAAGACCGATGCGGTGAATCTAGGCGAAGCTCTGCGAACCATCGCAGGCAAGGAGGTAAAGGGTCCCATCAGTTTCGCCTTCACCGATCGAGAGCTCCCCGATGAGTTTGTCTACACTTTAACTGCGGCCTTGGAGCCGACACCAGGAAAAGTGGCGTTCTTCGAATCTCAGATTCGACCTCTGTTGCATGCTCGGTGCATGGAGTGTCACGATCAAGAGACGCAGGAAGGCGGGCTACGACTGGATACTCCGAATGGCTGGGAACTTGGCGGACACACCGGTCGCGCGATCCAGCCCGGTCGCCCCGAAGAGAGCTTGCTGTATCGAGCGGTGGCGTATTTGGACAAGGATCTCAAGATGCCGCCCGATGGGCAGCTCTCTGCAGAGGAGATGGGTTGGATTCGCAAGTGGATTGAACAGGGGGCGATCGATCCACGGCGTGGTGAGGCAGGTACGAGCAAGCCGACTTCGAACACCTGGGCCGAGGCATTCCAAGAGCGACTCGATTGGTGGAGTTTGAAGCCCCTTTTGGATTCCACCCCGCCCGAGGTATCGGATGCTGCTTGGAATCGCTCGGCAGTGGATCGTTTTATTCGAGCCAAGCACGAGCAGAACGGTTTGCAGCCCTGTGCGCCGGCCCAACCGGAGGACCTGCTTAGACGAGTCTGTTTTGTATTGACAGGCCTCCCGCCAACACTCCAGCAGCGGGAATCCTTTTTGGCTGCGTGGCAACGCGATCCTGAGGCAGCTTACACTTCTCTGGTGGATCAGTTGCTCGCCTCACCGCATTTCGGAGAGGCCATGGCTAGGCGCTGGATGGATGTGGTGCGCTACACGGATACCTATGGGTACGAATGGGATAATCCAGCCAAAGGATCGCATGAGTACCGGGATTACTTGATCCGAGCGTTCAACAAGGACATCGGGTTCGATACGCTGCTCGTCGAACAAATCGCCGGGGATCTGCTGAGCGATCCTAGAATCGACGATCAGATCGGAGTCGTCGAGAGCTTGATCGGACCTATGTTTTATCATATGGGTGAGCATCGTCACGGCAGCAGCCGCGATTTCAACGGCGTGCATCAAGAGATGGTCAACAACAAGATCGATGCCTTCTCGAAAGCTTTTCTTGCCACGACGGTCGCTTGCTCTCGGTGTCACGATCATAAGCTCGAGGCGGTCTCGCAGAAGGACTATTATGCCTTGGGGGCGATGTTCATGACTCCGCGGTGGGCAAGTCGCCCGATCGATACTCCCGAAAAGAATCGCGAGGCGATCGCAAAGCTCAAGGAATTGCGAGCCGCGATCCGCGATGAGCTCGCAAACAGTTGGCGGGCCGTCCAGATCGACCCTGTGGCATGGCGCCGAGGCTTTTCCGATTTAGCCGCGAATCAGGCCGCGAATCAGGAGCCCAAGTTCGGGGACATCGACTATCCGTTGTTCCGGCTGGCAAAAGATGCTGGCAATAAAGATGCTGGCAATGAAGACGCTGGCAATAAAGACTCTGGCAGCATGGAGTCGACCTGGAAGGCCCTTGAGAGCCAATGGCAGACACACCGCAATGCTCGGCTAGAAGCAAACAAAGCCTTTGGAGTCCTGGCGGATTTTTCCGAGCCGCGATTGCCTGATGGCTGGGTCATGGAGGGAGATGGCATCGCGTCGGGCTGGGTTGAAGACGGTATGCCGCTGATCGCATTGGAATCCGAGGCGGTTGTTACGCGACTCTTGCCAAGAGGTTTGCACACGCATGCATTGTCATCGAAGCTACCTGGTGTCTTGAGGATGCCCGCGGAACACACCGTACCGGGTAGTTCGGTCAGCGTGAAGCTGGCAGGTGGCGAGTTCGCCGGAACCTTGATCCTCGATGAGAATACGATTCAAAATGAAAGCGTTGCATTCCTAAACCAGGTCCAGCCAAGCTGGCGGTCGTATGGCGATTTGCCATTAAAAAATGGGGTCACTCGGGTCACGATCGACTTTGCTACGGCCTCCTTGAATTCAAATTTTCCGCCACGCACGGGCCTTGCGGCCGGATTACCCAATGACGATTTCGGTTTCGACAAGCGGAGTTGGCTTAGCATCACCCAGATTGTTTCGCACGATGCACCTGGGGCGCCGATGGATTTGATGGACTGGTTTTGCACGCTCTTTGAGGGACAAGCTCCAACGAGCGTCGAAGAAGCAGACGGTCGCGTTGCGCGATGGATGTCCCAAGCTCTCGAACGCTGGTGCGATCGACAGATGCAACCAGGCGATGGGCAGATCGTCGACTGGATGCTGTCGAAGAAACTTTTGCCGAACCAGGCCACCGAGGGAACTCGATTGGCGCTTCTGCTTTGCGATTATCGGAAAATCGAACAGTCCATCGATTTTCCCCGGAGCGTCAACAGCATGGACGAGCGGGCTTCGGCAAAGTCCGGCTTGTACTTCAACGTGCGAGGAAATGTCGATGCGATGGGGGAGCTGGTGATGCCAGCTTGGCTATCGATGTTTGGCCCCAGCGAGTCGATCGAACGAAGTCCGGGGAGTGGGCGTTTCGAGTTGGCTCAGTCGCTTGTGGATCCTGGGCATCCGTTGACAACGCGCGTTTATGTCAACCGAGTTTGGCAATGGGTCTTTGGTACTGGGATTGTTGCAAGTCCCGACGATTTCGGACGGCTGGGCGATAAGCCTTCGCATCCGGAGTTGCTCGATTGGCTCTCGCGCGATTTCACTGCGAACCGATGGTCCACCAAGGCGCTCATGAGGCAATTGGTGTTGAGTCAAACCTTTCGGCAATCAGGAGCCGTACAAGCAGCGTCGCTCCAACGGGACCCCTCGAATCGCTTGCGCCACCATTACCCCACACGGCGATTGGAAGCAGAGCAGATTCGCGATTCGCTCTTGTCGGTATCAGGCAGGTTGGATCGCAAGTTGTATGGGCGTCCTATCCTGCCTCCCCGTACCGTCGAGGACGGAGCCAAGCGACTGTTTTCTGGACCGCAAGACGGAAATGGACGCAGATCGATCTACTTGATGATGTCGATCATGGATCCTCCTAAATTCCTTACCGCCTTTGATCTTCCGGACTTGAAGTTGCCCAGCGGCCGTCGGAACGTCACGAGCGTACCGAACCAAGCGTTGCTGCTAATGAACGATCCGCTGGTGGATCGATTGTCCAAGCATTGGGCTAGCGAGTTAGTCACGATGCCGCACCGCACGCCTCAGGAGCGAATCGAAACGATGTTTCTTGTGGCCTATGGGCGACATGCCCGCCACACGGAACTCCAGCGATGGCTTGGCCTGTTTGGCGAAATATCCAGTCAAGAGGATCCGATGGCCGACGAAGCCGCTTGGGCTCAACTTGCCCATACCGTCTTTAATTCCAAAGAATTCCTCCACTACCGATGATTACTTAGAGCTCACGAAGCCCCTATGCGGAGATTGCCCCGATGAAAGATTGGCGAATGAATTGCCCAGGATCGATCCGTTCGCTGGCCACACGCAGGGCGTTTCTACAGCAATCCAATGCTGGATTCGGTTTATTGGCCTTGTGCGGAATGACAGCCAGTGCAGGAACCGTCACAACGCCTTTGGTCGCCCGTGCCAAGCGCATCATTTTTTGTTTTATGGATGGAGGCCCTAGCCACGTCGATACGTTCGACTACAAACCGATGCTTAAGAAACATCAAGGGCAACCGATCGGTTCAAGGTGGGTATCGAAGAAGTCCCAGTCGGATGCCAACCGGGTATGGTTTGGGTGTCCTTGGGAATTCAAGCAGCGTGGCCAGAGCGGATTATGGGTCAGCGAGCTTTTTCCTCATATCGCTGAGGTTGCAGATAAACTGTGCGTGGTCCGGTCCATGGTCGGAGAGTTGCCTTTGCATGGCCAATCGAACTTGCTGTTGCATACTGGCCGGAGCATCGGTACGGCACCGAGCATCGGTGCTTGGATCTCCTATGGTTTGGGGACCCAGAACGCCAATCTTCCGGCCTATGTGCTGCTGAACAATGACTGGGTACCCAACGGTGGGATGGAAAATTTCGGGAGTTCCTTTTTGCCAGCAAATCATCAAGCCACGATGTTGAGGGCCAAGGGTGTACCGGTCGACAACATAGCCCCTTTCGATAAGCCATCTGTTCAACGCAGGAAGCTTGATTTGCTCTCGGAATTGGATCTTGAGTTTGCGCAAACGACGTCTGCGCCGCAGGCGATCGAGTCGATGATCGCCAATTACGAGACCGCTTTTCGTATGCAGACTTCGGTACCCGAGTTAGCGGATATCTCCAAAGAGCCCGAGTACATCCACAAGCTTTATGGCACCGATTCGAACGACGAGCATCAGCGATACTACGCCAGCCAGGCGCTGCGAGCTAGGCGACTGGTCGAGGCCGGCGTGCGGTTCATCGAGATTACCTGTCCAAGTTTTGACGGCAACAATTCTCCATGGGATCAGCATGGGCAATTGAAGTTGCTCCATGAAAAGAATGCCAGGGTGACCGAGCAAAGTGTTGCTGCGCTGATCAAGGATCTCGATCAGCGAGGGTTGCTCGATGAGACGATCGTGTTATGGGCTGGCGAGATGGGACGAACGCCTCACACCGGTGCGATCAACGAGAACGCAGGACGCGATCACCATGTGAGTGGATTCTCGATCTTCTTAGCCGGCGGGGGCTTCAAGCCCGGGATCGCTTATGGGCAGACCGATGAGTTTGGAGCAAATGCGATTGAGAATCCGATGAGCGTGCACGATCTGCATGCAACGATTTTGCGTCAGATGGGAATCGATCATGAGGAATTGACCTTCCGCTACGGAGGTCGCGATCATCGCTTGACCGACGTCCATGGCCGCGTGGTCGACGAGCTGTTGTCTTAAAACGATTGGATCTTGCCGTTGTGAAGAGATGGAAACACAGAGGCACAGAGGACACAGAGAGAAAGAGAGAGAAAGAGAGAGGGAAAGAGAGGTTTGGCACAGCTTCGGAAGCGTAAACGTTGATTAGGTTTAGCTTGGTAAATGAACGACGAAAAAGATTCTGGGCGTCTTTCCGAAGGTTGGGCATACGATTAAAGGTCCAATGGAAGGGCAGGATGTAGGTATTCGGTTTAGATGCGGCGATGACGATCTAACTGGCGAACTCCAAGATCGATTGCTCTCGGCTTGAAGTGCGTTCGCCGTTGCGTTGTCGGTGATGTTGGAACAGAGAAGTTCGAAGTTTGAAAGCCAGTGCAGTTGGAAGTGTTCCCCGATCAAATCTCTAGGGACGCTAGCACAAGTCGGTAGGGATGAGAACGGATATAACGAGATATGGACGTCGAGTTGTGGACGCTCGTAGGAGAATGAGCTATGATAAAGCAGTAGAGGATTCATGATGCCACGAACGATTCGAGAGTTGATCGCCGATTTAGAGAATGCTGGGTTCGAAAACCGAGGTGGAAAAGGAAGTCATCGAAACTTTGCACATCCCAAAGTTAAGAACATCGTAACGATTTCTGGACAGCTCGGGGATGATGCCAAAAGATACCAAGAGAGAATCGTAAAATATGCAGTCGAGGAGAGTCAGAAATGAGCAACGCGGACCGCTATGCAAAAATTGTCTACTGGTCGGAGGAAGATCAATGTTTTATCGGATGTTGCCCTAAATTGGTCCTTGGTGGTTGCCATGGTGATGATCCCAGGGCAGTGTTTGCTGAGTTGTGCGAGATCGTCAATGAGGCTGTGGAGCTTTACGCCAAGGATGGCCGCACTTTGCCGCCACCGGATTCAAACTGCGACTGGCTCAGCGAGAAACAATCTGTTACTACGATCTAACCTTCGTTATGTTTCAGAAGATCACTAACGGCGGGTATAGCGTGCCCGAAGTAAACTAGTCGGCATTGGCTATCCTGGTAGTATGGCGACAACTCCCGAGAGTATGCCGAAACCAACTCCAAATTCTCAGCCTCTTACAAACCCGCCACAGTTGCCGCCAACCCATGCATTTCCTCAGGGGTTGGCCGAGTCGTTACCGGGACCTTTACGCACGTCCGAGTGTGAGAGTACTCCAGCCTGATCGGGTTTTTCTCAGCGCAGGGCCCCTTTGCGGGTAGATTCAAGGTGCGCCCTTGTTTCTATCCCAACGCTCTTAAGGAGATCCTGCTTATGTCTCGTTCGCCGTCCTCTAAAACCGCCTACCAGTGGAAACGCAAACTCTCCGCAGCAGGCTTGAGGCTTGAGGGAACAGCCAAACAGCCCACGCTCTAGGTGGTACGTTCCGCGGTCCATGGGTTGCCTGTTGTTTGACTTGATAGCGTGGCTTGGTTGTTTGTGCAACGCTTGAATCAAGTGACAAACGGACCGCTGCACGAACCCTACGAACGACGGAACCTGTTTGTCAGGTTCTTAGGCAGCACGTAAAGCTACGAAGAGGTTGCACAAAGTGCATACGAGCTCATCAGGCTCCAATGGGACCGCCCGGATTCGAACCGAGAACCAAGGGATTATGAGTCCCCTGCTCTAACCGTTGAGCTACGGTCCCGACCAAATATCCTGCATCGGAGTGCGGGAACATTCGGCGATAGTTTAACCCATCGGTTCGTAGCGTGAAGGTCTATTGCATTTTTCTGGCTACCGCCAGAAAACCGCCGGCGCGAAAATAAGGGAAAAGCCAGCGATTGGTTAACGCACCGCTGGAGGTTCGGTTCAGCCGAATCCATCGCTCAACCACAAACCCTGCCCCCCGCAAATCTTGCCTCAATTCCGCTTCGCTGAAAATGTGCAAGTACATGCTAGGTAAACCTCGGTAGGCATACACCCGATCCCCATACTCCCAGCTCGGATCTCGAAGGCTCCGCCACCATTCGCTCAGCCCCCTACGAACCCCACCCGGGTCCTGCCACCATGTCCCCCGATTGTGGACATGCACGATGAATCTACCCCCTGCCCCGGACCGATCGCTCTGACGCAAACTCCGTGCGACATGGCCGAGCATCGCGCCGCGATTGCCCCGACCCTGGACCATCCCGACCGAACTGTAAAGGCAATAGGCCAAATCGATCGAGTTGTCCTGCAAGCAATTGAGCTGAGCTAAATTTCCCCGGATTCTACCGACCCTCGCTCGCACCTGCTGGGTCTTGCTCCCGACCTCCTGCAGCATCCCTTGGCTCAAATCCAATCCCAACACACGCCAACCGCTCTGGACAAGCGGCAGCATCACCCGGCCTGTACCGCACCCGAGGTCGAGTCCTACGGGGTCAGTCCCAACGGCTGCTTGGATCCTTTGAGCTTCCTGGAGGACTAGCTTGCGATCGAACTCCAGCAGCGGATGGCCAGCATGGAACGAGTCGTACTGCGTGGCGATCGATTCGTTATGGACGTAATCCCATGTGCCTCGGGAAACCCCTGGCGGTAGTTGCCACGTCGGTCGATTCAGCTCGGATTCCATTGCGATGTCGATGGACCTAAGGCGCTAGCTCAAAGGTTGCCATCACGGGATGATGGTCGCTCAAGTCGCGCTCAGCATAATCCTTGGTGTAACGGGTGTCCCAATGATCCTCATCGGCTCCCGTTCCGCGAATGTTCCACTGGGAAAGGACCTCGATGTTTTTGAATTTGTATCCCCCTTGGCCGTCGACTAGCCCGGCCGAGGCCAGGATTCGATCGAATTGCTTGTCGAGGATCAAATGCGTTCGACGTTTGTCCGCAGGAGCTTTTTCGAGAAGATCGATCAAGTCGTCTTTGGGGTTGGGGGTGTCCAAGCCGAGAATCGTGTGCATGCCGTCGCCCCCGGCCTTGATCTGGCCGACCGACTCTTCGACGTTGAAGTCCCCGAGGATGATTACATTCTCACCGCGTTCGATCGCCTTCCGCATCCACTCGTGAGCCAACTTGGTCTGCTTTTGTCGCAAGTCCGCTGCATCGGCCGTGGCCCTCAAGTGGAGATTCAAAAGGGTCAAGGGGATCACCCGTTCGGCTTGCTGCCACTCGAATCGCGTGATCAGATGCTTGGAAAGATTGTAAAACTCTTTGGATTCGAACATGCTGTTGTTTTGCTCTCGCCGCGAGAGTTCGACCAACCCTGAACGAAAGATAACCGCTACGTCTTGTTCGGTCCCGGTATCAAATCCGTCGATAAACGCTACACGGTACGAAAGGTTGAATTGCTCCTTAAGTACCTTTGTCAAGTTTTGCATTACCCCTCGGTCTTCGATTTCCTGGACGGCCAGAATCGTCGGTTCGAATTTGGCGATGGCGGCTGCAAAATTCCCGACGCGCCAGTCCCACTCTGCCCGATTCGGTGCCGACTGTTCCTTGGCCACCTCGCTGCGATTGTTGCCCTGAAAATCGTCAAAGAACCACTCGAGGTTCCAGGTGGCGATCTTGAGCAACTGCGGTGCGCGATCCGATGGCCATGACTTGTCGGCTAGGGAGTCTTGACCAAACCCCTGCTTTGCCAAGCAGATGGCCAAAGCAACGCTGAGCAATTTGGCAACGCTGAGCAATCTGCCCAGGAGGGCCGCTTGCAAGCAGTTCAAGGACGGTTGGATTGCGAACATGATCGGAACCTTGCTGTGTGTGTAAGCGGAGTTGGCTCAAGCGTTTGGCTGGGGTTCAATCGACTTTTCGGGCGATCACGCGATGGAAATGAAGCTGTACCTCTCGGTCGCACACGCGGCGGACGCCCTCGACCAGGCAAGCTGGTTCGTTTTGCTCTTGGCCCTGGCGGATGACGTCCTCGAGTTTCGAGCCCGGAGGAACGCTGAAGGTCGTTTGGTTGATGGTCTGATTTCCAGCATCGAGTTCCGGGACGATGAAATGGCAGGTCGCCCCGAAAGAGAGCATCCGGGCTGCGTAAGCGTCATGGTAAGGGCGTAGGCCTCGGAAACTCGGGAGCAATCCGTGATGAAGGTTGATGATACGCCCTCCTGCGAATTTCCAGCAGGTGTCCGGAGGCAGGACTCTCATGTATCGGGCCAGGACCACGTAATCGGCTCGATAGCGATCGATCAGTTCGACCATTTTAGAATCGTCGGCTGAACCGTCTTCGTTGCCGATGAACTCGAACGGGACGTTGTACTCCTTGGCTAGGACCTCGCACTTTCGACGGTTCCCGATGAGCACGACCGGATCGGCGTTCAGGGCCCGCGAGTGGATCGCGTGAAGGACGGCGCGAGGTGTATGCTCAAGAAGCGTGGTGCAGATGGCTAGCCGGGGTTTTTTCGCGTTGGTTTCCGGACTCCAAACGCGAATCTCCAACTTCTTTTCGTCGGCGATCGCAGCCATCTTTTCAGAAAGGCCCGCATACTGACTCGCGTCGATATCGAGCCGACACATCATCGCGAAGACGGCCGCCTCGTCGTGATCGTACATCTGGATCTCGGCGATGTTCGCACCGCGACTGGTCACATCATGGATGATCGGATCGGCAAGCCCGACGTTGTCAGGACCGACGGCGGTAATAACTACTTCCATGGAAGATTCTGGGATTAGAGCAAGCTATCTAGGAGCAATCGGAAGGTCCGCAGTTCTTGACGCATGTCCAAGCCCGCCTCAGGGGCCATCTCGATGCTCAAGGCTTGGCGGTAGCCCGAGTTTTGCAATTGCGTGATGAGTTTGTTGTAGTCGATCTCCCCCTGGCCGACTCGGACCTGAATTCGATCCTTTTTGGAGTCACGCAAGTGGACGTGATAGACATACTTCAAGAGCTTGTCGTAGCTTTTGTTCTTGTTGTTCGAGCAGAGGTAGTGAGACGGATCGAGCGTCAGGCCGATCCCCGGTACGTAGTCGCAAAGATTGCGAACCGTATCGGGATCATCGCTGAGGCATCCGACATGGCTTTTCATCCCGATGCGGATTCCGCGTCCATAGGCGATCGCGGCGAGTTTCTGAAGATGCTCGACTTCTTGGTTAAACGGGGTCCCATGCTCGCCGCTGGGTACTGTCAGCGTGACGACTTTGGTGGCCTTGGCCAAGTCACAAATCTTTTCGAAGCGTTCATAGTAAGTATCCCCCGTCGCGTCGATTTTGACGTTGAAGCTGCAAATGTCGAACCGGTGGGTGTCGCGAACTTGTCGCAACATCTCATCGAAATCCTCGACGATGCGTTTCGGTGGGATCTGATCGGTCTTGTCGTTGAGTTCGATCTCGACGGTGGAAAATTCTAAATCCCCCAAGACTTCGATCACATCGGAAAAGGACAATTCCGGAAAACATCCGGTGGATGCGGCGACGTACACTCTGGCTATGCTCCTGCGAGATTCCTTGCTCAAGCCTGCTGACATTCCTGCAAGCGGCCATCGCGAACCAAAAACGCCATTATCTACGGTTCGACGCAACTGACAACCAGACCAAAAAGGCCCTAATGAGCAAGAACTGCGTTAGAATGCCGTTTTACCGAAAAAGATTTTCCATTTTTAACGGGTCTCTGTTCCCGAACCAAACAGACAGGAACCTTGACCACAGGACTCGATTTTCACACTCCGATCCAGCTCGTTCCCGGCGTCGGTGCACCCCGTGCAGCGATGTTCGAACGCTTAGGATTGCGCAAAGCCATCGATTTGCTGTTTCATTTCCCAAGGAGCTACCAGGAGGTCTCCGAATGCAAATCGATCCTGGAACTCCAGGAGGGGCTTCTGGCGACTGTCGTAGGGCTGGTTGTCGATATCGACTCGCGGTTCGGCTTCGACGGCAGATCGAGCGTCGGGGTGCTGTTGGCTGTCGAAGGGGGCGGCTACGTGCGCTGCACCTGGTACAACCAGCCCTTTCGCCGCGAAGCCTATGCGTTGGGCCAACGGCTCTTGGCCCGAGGTGTGGTCAAAAGCACCGGTGTGGCCTACCAAATGCGCCATCCAGAAATCACCCCCCTAGATCCCGAGGAACCAACTCCGGCTGCCCGGCCAAGACCCATCTACCCGCTTACCGAAGGACTCACCCAAAGGGTCTTGTCCAACGCCATCGAAGCGGCAATGCCCCTTGCTGCAAACATTGAAGAAGCCATCCCGCTGGAGGTTCGTCAAAACGCCGCCGCCTTGCTCAAAACGCAATCCGATGCCCTTCTGCCAATCCAGGACGCTCTGCAACAAATCCACATGCCGGTCGATATGCTGCAAGCCAACGAAGCTCGCTTGCGATTCATCTTCCAAGAATTCTTTGTGCTGCAGTTGGCTCTGGCCAAACAACGCTACGTCTACCAACAGCAGCGCCCTGCTCCGAGCATTCAGGCCTCGGCCCTGGTCGATGCGCGTATCGTCAAACGCTTCCCCTTTGTCTTGACCGAGGATCAACGCAAGGTCATCGAGGAGGTCAAAGCCGATATGAAACGCACCGTCCCGATGAACCGACTCTTGCAAGGCGACGTTGGAACCGGCAAGACCGCCGTCGCCCAATACGCGATGCTCTCTGCTGTGGCCAATGAGTATCAAGCCGTATTGATGGCACCGACCGAAATTCTCGCAAGACAACACGCTCGAAAACTCAAAGAGCAACTCGCCGGAAGCCGCGTCGAAATCGCACTTTTGGTTCACTCGATGCCGGCACCTGATAAACGGGAACTGCTTCAAAGGATCGCGATCGGTACGGTCGATATCGTCGTCGGAACCCAAGCACTCTTGGGCGATCAAGTCGAGTTCTCTAAACTAGGCATCGTCGTGATCGACGAACAACACCGATTCGGGGTCGAACAACGCGCCGCTCTGAGAACCTCTCGTACCGCTCCGCACTATTTGGTCATGACCGCAACTCCCATCCCACGGACCCTGGCCCTGACCCTCTTCGGCGATCTGGATGTTTCGACCCTCAAACAACGTCCCCCAGGACAGTCGGCGGTCCAAACCTATGTCCTCGAACCTAAAACCATCGATCGATGGTGGAACTTTGTACGGCAACAGGTCCAGGCCGGTCGCCAAGCATATGTCGTTGCACCCCGCGTCGAGAGCGATGAAGAAAAAGACATTCGCGGCGCGATCCAATGGTGGGAAGAACTCAACGCAGGACCTCTTGCCGGCCTGCGAGTCGAACTTATTCACGGTCGATTGGACAGCGAGCAAAAACAATCCGTTCTCGAGCGATTCAACCACGGCTCGGTCGACGTGTTGGTCGCAAGCACTGTGATCGAAGTCGGAATCGATGTTCCTAACGCTTCGGTCATGACCATCGCCGATGCCGATCGACTCGGACTTGCCCAACTTCACCAGTTGCGGGGACGAGTTGGGCGAGGAAAGCACCCAGGTTTCGTCGGGCTCATACCTACGTCAAACTCAAGCGGTGCCGAGACTCCAGCGCTTTCTACGGCAGTGGACCCACAGGAAAAAATCCAGTGGCTCGAGCAATTCGCCAAAATTCAAGACGGATTCGAATTGGCCGAAATCGACCTTCGACGCCGTGGCCCCGGCGAAATCATCGGCACAAAGCAAACCGGGCTTCCCGAATTCCGAATCGCCGATATCTGCAAAGATGAAGCCGTTTTAGTCATCGCAAGAAATCTAGCAGGACAACTCATCGCCGCCGATCCCGAACTAAAGGCTACCGAACATTCTCGGCTATTGCGACAAGTTGTCGCAAAGCATGGCAAACTCATGCCAATCGGCGATGTCGGATAATCGGCACAGATGACCGATTCTCCTGCTATTGCCCCGCCGAAGGCCCGAACTACAGTAGAAACGCTAAGATTAGGCCGAATTTTCGAAGGGATTCATTGGGAACCGTGCCCACCTGAAGGCACTCCAAATAGCCATCGGAATCCCTTGCAAACTCAGAATCACCCCAAGCAGAACACCATGAATCATAAAAAACTTGCAAGTCGCAAATCCGCTATCACCAATCGTCGCTTAGGGGTCGAACGACTCCAAGCCCGCGTGCTCCTCGCAGGGGATGTCACCGCAGCGGTGACCAACGGATTTTTAGTGATTCGCGGAGATGACGCCGCCAACGAACTTACGATCGAGCGAATCAGCGGCGACCGTGTGCAGGTTACCGGCGCGACAGGCACAACCATCAACGGATTGACCCAACCGGCGGTTTTGCGAGTGCGCAAGGGTTACGACATCGCCACCGGTGGTGGAGACGATAAACTGACGGTCATCGGACTCAATGCCTTTGGCCGCTACGAGATCCGAATGGACCTGGGGATTGGTAATGACACGATGGTCGCAAGAAACCTGCTGGCTCAACGGATCCACGCCGGGGGAGGCGATGGTAACGATTCGATCACGGTTCGAAATAGTCGATCACGCCGAGGGTCCGGCGTCGGCGGCGGGGCTGGCGATGATACCCTCGTTCTGGAGAATTTGAGATTCGGAAACGGTAGTTGCATCGACGGTGGGACGGGCAACGATATCCTCCAGGAATCGAACAATCGATACGGTGTCCGATCGACGAAACTCAATATCGATCCAAACACCCCGATTATCACCCCGCCGACGGCTCTTGGCGATGCGTTCTCGGTGGTCAGGTCGGGCTCCAACACGGTGAATTTGGCCAACAATGACACGGCCGGAACTTCGGCGATCAATCGCAATTCGATCGTCATCAGCACCCAACCGACGAATGGTTCGGTCACGGTCAATACCGATGGCAACGTGACGTATCTGCACAACGGTTCGAACGCCACGAGCGATAGCTTTGCTTACACCATCAAAGACATCAACGGGTTGGTCTCTGCAGCGGCGAGCGTTGCGGTGACGATCACCCCGGCTACCACTCCGCCGACGGCCGTAGCCGATACGTTCTCGGTGGTCAGGTCAGGCTCCAGCACGGTGAATTTGGCCAACAACGATACGGCCGGAACTTCGGCGATCAATCGCAATTCGATCGTCATCAGCACCCAACCGACGAATGGTTCGGTCA
>QWPJ01000192.1 GCA_003671195.1 Planctomycetota bacterium
GTCCAAAAAACCGAACCTATCCTCTCGGCACTCGATGGCTGGCTCGAAGATCCACGCGGGCGGACCATCGATGAGCTGGCCATCCAAGCCGAGATTCCTCAAGCTCTCATGCGAGCCTGGGCTAGCACCCTAGGCCTCTGGGAGTTCGCAAGCACCGACCGACCCGACCCCTTGTCCCCGAATCGTCGACTCCTAGTCAATCCCTCCGAAGGTATCGGCGGCTATGCGTTCATCACCGGTTGGGTCGCCGAGGACGCACTGAGTATCCTCGCAAACTCCTCGGATCAACCAGTCCGCATCCCCGGCAACATGCTTCCCAAAAGCATCGCCGTGCACCCTTCCCCATCGCGTTCGATCTGCACAGCTTGGAAATCCCCATCGGCCATGCGGATCGACTGCCGAGCGACCGTGCGTCACGCCCACACCGAATGCGGCAATGGGATCGCTTGGCGATTGGAACTCCGACGCGGCTCCCTGCACCAAGTCCTCTCCTCGGGGTTTTCTAACGGCGCCAATGATGTTCCGATCGGCCCACACACATCGCTCCGCATCCGACCCAACGACCAAATCGTGCTGGTGATCGAGCCCCGCGATGCAAACCACTCCTGCGACTTGACCCAAATCGACCTGAGCATCACCTCGATCCAAACCGAAAACACACCGAGCGAGACCTGGAACCTCGCCGAGCAACTCCATCCGAACCTCCTTGCAAGCAACCCACACGCCGACGCCCAAGGCAGAGCCGGAGTCTGGGAATTCTTCAGCGAAGCGACCCTGGGCGCTAAGCAGACCGGCCAAGGCAGCGTGATCCCACCCGCAAGCCTACTTGCGAAATGGTTCAATGAACCCGAAGCTTCAAAACGCCAGGTCCTCATCGCCGACCTTCAAAAACGATTGGTCCAAGCCAGCGAAGACTCAAGCCAATCCGCCAAGGATACGGCCGCCAACGACCCGGACACGGTACTTGTCCGAAGGCTCCTGTCGGCCTCAGGTCCATTTTTCCTATCCGCAATCGAGCAATCTGCGCTGAAGCCATCTGGGCTTGAGCCATCGTCGCTCGAGCCGAACTCAAAAATCGCCTCGGAACCTTTAGGCTATGGTTGGTCAGCATCGATGTTTGGAACCGAGATCGCAGGTAACCGACTCGCCCAAAACGATGCGTTAATCGTGGGGCCGAAGGTTCTCGAAATTCGACTCCCTGCAGGGATCGCCGCCGGCACCGAATGGGTTGCCTCGGCTTCCTTGCACCCGACGGCCGGAAAAAACGGCAGCGTACAATTAGGCCTCAGCGTAAAGAAACCCGAACGAGGCACTGCACCGATCCCACAGACCGCTGAGGTATCGAGGGATCCGAATTGGACCAATGTTTCTCGTGAGCTGATGGTCTCCTCGCCGGTTCTCGTCTCAGCAAGCGGGGAGGCTCAAGCCCGAACCGAAGCGTCCTTTGAACGCTTCCGTGATCTATTCCCTATCGCACTGTGCTACAACAAAATTGTTCCGGTCGACGAAGTCGTTACCCTGACTCTGTTCTATCGCGAGGACGAGTATTTGCGCAAGCTGATGCTCGATGAGCAACAGACCGCAACACTGGAAAAACTCTGGGCAGAGCTCCATTTTGTCAGCCAAGACGCACTCAAGTCCGTCGATGCCTATGAGCAACTTTGGCAATTTGCAACTCAGGACGCTGACCCTAGCGCCTTTGAGCCACTGCGGGAACCTCTCCTCCGTAAAGCCGCCGAGTTCCGAAAGACCATGCTCGATGCGCAAGCCAAACACGTCGAATCGGTACTGGACTTTGCGCAGCGTGCGTATCGACAACCGCTGAGCGACCCGCAGCGTCAAACGCTTTTGAACCTTTACCAAAATCTTCGCAACACCGAAACACCCCACGAGGAGGCAATCGAGCTTCTGGTGGCTCGAGTTTTGGTTTCCCCTGAGTTCCTCTACCGCGTCGAGCGTCCCCAGGAGGGGACCGACCAACCGACGAACATCTCCGATCTCGAGCTCGCCAATCGCTTGAGCTATTTCCTGTGGGCTTCGATGCCCGACGATTCGCTCATGGACTTGGCTCGTTCAGGTAAACTCTCGGAGCCCGAGACGCTCCGAGCTCAAACTCGGCGGATGCTCAAGGACCCCAAAGCGGAGCGGATGGCCGTCGAATTTGGGACCATGTGGCTGCATATACGGGACCTCGATACGCTCGATGAGAAAAGCGAAAGCCACTTCCCTGAGTTCGCCCAGATCCGAGGCGACCTTTATCGAGAAGCGATCCTGCTCTTTACCGATGCGATGGCCAACGACCGCTCGGTATTGGACTTGCTCGCCAGTGACTATACCTTTCTCAACGGTCGACTTGCTCACTACTACGGAATACCTGACGTCGGACCACCCGAGGCGACCGAGCCATGGAAGCGAATCGAGGGTGTCCGCAAGTACGCCCGGGGCGGGATTCTGACGCTAGGTGCCACGCTAGCCAAGCAGTCCGGAGCGTCGCGAACGAGTCCGATCTTGCGAGGAAACTGGTTGTGCGAAGTCGTCCTTGGGGAGAAGTTACCCAAGCCGCCCAAGAATGTACCGGTGCTTGCCGAGCTGCCTCCGGAGGGCTTCACCGAACGCCAATTGACCGAACGTCACAGCAGCGATCCGGCTTGTTCGAAATGCCATCAGCGGATCGACCCTTATGGATTCGCCATGGAGAACTACGACGCGATCGGACGCTACCGTGTTCGGGATGCGGCGGGAAATCCGATCGATGCATCGTCGCGGCTTCCGACCGGAGAGGCAATCCGCAGCTTCGACGATCTACGTTCCCACCTGGAGAACCATCGCAAGGAGGACTTTGTCCGTCAGTTCAACCGAAAACTCCTAGGGTACGCGCTCGGACGATCGGTCCAATTGTCCGACGAGCCGATCCTCAAGGAGATTCTTCAGAGGCAGTCGGAAAACTCCTTCAGCATCCAAGAAACGGTCTGCCAGATCGTCTTGAGCAAACCATTCCGGCAAATCCGAGGAAAAGATTTCCGGGATCCGGCTCTGGAGCAATAGTTTCAGCGTTGGAGCATCGATAGACTGAATGTCGGTTTTGCAACGCACATTCACGGATCTGACTTTCAGCAAATCCCATCAAGTAAAACCGGCAAACGCAGCCGAGTCCACAACAGGTATCCAAAATGAACTCCATGGCAAACTACGATGCGAATCGGCGAGATTCCAGAGCCCTCTCAAGGCGAGCTTGGCTCCAAGGTGTCGGGGTGAGTATGGCCCTGCCTTGGATGGAGTCGATGGCCGTCTGGGGTCAGGAAACCGCAAGCGGACAACCCTCCTCCGAGGCCCCGGTCCGGCTTGCTATCCTCTTTGCTGGCAACGGATTCCATGCAGGCCAGTGGTGGGCCAAGGAAAACGCTGGCCAGACATCCAATGATCCACCGCCGTCGAATCCACCTCCGACGGATCAACAAACGGATCGGGCCAAGACCAGCAAACTCGAGCTTGGGCGGGTTTTGGCTCCCCTGCAGGAGTTCAGCGACTCGACCCTCTTTATCCGCGGTCTCTACAACGCCGAGGCTCTCAAGGGAAACATCCACAGCTCCCAGACCGGAAACCTGTTGTCCGGAGCGCCGCTAAGCGCCGGGGGCGAGATCCGATCCGGCACGAGCATCGACCAAATGCTCGCTCAGAGTGTCGGACGGCAAACGAAGGTTCCGAGTTTGGTCTTGGGTTGCGAGAAGTCGAATCCATCGGTTCACAAGAACTACTCGATGATTTACTCCTCGCACATTTCCTGGTCGAGTCCCACGACTCCGACCCCGCTGGAACTTTACCCTGCCCTGGCCTTCGATCGGCTCTTCAAGGACGAGAACCATCGAGGCGACCAGAGCGTGCTCGACTCGGTCTTGGAACACGCTGGCGATATCCGACGTCAGATCAGCAGCTCGGACCGGCAAAAATTCGACGAGTATCTCGACTCGGTCCGGGACGTCGAGCAACGGATTGCCAACGCAGGACAGCGAGGGGAGCTCCAAGGCTGGAAGCCGACGCTCGATAAACCGAACATCGACCGTCCGGCCGACGGCATCCCCCAAGACATCTCTGAGCACATGCGTTTGATGTGCGACATTTTAGTCTTGGGCTTCCAAACCGACACGACACGCATCACCACCTTGAAACTCAACAACGACCATTCCTCGTTGCGATTCCCCCATCTTGGGATCGATTACATGATCCACCATCTGCTCTCGCACTCCGACACCGAGGACTGGTTGAAAGTCAATCAGTTCTTCACCGAGCAGGTCGCTTACATCGCACGGCGATTGAGCAAGATCCAAGAAGGAGAGCGCACGGCTCTGGACAATTCGATGATCATGCTCTGTTCGAGCATGATGAGCGGCAGTCACGATGCGACCCAGCTCCCGGTCGTGATGGTTGGCAAAGGAGGGGGCAAGATCCAGACCGGCAAGGTCCTCGACTACCGCCAAAGTTCCGAACGGCAGATGTGCCGACTGTATCTCTCGATGATGCAAAAGATGGGGATACAAAAGTCCAGTTTCGGCGACGCGACTTCCCCACTTCCTGAGGTCTGATCGGCTGAGTCTTCGACAAAAACCGTCCCGATCGATCCTCCAATTGATTCTAGAAAGAACCCTCGATGGTTAAACTCGGTGCCCACATGAGCATCGCTGGCGGTTATTACAAGGCCGTCGATGCTGCCTCGCAGTTCGATATGGATGTCGTGCAGCTCTTTACCAAGAACAACAACCAGTGGAACGCCAAGGAGATCCTCGGCAGTGAGGTCGATCGGTTCAACCAATCCCTCAAAGAGTCCGGGGTTACCAATCCCCTGTCGCACGCCTCGTATCTGATCAACCTGGCCTCACCCAAAGACGAACTCTGGAACAAGAGCATCGATGGAATGGTCATCGAATGGCAGCGGGCAGAGCAATTGGGGCTCGATGGGGTCGTGGTCCACCCTGGAGCCTTTGTCGACTCCGATGAAGCTTCAGGGATGCAGCGGATCGTCGATGGGGTGGCCAAGGTAGCCGAGCAAGTCGGCGCTAAGAAGTCTTGGTTGCTGCTCGAGAACACCGCTGGACAAGGGTCGTGTTTGGGCTGGAGCATGGAACAACTCGGGTGGATGCTCGAGCGGACCGGCGAGTCGATGCGTGTCGGGGTTTGTTTCGATACCTGCCATGCGCATGCGGCAGGTTATGATTTTTCGAGTCTCAGCGGATTCCAAGCTTGGGAAAAAGATGCCAAGAAGCATGGCGTCCTCGAATCGATTCGAGCATTGCATCTAAACGACAGCAAAAAAGGCTGCGGATCGCGCGTCGATCGGCACGAACATATCGGACTTGGCACCATCGGCCGCGAGGGCTTCGAGCGGGTCCTCAAGCACCGGGTCTTGAAGAAATGGCCGATGTATCTTGAGACCGAAAAAGGGCAAGACGAGAGCGGTCAGGAATGGGACGCGATCAACCTGCGGGTTCTTCGCGAATTGGCAAACGCCTAGCGCGGCGGCACTTCTCTGCCGGTGTGCGTAAGCCACCGATCTTCAAGCCCAGAGAGCTAAGCGGCCTCGTGCGAGCGGTGGCTCACCAGCGGGGGAGACGGATGACCTTTTTGGCGCATTTCCCCGGGCCTTTTGAGTATGGTTCGAATCTTCTCTAGGGTATTTCTTTGGCCGGCGAGTTTACGTTCGCTCCCAAGTTGGCTTTGGGCAAGCGGTCTCGGTAGATGCGCAGTCCGCTCAGACCGTGGTAAAGTCCTCCGCATTCGAGCTCGACGTCCGAGGCCGAATCGAGCCAA
>QWPJ01000161.1 GCA_003671195.1 Planctomycetota bacterium
GATCGATGTTCAAACCGTCAATGAGATGGTTACGAGCATGATGCTCCCCGATGGAGCCAAAGAGGAGATGCCGATGAAGCAGATGGTCGATGTTCAATGGAAAATCAAAGCGTCGGATGACGTTGGCTTCGATGTCGAACAGACGGTCAAGCGAGTTCGAACTTCGATGAAATCACCGATCCTTAATGTTGAGTACGATTCCGACCAGGGCGATCCGACCGATCCGGTAGGAAAGCAGATTGCAAAAGGTACGAAATCGGTCCTCGGAGTTCCAATCTCCGTAAAAATCGGTCGACTTGGGAATCTGATCGAACTCAAACTTCCGCCCAATCTAGTCGAGCAGAAGGCTAACCCTTCGAGCCCGTTCAGCGCCGAGTCTCTCAAGGCATCGTTTCAACAACAAATCGAGTTTCCTAAATCGAACTTCAGTGTCGGGGATACCTGGGAGCAAACTCTCAAGGCGAATTTGAACGGCATGCAAACACGATCGGTTTTAAAGTATCGCTTCGACGGAAACGTCGACGTCGATGGCCGTAAACTCGCGAAAATCCATGTGGACGCAGTTACCGAGTTGGTGCAATCCCCGCCGGGTATCGAGATCGAGCTTCAGGATACCGGTAGCGACGGTGATATCTTGTTCGATGCCGAGTTGGGTTGCGTTTTTCAATCGATCCAAAGGCAACGACTCGACATGAACCTCAACGCTGGAGGCCGAAAGGTCCAGCAGGCGATCCAGGGTACGACCACGACCACGTACCGATTGGCCAATTAGTGTTGGGCCAGTCGGTTCGAGTGGTTTCGAACTTGAGTCTTGCCGATGGCGTCCGAGGCCGGATACGATCAGGGGTACAGCAAGTACTTTTGACGTCTGTTTTGAAACTCGAAGAGCCCAATGTCAAGGCGCGGATCGAACCGCGGATCGATCGTACCGTCGAGGATCGCATCTCGGATCGTCGCATTGCGCAAAAGCGTGTTGAGATTTTTGGTTTCCCAAGCTTCTGGATAGAGTTTGCGTATTGATTTGGCGATCGCTAGTCCCACAGGGACACTTTCAAATCGGTTTCGATCCGTGATCAAGATCTCGATCCCACGGCAGGCGACGTTGGCATGTTTGCTCGACACAGGAGTAAATTCGATGGGGACGAAGGTTACCCCTGGCAGCGCGATCTGATTGAGTTCGCTAGCAAGTTCCCTGCCTGAGATCCATGGAGCCCCAACAACTTGAAAGGGAGTATCGGTCCCCCGTCCTACCGATACGTTGGTCGCTTCGAGCAATCCAACCCCCGGATAAAGGAAAGCTTGGGTCAAGCTACGCATATTCGGCGAGGGATTGATCCAGGTCAATCCGGTTGAATCCCATTGCATGGAACGGGTCCAGCCTTCGCAGGGAACGACGGTCAGTTCAAGCTCGAGTTTGAGTTCGTCGCGAAACATCTTGGCCAATTCCCCGATGGTCATACCATGGCGTACAGGGAGTGAATGGAAAGCGACGAAAGCTTCCTGACCGGCATCGAGCATCGGACCTTGGACGATCTGTCCTCCAATAGGGTTAGGCCGATCGAGGACCACGAAGCGTTTTCCTTGTTCGGCGGCGGCTTTCATGGCTTCTCCCATCGTCGATACATAGGTATAGAACCTTGCTCCGATGTCTTGGATATCAAATACGATGGTGTCGATTTGCGAGAGCATTTCGGGGGTAGGTTTTCTGGTCTCACCATAGAGACTGTAGATGACCAGTCCTGTATCTTTGTCCTGCGAATTATCGACTTTTGAGATATCGAGTTTCCCTTCGAAGCCATGTTCGGGACTGAACAAAGCGGCCAGGGTGATGACTGGGGCTTTGCTTAAGACTTCGACGGTGTTGAGACCTTCGAGATTTCGACCCGTGTGGTTGGTGATGAGTCCGAGCCGCTGTCCTTTGAGGGATTCGAACGCTTGGGACTCGAGCACGTCGATGCCTGATCGAACCGAACCGGGATTTCCCGACGTTGGGTGGGTATTTGAGGCTTTTGCATCGCCGAAAAATCGGACGACTTGATTGGCGATTTTACCGGCCAGTGGATTGATGAGTCCTTTTCCGTCTGGGTGGACGCGGTTGCTCAGAAAAATAAAGAACAGATCGGTACCAGGATCGATCCAGAGGACCGTTCCGGTGAATCCGCCGTGTCCGAAGGCTTGGTCGCTGAATAGGTCCCCTCGGTTCAGCGAGAATCCCGAGCGTTTATCCCATCCGAGTCCTCGGGTCCCGTTGGGGACAAGATAACCGCTTGTCATTTTTTGGCGAGTCCATGGCGATAGGATCTGTGTCGGTGGGTTACCCAGCATCGATTTCGCGTAGAGCGAAAGATCGTTTAGGGTGGAAAAAAGTCCTGCGTGACCAGCGACGCCCCCGAGTGCATGGGCTCTGGGGTCGTGCACTTGGCCTTGGATCCACTTTCCATCGCGTTTCTCCGTCGGCGCGCAGCGGCTGTGCAAATCCTCGGCAGGTAGGTATCCGGTCTCCTTCATACCTAGCGGTTCGAAGATGTTTTCCCGGGTGTAAGTATCGAGGCTTTGGCCTGAGATTTTTTCCACCAGTTTTCCCAGGATGATGAAGTTCACATCGGAGTATTTGAAAGCCGTGCCGATTGGGGCCGTCAGTTTCAAATCGCAGATTTTTACCCAAGCTTGCTCGGGGCCTTGGAGATAGTCGGCCATCGGGTTATCGGGGATCAGTCCGCTGGTGTGCAGCAGCAGGTGTTCGACGGTGATCGGGTCCTTGTCGTTCGAAGCGAACTCGGGGAAAAAGCTCGATACCTTGTCCTTGAGTCTGAGTTTCCCTTTCTCGATCAATTGCAGAATCGAGGTGGCGGTGGATACCGGCTTGGTGATCGAAGCCATATCGAAGACCGTGTCGAGTGTCATGGGGCTGACCGGATCGAGGGAGCGATTTCCGAATGCCTTTTGGTAGATCAATCCGCTGCTATTGCCGACCCCGACGACGCATCCGGGCATCTTGTTTTCCGCGATTGCAGTCTCGATCATGCCACGGATTTCGGCTTCAAAGGCCTCTGACCGCTGGCTTGCGATCCGACTGGCGTCTTGGCCATAGGTTCGAACATAGCAGGAAGAGATTCCCAAGCAAAAGAAGAACGTCAAGAGTAACGATTTCATGAGGTTGGATCGGTTCGAAACCAGGGAAGAAAAGAAAGGTAGCTTGCCGTGCTGAATGTCACTAAAGAGCCAATGCACGAGAGCCAGGGGAAGGCGATACGGATTGCGTCCGGACGATTCAAAACGAATTGGATCCACAGGAGCACGGCAAGACCGGCGATGCCACCGGCGATCGCGGCGCGTTGACCAACCCTTGGCTGGAAAATCCCAAGGAAAAACCAACCCAAAAGGACACCTGAGGAGAATCCAGCGATGGTCAATGCGTTGTTGACGACGCTATTGGAAAACTGATTTGCCCAGATTCCGATGAGGATTTGAACTACGCCGAAAAACAACGTGGCGAGGCGTGTGAACCAAAGCCGCGATTGCTCGGTCGGTTCGTGCCGCAGTCCCGATAGCCACAGGTCGCTGTAGGCTGAGGAGGCTGAAGACGATAGGGAGCTTGAGAGGGTAGACATCGTCGCTGCTAGGATGGCCGCGAGCATCAAACCGATGATCCCTACATTCGCTGGGAAGTGGTGGGTAATGAAATGCGCAAAGACTTTATCGTTAGCGATCCCCTCGGGCAATGGATTCGAGGTGTAGAAGGCGCCCAGAAGAGTTCCTATCCATAGGACCAATGCGAACTGGAAAAATACGAACACTCCGCTGACGAGGATTGCCGCTGCTGCATGGGTTTGGTTTCGGGCACTAAGGTACCTTTGCACCATGATTTGGTCGGTTCCGTGGGAGCCCAGGGACAGAAAGGTGCCACCGACGAGCCCAGCGAAAAGGGTGTAAGGTTTGTCTAACGCGAGGTCCCAATCGATCCAGTTCCACTTGCCCGTCGCGTCCATGTATTCGCTATAGCTAGTCCATCCCTCAGGCAGAAATCGTACCAGGAGAATCGCCGCGACGATGCACCCGCTCAGATAGATTACCAATTGGATGCAATCATTCCAAACCACCGACCGCATGCCTCCGAATACCGTATAGACCAAGGTCAGTCCACCGACAGCCAAGGCACTTGGGACCAGTGGCCAGCCGACGAGTTGCTCCAGGACCATGGCGGCAAGGTAGAGTCTTAAGCCGTCTCCGAGGTTTCTAGTTACAAGAAAGATCAGCGAAGCGAGGCGCGTGATGTTTTTTCCGAATCGCGTTTTGAGGACTTCGTAGGCGCTGACGATGCTACCGCGAAAGAAATTCGGGAGCAGGAATACCACGACGATCCAACGACCTAGGATGTAGCCCAAGGCAAGTTGAAGGAATGCAAAGCCGGTCGCGCCGTACGCGATTCCAGGAACACTCAGAACCGTAGCGGTGCTTGTTTCCGTAGCCACGATCGAGCCGAGGATTGCCCACCAAGGCAGATTTCGATCTCCCAGCAGATAGCTCTCGACGGTGTTATTTCTTCCAGCGACCTTCAGGCCTATCAATACCGATGCGGCCATGGCGATGAACAGGACCACCAAATCGACCCAACCGAGAGAAATCTGCATGCATCGTCCTTTTCAATTGCCCTTGCCGTTGTAGATTGTCCTATTGTAATGGACTCCAGGGCGCTTGGGTAAGCGTCTTGGGATAACCTACCAGATCAAAAAGAACCAAGCGGACATGGATCACTTAACCACCGAACAAAACAACCCTGAATCGGTTGCGATCGATCAGATGGATCCGATCCAAATCGCGATGTTGATGAACCGCGAGGACTTGAAAGTTGTGGCTGCCGTCGAGAGGGTTTTGCCGGAAATCGCGCGAGCCATCGAGAAGGTCACTGAGCGTGTACAGGCCGGAGGTAGGCTGATTTATATCGGGGCAGGGACCTCGGGCCGACTCGGGGTGCTCGATGCCTCGGAGTGCCCTCCGACTTTCAATACACCGCCGGCTTTGGTTGTTGGATTGATCGCCGGTGGCCATCGTGCTTTAACGAACGCAATTGAGGGAGCCGAGGACAATCGCCAGGCCGGCGAGGAGGATCTCCGAGGGGTCGAATTGGATGCGAAGGATGTGGTCTGTGGGATCGCGACCAGTGGTCGGACACCTTATGTCCTCGGGGGGCTAGCGTACGCTCAGAGCCTTGGTGCCGCGACGCTAGGGGTTACTTGCAACGAGGTTTCGGAGTTGACTGAGGTATCCGATGTTTTGATCGCGCCTGTGGTGGGTCCGGAGATCCTCAGCGGATCGACGAGGCTCAAAGCGGGTACAGCCACGAAGATGGTTTTGAACATGATCTCGACCGGTACGATGATCCGCATCGGAAAGACCTATGGCAATTGGATGGTCGATTTGCGAGCGACAAACGTGAAGCTCAAGGATCGGAGCATTCGCATCGTCAGCGGGATCACTGGATTGGATCGCCAACGAGCCGAGTCTCTTTTGGCCCGATGCGATGGCGAGGTTAAGACGGCGATCGTCAGCCAAGCATTAGGGGTCGAGAAAATCGAGGCCCAAGAGCGATTGAAGGCTGCCGCTGGGCGACTCAGAAAGGCGATCCAGGGGTGATCGCCTCGGAAGGATCTTTCTTCGGTTCGTCTAGTTTAGCGTTTGACGTCTCGGATCAGTGGTCCGGTATAGACTTGGCGGGGACGCCCGATCCGAGTGTTCGGCGAGCGTTGCATTTCGACCCAGTGAGCGATCCAGCCTGGCAATCGCCCCATGGCAAACAGGACGGTGAACATCTGAACCGGGATTCCCATGGCACGGTAGATAACACCGGAATAGAAATCGACATTGGGGTAAAGTTTTCGTTCGACGAAGTAGGGGTCGCGTAGGGCGACGGCTTCGAGTTCTTGGGCGACCTCGAAGAGCGGGTCGCTGAGATTGAGTTTCTTCAGAAGGATATCGCTTGCCGCTTTGATGATCTTCGCGCGAGGGTCATAGTTCTTGTAGACGCGGTGACCGAAGCCCATGAGGCGGAAGTTGCTGGTTTTGTCTTTCGCCATATCGACGTACTTTTTGACGTTGCCGCCGTCGTCAGCGATCTGTTTGAGCATGTTGACGCACGCTTCGTTAGCCCCACCGTGGAGTGGCCCCCACAGGGCGCAAATTCCAGCAGAAATACTTGCAAAAAGATTTGCATCCGAGGAACCGACCATACGCACCGTCGAGGTGCTGCAGTTCTGCTCGTGATCGGCATGCACGATCAGAAGCAGGTTAAGTGCTTTGACGAAATCTGGGTCGGCGACATACTTTTCGCTGGGGACCGAGAACATCATGTGGAGGAAGTTCTCGCAGTAGTTCAGCGAGTTGTGGGGATAGATAAAGGGCTGACCAAACGATTTCTTGTAGCTGTAGGCTGCGATCGTCGGTAGCTTGGCGATCAAACGATGGATCGATATCTCGACTTCCTCGGGGTCGTGTGGATCCAACGAGTCTTGATAGAACGTTGAAAGTGCGCTGACGACACTCGAGAGAATCGCCATGGGGTGGGCGTCGCGTGGAAATCCGTTGTAGAACGAACGCATGTCCTCGTGGAGCATGGTGTGGTGAGAGATGTCCGTTCGGAATTTCTCGAGTTGCTCCGGAGTAGGCAATTCGCCGTAGATCAGAAGGTAGCTCGTCTCGAGGAAATCGCATTGCTCGGCGAGTTGTTCGATGGGGTATCCACGGTAGCGGAGAATCCCCCGATCCCCGTCGAGATACGTGATAGCGCTGGTCGTCGCGCCGGTATTTGCGTAGCCCTCGTCGAGGGTGATGTGCCCGGTCTCTTTCAAAAGTTTCGAGATGTCGATTGCTCGGTCGTTCTCGGTACCGACATGGATGGGCATCGAGAGAGACTTCTCGCCGATTTTGAGGGTTGCGACTTCTTCTGACACGGGGATTGGCTGCGGGTAGGAAGGGAGTGATCGGAATGGTCGAACGAGGGTGTTCGACTCGGCTTCGACTGGTTTTCAAGTCGCAAACAGTGTAGCCTTACCGAAAGCTTGCGACAATCCAGGAGGATCTTTTGATGGGGATCTGCTTGGATTTTGTGCAAATCTTTTCCGTTTGTCCTGAATGGCAAGCTCCTATTTGGTACTCCCTACTCGGCTAGTCTTGGATTGGATGATGAACGAAGAGCTCAAGGAAATCGCGATCCGGTTGCAGATCGGCAACTACCAACGGCACATTTTCCTCTGTGTTGGTCCTAGTTGCTGTTCTGCGCAAATCGGCGCAGGGGCTTGGAAGAAACTCAAAGACGAACTCAAGGTTCGAAACCTGTCGTTGTCCGACGCACCCAGCGCGTGTTACCGGACCAAGGTTCAGTGCCTGCGGATTTGCACCGGTGGCCCGATCTTGGTGGTCTACCCCGAGGGTTATTGGTATAGCGGTATGACCGAAGATCGGATCGATAGGTTCATCGACGAGCAAATCCTCAAGGGAGAGCCGATCGAGGAGTGGATCTTTGCCAGAAACCCGATCGGTTGAAATTTTTGGGGTTTCTCGATGGATCAAGCCGGGGATTTCGCCAGCGGTTGCTTGAGGATTCCTTCGACGATCTTGCCGGGTTGTCCGTCGAGCAAGGTACCGAGTCCTCCCGGACGCACGAAGGCTAGTTTGGACGGTTCTAAGCCGAATAGGTGCATGACCGTCGCGTGGTAATCGTAGTGATGGACGATGTCGGTGACGGCTTGATAACCGAAATCGTCGGTTTGGCCGTAGACCGTCCCTTGTCGGATTCCACCTCCGGCCAACCACGTGCTAAAGCCATACGTATTGTGGTCCCGACCGATACTCTTTTCATTTTGAACGACGGGCAATCGTCCCATCTCCCCACCCCAGTGGACCAGCGTCGAATCGAGCAATCCTCGTTGCTTGAGATCCTTGACCAAAGCTGCCGAGGGTTGATCGGTTTTCTTGCAAGCTCCAGGCAACGCGTCTTTGATATTGCCGTGGTGGTCCCATTGCTGGGTCGATGTATAGATCTGAACGAAACGGACTCCTCGTTCGACGAGCCGTCGGGCGATCAAGCATCTTGTTCCGTACTCCCGGGTGGCGTCTTGATCCAACCCGTACATCTTATGGGTCTCTTCGGTTTCTTTGCTGATATCCAACGCATCGCGGGCTGCGGTTTGCATCGCTTCGGCGAGTTCATAACTGGACATACGAGCTTGCAAGTCGTTTTCGTAAGCTCTCGACGCGAGGTGCTCGGCGTTGAGTTCCTTGAGCAAATCCAGATAGGCTCGTTGGGGCCTACCTGCCAAATGCGGGGGAGGGTTTAAGTTCAAGATGCGGGGTTCTTGAGGCCGAATCACGGTTCCTTGGTAGAGCGACGGCAACCAACCGTTCGACCAGCAATCGGTACCTAGAACTGGCAATCCACCCGGATCGGTCAGCACGACGAAGGCAGGTAATTGTTGGCTCTCGGTTCCCAGTCCGTAGGTGATCCATGAGCCCAACACCGGTCGTCCTTCGGTCACGCGGCCATGGTGCAACGCGTAGATCGATTGCCCGTGATTGTTCACTCCGGTGTTCATTGAACGTATGAGAGTGATGTCATCGGCGATCGAACCTAAATGGGGGACAAGCTCGCTGAGTTCCATACCGCATTGGCCGTAGCGTTCCCATTTCCAAGGTCCAGACCAAATTTTCGCGGACGATTCTGCGGCGTTGTCGTACTTGAGATCGCCTGTGTATTTTTCGCCGTTTCGCTTTTCGACTTCGACCTTACGGTCGAAAAGATCGATGTGCGATGGTCCACCTTGCATGAACATCGAGATCATGGCTTTGGCTTGTGGGGCCTGATGCGCAAGCTTGGGCTTGAGATCGTATTGGATCGGCGCGAGAGCTGGTTTTGGAGGTTCTCCAGCGGCTCGCTGTGCAGCGAGTCCGGCGATGCATAGGGTCGCTCCTGCGATCCCTTGCTGCGCCAGAAAGTGCCGCCGAGAGAAAAGCCCAGTGGAACGCCCAGCGGAATGCCCAGAAGCATATCGCTGCGATTCGATTTGGTTTTCGTTGTTCATGCTGGTTCCGAGGCGATGGGAGGATTGCGATTTTCTATGAGGTCCGATGGATATCGGATGGCTAGTCGACATACAAGAAGGGGTTCGATGAGAGCAATGCTTGGCACAGCAGCGCCAAGGCTTGTTGGTTGGCTTTGGCCGGCTCGAGTGCTCCGCCGTTGGGAGCCGTTGGCTGTTCGGGATTCGGTTGTGTTAGGACCGCTCGCTGGTCGACGAGCCACTGGGTCGTTCTGGTTCGCTGCGATTCGGTCGGATCGACTCCGAAAGCCAATTGCCAAGCCCGTCGGACTTGGGCCATCGGATCCTCGCCAGCCTCCCGGAGCACCCGACTGGAGAAGTGCTCGCAGATGCGGATGACCGAACTGTTGTTCATGAGCATCAGCGATTGGGTTGCAACGGTCGATTGGGAACGGCGATCGCAATTCGGAGCGGTTCCTGCTGGATCGAACGGTTCGATGACCCCAAGGGGCATCGATCGACGGATTTGTACATAGACACTGCGTCGGTAGGAGTCGGAGACCTCTTCGTGTTTGGCGACCAAGATACCGTTGCCATCGCGAGTGGCCTTGCCGATGATCGTCTGACCGACTTCGTCGGGGTTGACGGTGCTGGGTGCTCCGTACATCCGCAGCGAGAGCATCCCAGCGGTGGCCAGCATCGCATCTCGGAGCGATTCGGTTTGAAGGCGTCTCACATTCATCCTACCCAACCAGATGTTCTGCGGATCATTGTCGGGACCTTGGGCATTTCGACCCGAGGAGCGGCGGTAGGTTTCGCACAGGAGGACTTCTCGAGAGATTCGTTTGCGGCTCCAACCCGATTGCACGAACTCGTTGGCCATCCAGTCCAGGAGTTCCGGATGCGTGGGACGTTCGCCCAGGAGGCCGAGGTCCCCTGGGTTCGATGCGATCGCTCGGCCGAAATGATGCATCCACATTCGATTCACATAGGATCGAGTCAGCAGCGGGTGGACTCCTTGGGTCAGCATCTTGGCAAACTGCAACCGACGTCCTGAGGTTGCGAGGTTAGGATCGTCGGGAATCAGTTTGTCGTGCTCTGCGAGGATACTCAATCCGCCGGGGGAGACAGGTTCTTTAGGCTGCTGGAAATCACCCCGGCTGAACAGGAAGGTGGTAGGGATTTGATTGGGGACTTCCGAGAAGCTAGCGACAAACACCTCGGCCGGTCGCTTGGTCTTGATCTCGGCTTGCTGGGTTTCGTATTTTTTGTTGAATTCGTTGATCCGCGCGCCATCGTATAGGATGGCACTGCCTCGGTCGACGTTCAAGCTCGGGTAATCCCGCATAAGCTTTTGTTGGTCTTCGGTCCGTTTGTCAGCGGCCGTCGAGCGGGATGTGCGAGCCGCTTGGCGTAGTTCCTCGGGAAGTTTCATCACTTCTTGGTCGAAAATCTCGTCGACGATTCGGTCGAGTTCGATGAGCCGTTTGGCTTCGAGTTCCGAAAGCTCTTTGTCGACCTCGGTGGCTTTTTGTCTTTGTTCTGCATTCCAGAGATTCACGAGGCGGGAATTCTTGTCTCGCCAATTTTTCCAATCCAAACCCGGCTCGATCAACGCTCGGATGCGGTAGTAGTCCCGTTGCGAGATCGGATCGTAGCGATGGTCGTGGCACTGGGCGCAGCCGACGGTCAGTCCGAGGAAAGAGCTCGATAGGATCTTGATCGTCTCGGCGATCACATCGTTTCGAGCGATGTTCGCCTCGACTCCTTGATGTCCTGTACCGTCGGGTGCGTTTCTGAGGAAACCTGTGGCCGCAAGGAGTCGCTGCTGATCGGGGGCGAGGATTTCCCAAGGTTGGGGGACGAGCTCATCGCCGGCTAGCTGTTCGATGACGAATTGATCGTAGGGAAGGTCGGCATTGATGCTCGAGAGGACATAGTCTCGATATTGCCAAGCCCACGGGCGTTCGGTGTCCTGTTCGCTGTATCCATCGCTATCGGCATACCCAGCGACATCGAGCCAATGCCTTCCCCAATGCTCCCCGTAGCGTGGGTCAGCCAGGAGCCGATCGACGGTCCGTTCGTAAGCATCTGGGCGGGAGTCCTCGACGAATGCTTGAATCTCCTCTTGGGTCGGGGGTAGTCCGAGCAGATCCAGCGATAGTCTACGAATGAGCGTGACGCGATCGGCAACCGGGGCAATTGGAAGCTGTTTCTCTAGAAGCTTAGCGGCGACAAACGCATCGATCGGAGAGTTCAGCGCGTGAGCATCGGCGTGAGCCACCTTGGGCACCGAGCCTGAGACGACGGGTTGGAACAACCAGAAGTTCCGTTCTTCCTCGGACCAATCCTCTAGGGTTGGAGTTTGCGGTTCGGGCCGTTTGGTCAGCGCTCCTGCTTGGATCCATCGTCTGAGAATCTGTTTCTGTGCATCGGGAATGGTCTTTCCGCCAGGAGGCATTTGACCATCTTGAACACGTTGGATCAGCAGGCTCGCATCGGCGTTTCCTGGCACGATCGCCGCGCCTGAATCACCACCTTTTTCGAGCAGATGCACAAGCCGTAGGTCCAATCCTCCCTCGCGATGCTCTTGCTCACCGTGGCAATGGAAGCAATGGGCTTTGAGGATCGGGCGAACCTCGGTTTCAAAATGGATCGGAGCCTCAGAGGGAGCCTCTTGGGAGTTGGCATCCGGCAAGAACGCGGTTGCACAAGCCAGCAGGCTTAGCAAGCACACAGCCAGCATCGAACGGATCGGCGGCATGATGAATCGCAAGGAGGGAGGGGGGACACAGCGGAGGGATCGGACGTTGCTAATTGTAGCATGAATTTGGATGGACTGCACGGAACTACAGGCAACTCAGCGACTCTAAACGTCCATTCGAAACCCGTTGTTCTATCGTGGGTGGGAGTCTCCTCGGTTGACACAGACACAAAACACTACCAATGCCGTCCTTGTTCCTGGAGTCTTGATCGGTTGTTTGGATGAGGCCGGATTGGTCCATCGCAATCTCTGGCTCGCGAATTTTACCGATGTTTCTCTCCGAGGTTCGCGCTCGGAACAATGGCTGGTCGTTTCCTCCAAGGAAGTATCGGTCTTGTCGATCGAACCGGAATCCGAAGGAACAGCCTTAAAGGGGACTGCTGAAAAGGGGACTACTTGTGCGGTACTTTTGCGAAGCGTTCCATGGACGGACATCAAGTCGGTAAGGACCCAATCGGGCGTCGGTAGCGGAACGCTGCAGGTGCGAGTTGGGGACGATTGGATCGACTGGGTAAGGTTCTCGAACGCTTATGCGACGCGGTTCCACAAGATTTCTCGTCTGATGGAAAAGATGCGCGAGTTTCCTGAGACTTGGTCGGAGGATATCTACGCCGAGTCCCACGACCCCCATTCGAGCGGTCAGAGTTTCGATGCGCCCGAATGTCCTAAATGCGCTTTGTATCTCAGTAGCAAAGAAGAGAGTTGTCCTCGATGCATGCAAAAGGGGCAGATCCTTCGACGGGTTCATCAATTGCTCCACCCGTATCGACGCGGAGCGATCTTGTTATGCATATTGACCATCGCTGGGGTCATCGCGGAATTGATCCCACCGAAACTCCAGCAGTACATGATCGACCATGTATTGACGGGTAAAGATGAGTCGGGAGATCCGCGTCAGGTCGACTTCAAAACGGCGCTTCTGTTGATTGTTCTCGCATTGGCGGCCTCTCGGGTCTTGCTGTCGTTTGTCGCGGTTTTCAAGGGTAAATTAGCGACCCTCATCGGGACTGGATTGACCCGAACGCTGCGGGCCGAGATGGTCCGTAAGTTGCAGAGTTTGGCCGTCGTGTACTACGACCGCCATCAGGTCGGTTCGATGCTTGGCCGAGTCGCGCACGATAGCGAAGCGATGCATGGACTGATGTACCAGATCACAGGAGGGTTCTTGCTCCAGATCGCCCAGCTTATTGGGGTCGGAGCGATGCTAGTGTGGATCAATCCTAAGCTTGCGCTGTTCACATTGATTCCCGTCCCGTTGGTCATCTTGGGGACCTCGATTTTCTGGCGGAAGGTCTATCCGCGTTACTACCGCCTCTGGGATGCATCCTCCAAGCAGATAACCGTCTTGAGCGGAATGCTTACCGGGATACGGGTTGTAAAGGCTTTTTCGCAGGAAGATCGGGAGTACGAGCGGTTTTCCAAAACCAGCGAGCAACTCCGAGACTGGCGTCTGTGGGTCGAGAACGCGAACGCGTGGTACTCTGCGGCCATGTCGATCGTCTTTAGTCTTGGAGGGCTGATCGTTTGGTATGTCGGAGGTCGGGACGTGATCGGCAACTCGATGAGCCTCGGGGAACTCATCGCCTTCTTAGCCTACTTGGGGATGTTCTATGCACCTTTGAGCGCCTTGTCGAACTTCACCTCCTGGCTGACCAGTTTTCTCACCGGTAGCAAGCGGGTTCTCGAGTTGCTCGATACCCCGCTGACGGTTTTAGAGCCGAGCCGTCCGGTCGCTTGGGAAAACGTCCAAGGTGAGATCCGGTTCGAGGAGGTGACTTTTGGGTACGATCGCAATCAGCCGGTTTTGAAGAATATCAGTTTCGATGTCAAAGCCGGTGAGATGGTGGGTATTGTCGGGCGGTCTGGATCTGGAAAATCGACGATGGTCAATCTTCTAGGGAGATTCTACGATGTTCAGGAAGGTCGAATCTTGGTCGATGGAATCGATCTTCGGGATGTATCGAGTCAACAACTTCGCGAACGCTTGGGGATCGTTTTCCAAGAGTCTTACATGTTCCGAGGAACGATTTGGAGAAATCTGAGTTTTGGCAGACCGACGGCAAGTCTCGAGCAGGGCTTAGAGGCGGCCAAGGCGGCCGGTGCGCACGATTTTATCTGCAGGCAACAACTCGGCTATGAAACGCTGCTGGGTGAGAATGGATCCGGATTGTCAGGAGGTGAAAAGCAACGACTCTCGATCGCAAGGACCCTGCTGTATGATCCGAAAATTCTTGTGCTCGATGAGGCGACGAGCAACATCGACGCCGAGGCCGAAAAGAGCATTCAGGAGGCTCTCAAAGTCCTCATACGTGGTCGTACCACCCTGGCGATCGCGCACCGACTCTCGACGCTTAGAAACGCTGACCGGATTCTGGTGTTCGACCAAGGTCGATTGATCGAGCAAGGATCGCATGCGGAACTTTTGGCGCTGGATGGCACCTATGCAAGGCTGGTACGAATTCAAACCTCGGTCAGCAAAAATCCCGACGTCGACAAGTTGATCCATACGGCAGCCGAGTTGGAGAAAACGCAGAAAGCTGCGGCCGCCTCGGGCTCCGACCGCTCGAGCGTCTCGGTTCTCGATCCTCCCAATGCTAAATCTCGCAAGAGCGATTCGGAGACTCTCGATGCCATTGACGATGTCGAAAACCCCGACGAAAACTCCGATGAAAAACCGATGGATTCCGATCCGGAGAGCACCCCAGCGCCGGCGATCGTTTGGTTGGAGGACTCTCAGTGCGAATTGCGCCGCGGTACGCATGACCGGATCGAGCTTTGGGTCGATGGGAAATTGCATGCGGCCTCGGTTTTCATCGTGAAGACCTTCCCGTCGAAATATCCAGCCGGGTACCTAAGTGTTCGAAGTTGGAAGGAGAACGGGGAAGAGTACGAGTGCGGGATGATCCGGGAACTGGCCCAATGGCGCAGCTCGAACCGAACGCTCATCGAGGAAATGATCGAACGACGCTATTTGATGCGGCGGATCCTGCGAGTGCGAAAAAATCAGTTAGAATCTGGATACCTCACGATGGATGTTGAGACCGACCGAGGACCATGCATACTGACCATGCGTTGGACCCAAAGTCAGGCTCTCGAATACAGCGAGAACGGCAAGCTGCTTATCGATACCTGCGAAAATCGCTATGTTGTCGAGGATGTCGATGCCTTACCCGCAGAAGATCGCGAGCGATTCCTTCAATTCATTTACTGGTAGTGCTCAATCGAGGAACTTTTCTGATGCGCGCTTGGTCCTGCTCGTTGGCTTTGGCAAGCTTGTTCGTTGCCCCATTGAATTCTGAGGTCCTTTTCGGCCAGGAGAAACCTACGGTAACCCTGTCGCAGCCTCCTGAGGCGGCGGTCAAGAAATCGATGCGATTACCCAGAGCCACTCCAGAATCCCAAGGCGTCTCGTCGGCTTCGATCGCCAAATTCGTCCAAGCCGCTGATGAAAAAGTCAATTCGATGCACAGCTTCATGCTGCTAAGGCATGGGAAGGTGATTGCGGAAGCTTGGTGGGCTCCCGAAGAGGCCAACAAACCGCATGTGCTCTGGTCGTTGAGCAAGTCGTTCACATCGACCGCCGTTGGATTGGCCGTCAGGGATGGCAAGTTATCGGTTCAGGACCGCGTCATGGGTTTTTTCCCGGACGCGTTGCCCGAGGTGCCGTCGGATAATCTAAAGTCCATGCGGGTATTGGATTTGCTCACCATGTCGACTGGCCATCAGGACGAACCGAACATGCGCGGGTCCCAAGATTGGATCAAGACGTTCTTTGCCCATCCGGTCCCTAAGGAACCAGGAAGTTTCTTCCGATACAACACTCCAGCAACCTTCATGCAGTCGGCGATCGTCCAAAAGGTTACCGGTCAGACCGTCGTCGATTATCTGCAAACGCGGCTTTTTGATCCATTGGGAATCGAAGCTCCAAAATGGGATGCCAACCCACAAGGCATCTCGATAGGAGGCTACGGGCTTTATCTCAAGACCGAAGACATCGCCAAGTTCGGTCAGTTGTATTTGCAGAAAGGGGTCTGGGAAAACCAGCAATTGATACCCAGCGATTGGGTCCAACTAGCGACCGACAAGCAGGTGTCCAACGGTGCCGATGCGGCCAGTGATTGGAATCAAGGCTACGGCTTTCAATTCTGGCGATGCCGGCATAATGCGTTCCGTGGCGACGGCAAGGACGGGCAGTTTTGTATCGTTTTGCCCGACCAAGACGCGGTGGTCGTGATGACTGCCAATACAATCAATATGCAAGCGCAACTGAGCCTCGTCTGGGAGCATTTGCTCGCCGAGTTCCGGGAAAAACCGCTACCTGAGGCCCCCAAGGATCGCGAAAATCTCGATGGGATCTGCGCTGGACTGCGAGCCAGAAGATAGCGGGCGATTCGACCTGACTCCCCTAGTTCCAATCGCAGGGGGGATGCATTATCATCAGGGAGTTCTCAAGGGTCGTCGAACGATCCGCAGGACGCTTATCGCCATATTCTTTTTGATTTAGTTGTTCATCTGTTCGGAACTGTTCTCTCACCGTGACACTTCTTCATGATCTTCTGTTGGTGACCACGTATGACATCGACAGGGTCGGTATCGCAACGATCTTGGACAAATCGATGCGATACAAAGTCCATACTCTAAGCCCAAATCGCATCGCTTCGTCGTTCTTCGAGGGCGTAAGCCCAACTCCGATCGGTCTGATCGATATCGAATTGCACGATACGGACCCTGTACTGGTGGCTAACCATCTATCGGAGTATCGGCCTGGAATGCCCTTGCTGTTTTTCGCAAGGGGAGAGTCCCCCCAGTTGTTCCTGCGAGGGGTCAGGAATGGCATTTTAGGAACGGTACAAAAGACCGATAGTCCGCAGGAACTGTTGCGAAAACTCGACTGCGCTTTGCAAAAGCAGAATCTTTGGAACAAGGAAGAGCTAAAACGCATACAGGCTTGTTTCTTCCTGGATCCGAGCGTTTCAGGTTTGGAGATGTCTCTGACTCAGCGCGAGTCCGATGTTTTGATGAAGTTATCATGCGGGATGACCAATCGTCAGATCGCCGATGATTTGTCGATCAGTTACGAAATGGTCAAAGAGCACGTCCAACACATCTTGCGCAAGATCGGGGTTACGGATCGAACCCAAGCGGCTGTTTGGGCCGTACGCAAACGGTTGTGCTAGGATATACTTAGGTTCGTGCCTCGCCTGGGATTTCGTCGTACTCGTACTCAGTCCGCCGCGGCGGACTGAGTACGAGAAGAAGCACGAACAAGGCATTGTCCCCCTTTGATCAACCCTGCCAAATCGTAGCCATCCGCTGCCAAGCGGTGGACGGCCGTGCGAGTAACGCTTCCACCGTCTGGCGACAGGTGGCTACGTCGGTAGGTGGCTACGGCTTGTCGTAGCCATCCGCTGCCAAGCGGTGGACGGCCGTGCGAGTAACGCTTCCACCGTCTGGTGACAGGTGGCTACGTCGGCAGGTGGCTACGGCTTGTCGTAGCCATCCGCTGGCAAGCGGTGGACTGCCGTGCGAGTAACGCTTCCACCGTCTGGCGACAGGTGGCTACGTCGGTAGGTGGCTACGGCTTGTCGTAGCCATCCGCTGCCAAGCGGTGGACGGCCGTGCGAGTAACGCTTCCACCGTCTGGCGACAGGCAGCTACGTCGGCAACGCTCAGGGCTCTTAGATTTTTTTACACCCAAATTCCAGGGGAGAGCCTGAAAAAAATCGCTCCGCTAGGGATACCAACGGCGCGATGGAAGCTTTTTTCAGGCCATCAAAGCGGGCTAGAGCTTCGAGGCTACTTGGGGTCTATCGAGCATCATGACTTTGTTCCATGCGGCTACAAAGTCCTGAGCGAACTTCGTCTTGGCATCATCGCTAGCGTAGACCTCGGAGATCGCTCGGAGTTGCGAGTTCGAGCCGAAGATCAAGTCGGTTCGTGAACCCTTCCAACGCAGAGCGCCGGTCTTGCGATCGTAGCCTTCGTACACATTCACGTTGGCTTTCGACGGTTTCCATTCGATATTGCTATCGAGAAGATGTACGAAGAAGTCGTTGGTGAGCACTTGCGGCTTTTGGGTCAATACACCCAAATCCGAGTTTCCGGTATTGATGCCCAAGACACGAAGTCCACCGACAAGTGCCGTCATCTCGGGAGCTGACAATCGCAGGCGATGCGCGCGGTCAAGGAGAAACTCTTCTTCGGGTCGGACCTTTTGAGCCTGTCGAATCTCCGGTGCAACGTAGTTGCGGAAGCCATCGGACAGAGGTTCCAAAACAGCAAAGGACTCGACATCGGTCATGCTTTGGTCAGCATCCATTCGGCCGGGACTAAACGGAACCGCGATATCCGTTCCTCCTTGCTTGGCCGCTTGCTCGACGGCCGCACAACCACCGAGCACTACCAGGTCAGCGATCGAAATCCGCTTGCCATCGGTTCGCCCCTGTGCGAATTCCTTTTGGATCCCTTCGAGTACCGAGAGAACCTTGCCGAGTTCTTCCGGATCGTTGACGGCCCAATCCTTTTGAGGGAGCAGACGGATCCTGCCACCGTTGGCCCCACCTCGGTGGTCGGTTCCTCGGTAGGTCGAGGCAGCCGCCCAAGCAGCACCGGTAAGCTCCGAGATGCTCAAGCCGCTCGCAAGTAACTTCTGCTTCAGCTCGGAGATCTCATTGGCATCGACCAACGGATGATCGACAGCCGGGATCGGATCTTGCCAAATCTGTGCCGCAGGAACCTCGGGCCCAAGCAACCTAGCACTTGGACCCATGTCGCGGTGCGTGAGCTTGTACCAAGCCTTGGCAAATGCGAGTTCAAAGTCCTTTGGGTTTTTGTGGAACCTTTCGGAAATCAAACGGTACTTCGGGTCCATCTTCAGGGCCAAATCGGTCGTGAACATGATCGGTGCATGCGTCTTTGTTTTGACGTGGGCGTCGGGCACGGTTCCTTGGGCTGCCGGGTCTGTCGGTGTCCATTGCCAAGCTCCAGCAGGACTCTTGATGAGTTTCCATTCGTAACCAAAAAGGTTATCGAAATAACCATTCGACCAGGTTGTCGGAGTGGAGGTCCAAGCGCCTTCGAGTCCACTGGTGATCGTGTCCTGGGCGTTCCCTTTGCCGAATTTGTTCTTCCAGCCAAGATGGGCGAAGCCCATTGCTTGACGACCAATGTGATCTCCTTTTGCCACCAAAAAAACATGTTTCCGCTGACCATGGAGCGAACGTCGCAACTTGCGATGCTTCAAGAACTCGTCTCGCTCGGGCACGGAGTCAGCCTGATCCCGCAAATGGCAGCCCTAATCGATCGGAGCCCAGAGCGGGTCTATCGATCGCTCGCAGGCGTGCGCCCGAAACGCTCCGTGGTCTTGGTGACGAACCCTTACCGCTATGCGAGCCGTTTGCAAAATTCATTCTTCGAGGCCATGCGGGTAGACGGAAGGAATTGAACGCAAAGACGCAAAGGCGCAAGGACGCAAAGGGAAGAATTGAACGCAAAGACGCAAAGGCGCAAGGACGCAAAGGGAAGAATTGAACGCAAAGACGCAAAGGCGCAAGGACGCAAAGGGAA
>QWPJ01000138.1 GCA_003671195.1 Planctomycetota bacterium
GTCAGCCCTTCGGGCTTGGCGACTCATGGGGTGCTTCAACCGGTGGTTACCACCACCGGCAGAGGGTATGCCAGCCCTCCGGGCTTGAGAAACGCCCGAAGGCTTGAGGAAAGCCCTGAGGCTTGAAGAAAGCCCTAAGACTCCAATTTGGCTTTAGGCTCGGAGGGCCGACACACCATGGATTTAGTTGCCCGCCTTCTACCGGTGGTTACCACCACCGATTCTAGCGATTGCAGTCTTTGCAGTTGGGATTCCCTGGAGCACCGGTTGGCATCCCAGCAGGCATTGCCGTTGGCATCGCCATTGGAGCGCCAGGCGGTACCGAACCGACCGGCGGTCCCACCGCGGTGCCCATCGGTGCACCATAGCTTGTCGGTGCACCATAGCCCATCGGAGCTCCATAGCTCGGTTGCACCGAAGTCGGCGAATAAACACCGGGTCGATTCGGTGCAAAATGGCACATCCCCCAATTGTCGCACTTCCATTGCTCGACGCTTCTGCACATACCGCATCCGCTGAGCAAGGGTAGGGCCAGAACCAAAGCAATTCGAACAGATTTCGTGATCATGATGCATACCGCCGTTGGCGTAGTGAACAATCGGTCAAAAGAATATGCATCACTTTTAGGAAGCTTGAGACTATCCGGGAAATTTCTAGTAAAATTCAGCCGTACCGATCCGATTTGCAGACTGCGCAAACGGCGTGATCCGAAAAATCGGTCCTGCATCGCGACCAGACCGATCCCCCCACCTGCCTTGCTCCGGCCCCGTTGGACCAATAGCCCAATGCTGCTTCTTCGATTTTTCGACTCCCTACCGACACGCCTTTGGCTTACGGGTTCGCTAGGAAAAGCCCGACGGGACATAACTCCCGCATGCTTGGCACTTTGGTGCTTGGGATTCGCAACCGTTCTGGCCCAGTCGCCTCGGCTTGATCAATCCTCGGAAGAGCTTAGCGATGCGTTCGAAAAACGTATTGGCCCTTGGATCGGTACTCACTGCGCCGGTTGCCACAATGAGGACAACCGCGAATCGGGGGTTCGCGTCGATCACCTTGATGCATCGCTTCCCGAGGAGTCGCTGAGGCTCTGGGAATCGATCCGAGACCAAGTCCACGATGGCAAAATGCCACCCGAGGAGGAACCCCAACCGACGGCCGAAGAACGGCTCGAGTTCCTTCGCTGGCTCGATCAATCCTTGCACCTTGCAAAAACAAGACCCACTCCCCGCAACGGCACCATGCGGCGCTTGACGGTCCCACAGTACGATCGATCGCTCAGGTCGCTTTTGGGAATCGACCGGCAATTGACTACCACCCTACCACCCGATGCGGTCTCTCGCGACGGGTTTACCAACCAAGCCTCGACGCTGGTGATGAACCCTCTGCAGTTGGAGGCCTATTTTAAGATCGCCGAACAAGCGCTCGAAACGGCCTTGGTCGACCCAAAGCGTCCTCCGAAAATCCAGTTCTTTCGAATGGACTTGGGCAAGTCGATCCACTCGAACCCTTCGTCCGAACCGCTGGTCCTCGGGGCCAACAATCACCTCCTGCCCAATGCGGATTTTATAGTCACCGAACCGGACCTGACCAAACCTTTTCCTTTCGAACTGTTTCGTATGCAGCGAAAGTTTCGTTTTATCGAGGGCTACCAAGGCAACGACACCGTCCGAGCATGGCGGGACTTCGACGGGATCGAACACTCGGTGTTCGCCTGCATGCGAGGCAACGAAGGCTACCCCAAGGGAAGGGCCTACGAGATTTTCCCTAACGGACTTGCACTTCGACCGGCGATTCCAAGCCCCGAGATCTTCGGTGAATCGAGCACCTACGGCCCCCAAGCGAACTTCAAAATTTCCCTTAGGGAACTTCCAGAGAACGGTAAATTCCAAGTCCGGGTGACCGCCTCCCGAATCGAAGATCTGCTCCTGATCGATCCCTCGATCCCGATCTGGACGCCCGAAGCACCTGCGGCAGCTTCTGCAGAGGCTCCGGCAGAAAACAACTCAGCGAACCCATCGGCCATGCGGGTGGTTTCGATCCCAGAGGACGGGGTCTATCAAATCCAGATCACGACCGTGCAGCCCAAGGACTCTCCGGCCAAAGAACACGAATTGAAACTAGAGCTTACGAGGCCTTCCTCCGAACCGAACCAGGCTCCGAAACATCTCCAGGCCAGCGGCATGCTCAAGCAACCGGCCTTCGCAGTGGCTCGCATGCAGAAAGGGGATTGGCAAATCGCCCTAACCTATGGCGGTCCCGATCCGATCGATCGTGTTGAGTTCCATCGCCTGGACAAGACTCGGCCTAACGACGACTCAAGCGATGAGCCCGCTGCATCGACCAAGGCGACTCGATGGCTCGCGCATTTCGAGCGGTTCGAAAGTCGGAGTCCAAAGCTCGGTGTCCATATCGGACTCCGACGCGATTGTGGCAGCACGCTATCCCAAGTCGGAGCGAGTCAACTCGTCGCCAGCAAGGTGCCTGAAGTTTATATTTTCGAAGGGGACATCGCGAATTTCCCAACCCCGGACGTCGAAGCCAACAACGTCAATTATCTCGCCGGAATCCGTGAGATAGGAGTCCGTCACGAATACACCGACGGACGTGAAACCCCGAGGCTCTTGATCCACCGCGTTGAATTCGAAGGTCCCTTTTACGATACTTGGCCTCCGGAATCCCACCGCCGGATCTTCTCGGATTGGACGGATCGGACGGATCCGACTGATCGGACTGATCCGACTGATCGGACTGATCGGACTGATCCGACTGATCCGACTGATCCGACTGATCCGACTGATCCGACTGATCCGACTGATCCGACTGATCCGACTGATCGGAAATATGCCAGGGGAATTGTCGAACGCTTTGCGACCAACGCCTTTCGACGTCCGCTGAGCTCCATCGAAAAAAGTCAACTTGAGGCGATTCTTGAAACGGAGTTGCGTTCTGGGCGTTCTTTGGCAAAGAGCATTCAGGAAACGCTCTTGGTTGTGCTGACTTCCCCGCAGTTTCTTTATATCACCGAGACGAGCCAAGGTCCTCAGGCCGAGCCTCTCGATGAATGGGAGTTTGCTTCCAAGCTTTCCTATTTCCTTTGGAATGCTCCCCCAGATGCGGAGCTTCTTGGGTTAGCCAGAGAAGGTCAACTGCGTAAGGGATTGGACCATCAGATCGATCGCTTGCTTGCCGATCGGCGGTCCGAATCGTTCGCAGATAGCTTTGTCTCCGAATGGCTGAGCCTCGATAAATTCGACGTCGTTGAAATCGATGCGAAGCGATATCCACACCTGACCAGGGATGCTCGCAAGCACTTGCGACGTGAGCCCATCGAATTCTTCCGACATATGCTCAAGACCAATGCTCCTGCCATCGACCTGATCCAATCCGATTACCTTGTGGCCAACGAGGTAGTCGCCTCTTACTATGGGCTTGGGGACCAAACCGAAAGCGGTTTTGAATTCACGCCGCTTGTGCACCGTCGCCCAAGCCTCGGCGGAGTGCTAACCCAAGCCGCCCCGCTTGCCGGTCTATCCGACGGTCGGGAGGCTAATCCCGTCAAACGTGGGGCGTGGTTCGCCCGTCGGATCATCGCCGAACCCCCCGAGGACCCGCCGCCGAATGTTCCCAAACTCGAAGACCTTACCGAGCTGACCCTACGTGAGAAGCTCCAACGCCACCGCGATGTTCGAGGTTGTGCTCAATGCCACTCTGGAATCGATCCTTGGGGTTTGCCCTTCGAGCAGTACGATGCCTCAGGAAGGGGCCGGGCAGACCGGGTCGACAGCGCGACGAAGCTCGCCAATGGCAAGGAGCTTGAGGATTTTCACGCTTTTCGGACTTATCTGGCGCAGGAAAGGGTCGATCAAGTCGCATTTAGTTTCGCCAAGCACCTAGCGATCTATGCATGCGGGCGCGGGTTGACCTACAATGAAACGCTCTGGCTCCGTGAGAACCTTGGCCAACACAAGGAATCGGGTTATCGCACGGTCGATATCCTCCGATGGATCATCCACAGCGATCTTTTTGACAAGAAGTAGTTTTACAAACCATGACTTGGAATCGACCCAAATTGCATCGACGTTCCATCCTTCAAGGTTTGGCAGGCACCGCCTTGGCGCTTCCGGTTTTGGAAGCCATGGGAAAAGAGGTGATCGAAAGTACACCCAAGCGGTTTTGCGCCCTGTATACCGCCAATGGGATGTCGCTGCCCAAACCCGAGCATGGCATCGACGAGTGGAGTTGGTTTCCCACCAAAGAGGTCGATGGCAAGTTTGAACTTGGTAAGTCGACCGAGCCGCTCAAACCATTTGCCGATCAAGTCAGTTTCTTTGGCGGCCTTTATCATGAGAACGGGACCAAGGCTGACCCGCACGTCTGTTCCGATATGTGGCTTACTGGTGCTCCGCTCCACAATCCCAAGCCAGGTGCGTTCAACTCCGTTGGGCTCGACCAAGTCATCGCGCAACATACCAAGCAGCATTGTCGCCAACCGTCTCTGGTCCTGTCGATCGATGCCGGGGTCGGATTCCTTTCGAGAACCGGAACAATCTCCTACGACACCCAAGGTCGACCGGTTCCAGCCGAAAGTCATCCAAGGCGTGTGTTCGATCGATTGTTTCGAGTCGACCGAAGCTCACTCGAGGACCAGCGACAACGGCTCAAGTCCCGGATGAAACTCGTCGACGCGGTCCTAGATAGTGCAAACTCCTTCAATCAGCAACTCGGGCGATCCGACCGCGATCGCATGGATCAGTATTTGGCCTCGCTCAACGAGATCGAATCCCGCTTGATCGCTTCGGAAAAATGGATCGATAAGCCGATCAAAGAGCAGGACTACAGCCAATTGAATCTCGATGCGACTCCCGAAGGAGAGCCAGCCGAATACTACCGCAATATGCTCGATTTGATCGCATTGGCCTTCGATGCAGACATCACGCGCTCGGTCGCATTCATGCTCAATCGCGAAGATGGTATGGGAATCAGCGATACGTTCCCACTCAAACTTGGGCTCACCCGCACGCACCACAATCTATCCCATGCGGGTGACAAAGATGGACAATTGCAATTCGCCAAATACGATCGGTTCCTAAGCGAGCAACTCGCTTACTTCATGGATCGCTTGACTGGCTTCCAGGATCGCGACGGAAGTGTCTTGGACAACACCATCATTCTCTACGGTAGTGGAGCAAGTACGACCCACTGGCCAAAGAATCTGCCGACGATGGTCGCCGGAGGACGGAACCTAGGGATCCAACACGGTTCCTATTGGCGGCACGGCGAAAATCGAATGAGCAACCTTTACCTGAGCATCCTGCGTTCGATGCGTATCGAACAAGCGTCGTTTTCGGATAGCACAGGTACGCTTGCTCAGGATGTCTTCACCAAGACCTAGCCCTCCGATGGCCTCTGCTTCCCCTTCGGTTCTCCGTTGGCTTGAAATCCTCATCGGAGCGCTTTGGCTCGCCACGGGCGCTGCGTTGTCGACGCGCACGTACTTTGTCTTCAACTACTCGGCGTATACCAATTTGCCTGTATGGCTGGAAATCATCGCCGTAGGAGTCCCGGCGCTGTCGGCCCTGGCTTTGAGCTTCATGGGCTTTTGGTGCTACGGACGCTTCGCGGCCGACGAAGTTCTCGCGGAAACCAACGATTCAAGCTTGCCCATGCAAGCCCCAAAGAAACTGGCCCCGGAGAAACTAGCCCCGGAGAAACTGGGCCCCGAGAAACTGGGCCCCGAGAAACTGGGCCCCGAGAAACTGGGCCCCGAGAAAC
>QWPJ01000187.1 GCA_003671195.1 Planctomycetota bacterium
ATCGCCTACAGCATGGCGATGGGAGCCGTCATTCAAATGACTCGCGAGTTAAGTACCGAATGGAGTTATCGCGGCGTACGCGTCAATTGCGTCACACCGGCACAAGTGGTGAACCCGAGTTTAACGGCGAGAATGCAATCAGACCCAACGCTAGAGGCACGCTTTCTGAAAGGGATCCCGATAGGTCGACTCGGACAACCTCAGGATATCATGGGACTAGCAGTCTTACTCGCGTCCGATGCCTCGCAGTGGATCACCGGGGCCATCATTCCGATGGACGGTGGAAATATGGCCATGAACGCTGGTGGGACTCCAGGTCATGAAAAAAGGGGAGTCGGGAGTGGGCAATGGGGAGTCGAGGAGAAGCAATGAATGGAATGAATTCTTATCGAGATCCGAACTTTTGGAAGTGGTCGATGCAACTGGCCAAGGACACGCACTCGATCACTCGCATGCTCCGTTCGCTAATTCGAGCCATCCAATCCAAGAAGAAGTCGTCATGAAAACCCCCAACCCCATTTCGCCTCTCCCCACTCCTGACTCCCTTATGCCGACTCCCCACTCCCCATTGCCCACTGCCCTCGCCTTATACCACACGATGCAGATCATTCGGCAAACGGAAGAAGAGCTCGCGAGGTGTCACCAGCGTGGACTCATTCACGGTGCCTGTCACACGTATGTTGGTCAGGAAGCGATCGCAACCGGAGTCTGCGCGCATCTGACCGCGCGTGATCCAATCTTCTCTACACATCGCGGACATGGTCATGCACTGGCTAAGGGAATGCCGCCAAGCGAACTGATGGCAGAGCTATTTGGTCGATCGACGGGTTGCTCGCGCGGACGCGGCGGCAGCATGCACTTGTTTTCACCCGAGATTGGCATGATGGGCACCAGCGGTATCGTTGGGCCATGTTTGCTACAAGCGTGCGGCGGCGGTTACAGTTCCAAGATACTCAAAAACGGGACAGTCGCAGCGGCATTCTTTGGCGATGGTGCGGTCAACAACGGTGCCTTTCATGAAAGTCTCAACATGGCCAGCATCTGGAATCTGCCAGTGCTGTTCATCTGCGAGAACAATCAGTACGCCACTGAGGTCCCCTTCTCCTATTCAAGCGGCAATCCCAATGTCGGATCGCGAGGTAGCGCCTACGGAATCCTTGGTATTACGGTCGATGGGAATGACGTAATGGAAATCTACCGAGTGGCAGGAGAAGCCGTCGCGCGCGCGCGAAGCGGAGGTGGCCCAACGCTGATCGAGTGCAAAACGTATCGCACACGAGCCCATGCTGAAGGGATGGGTGATTTCACTTACCGCACGAAAGAAGAAGTGGCATCGTGGAAAGAGCGATGTCCGATTGCGAGGTTGAGGGGGGCAGTGGGGTCGGATTCCATGTTCGACCAGATCGACCAGGAAGTGGCCGAAATTGTTCGCAAAGGTCGAGAATTCGCCGAATCGAGCCCAGTGCCGGACTCGAGTTCGGCGACGACCAATGTCTTCTCGCCAAGTCGATCCTGCGTCCCTTCCAACGACTCCCCACTCCCCATTTCCCACTCCCGTCAATTAACGTTCGTCGCCGCCACTCTCGAAGCCCTCGATCAAGCCATGGCAGCCGACCCTAAAATCTTCGTCATGGGCGAAGGGATCGGCGAGCGCGGCGGCAATTTTAGAACGACGTTTGGATTGCAAGCCAAGTACGGCGGCGATCGACTTTGCGATACGCCGATTTGCGAAAGAGGCTTCGTGGGACTAGCCTGCGGAGCAGCGATGACCGGAACGCGGCCAATCATCGACTTTATGTTCATCGACTTCATCAACGATTCGTTTGGTGAGATCGTTAACCAGATCGCCAAGATGCAATACATGAGCAGCGGCCGACTGAAAATGCCGGTCTTGTTGCGAGGTTGTGGAGGCGTCGGTCACTCGGCTGCCACCCATCACTCTGGAATGTACCATTCGATCTATTCGCACATTCCAGGTCTGCGCGTTGTGTTACCATCAAACCCATATGACGCGAAAGGACTGATGGCCTATGCGCTGCGAAGCGACGACCCAGTCTTATTCCTCGAACATCGCGAGCTGATGCAAACAAAGGGGCACGTTCCCACGGAGCACTACGAGATTCCCTTTGGTCAGGCCAGAGTCCATCGCCCCGGAACGGATGTTACGGTCGTCGCTTTGTCGCTGATGGTGCAGCATGCCCTACAAGCTGCCGAACAACTGACGGCAGAAGGGATCTCAGTCGAGGTCATCGACCCTCGTACTGTTTCGCCGCTGGACATCGACACAATTCTGAAATCCGTGTCGAAAACGGGCCGAATGCTAGTCGTCGACGAAGCCTTTGGACCATGTGGTTTCGCATCGGAGATTGCAGCTCAGGTGTCCGACGCCGGGTTCGATGATCTCGATGCCCCGATCAAACGCTTGCACGGCGCGCAAGCCCCTACCCCCTATGCGCCTACATTGGAGCAAGCTGTTGTGCCAAACATCCAACGCATTACGCAGGCCATTCGCGACCTGGTCAAGGAGTAGTTCCATGCCGCACCCCATCACAGTTCCGCGTCTCGGCTGGTCCATGGAAGAAGGCGTCTTCGCCGAATGGCTCAAAGCCCCCGGAGAACTAGTCCGCTCCGGTGATTTGATCTTCCTTTTGGAAGGAGAGAAGGCAGCGACAGAGATTGAGTCGCTCGACTCAGGTTATCTGTGCATCCCTGGCGATGCACCGCAGTCCGGTGCGACTGTAAAAGTCGGCGAAGTGATCGGTTTTCTGCTTACCGAAGGAGAGACTGCTCCCACGACAGTAGGAATTCCCCCGACGACGACCACCCCAGTGGCTGTCCCTCAGACACCTGAGTCCGTACGACGGACTTCCAGTCCGTCGTCTTCGGAAATCAACGGACTGGAAGTCCGTTGTACGAGTACGATTGGTAATTCGATGTCTTCCGGTCCGCCAGGCATGACTTCGCCCATGCCTCGCGCCGCCGGTCCCGCAGCCCGACGAATGGCCCGCGAACTGGGTATCGACCTGAACTGCGTCGTGACTCCAGACCCCACGGGACGTGTCCTCTGCGAGGACGTACAAAGAGCTGCATTTGGGCAAGGGCAACGCACGGCAGCCACAGGCGACGTGACAGGGCCGATCGCCACACCGCGCGCTCGTCGGCGCGCGCGCGAACTTGGGGTCGACTGGACGCGACTGGCTGGCACTGGTCGAAATGGACGCATACGCGAACGCGATATTCCGGTAGAACCGATCGCGAATGTGGCCAACACGCTTTCACCTGCTGCCGAAATCCCGCCTACGGAGCCCGGTCGCCATGTTCCTGCTTCCAAACTCCGCCGGATCATCGCCCAGCGCATGTCTGCTGGAGTCCATCTAGCGGTTCCCGTCACTCTCTCGGCAAAGATCGACGCCGAGTCGCTCGTCGCTTACCGGGAACGACTTAAGACTGAATCGAAGAATGGGTTTGTTCCAAGCTACAACGACATCCTGATTTACCACGCCGCTCTGACGTTGCGAGAGCTACCCGACCTCAACGCCTGCTGGTATCGCGACGGAATCCACAGCTACGACAACATCCACATCGCCACGGCAGTCGACACACCGGACGGATTACTTGCTCCGGTCGTACGCGATGCCGACCGCCTCGCGCTTCATCAGATAGCAGATCGCACGAGGCAACTGGTCACCCAGGCGCGCTGCGGCCAACTCAGCCAGAATCAACTCTCGGGCGGCACATTCACGATCTCCAATCTTGGAATGTATGGCATCGATACCTTCACGCCGGTCCTCAACCTACCGCAAGCCGGGATTCTCGGAGTCGGCCGCATCGTCGAAGAACCTGTCGTCCGGAACGGCCAACTTGCCATCGGCAAGACGATGAACCTTAGCTTGACGTTCGACCATCGAGTCATCGACGGCGCCCCTGCTGCCCGCTGGTTGCAACGCATCTGCGAACGTCTTGGGTCTTGATGTCCCGTACCCGATGGGTCTTTAAGTCTGTAGTTAATGACGCGAACGACCATTCCCTTTTTATCGAGCCTACGATGATTATTGTGCGAGTAGATCTTGGCTAAGTACGAACCGTCGGCAAGTTTTCGTATCGGTTCAAGCGTTCTCAATTGCGAGCGTGTTGTCTGCTCACCTTGCCAATTCGCACGCGGATGAATGGCTAATTCGACGAGCGGCCCTGACCACGGTTCGCCGACGTGTGGAACAGCCACCGTTCGATTCGCTCGCCCTCGTCGACTTGATGACGACGGCATAGGGATCAATCTACCAAGTCGCGAGACGTTCTGCCTGTGAGCCGCCTGGGCGCCCAGAAACGCCCGAATGGCTACCAGGCGTCGTTGCCCCGAACGGCTCCCAGACGGGCTTGCCCCGTCTGAAGCCCAAGGCGTGTAGCTAGAAAACTCGGGGACTGTCCCCGGGTTTCTCAGCGCCGGAGAGGGTGTGTAGCTTGTGAACCTGATTCACCGGACGGGGCAAGCCCGTCGGGGTCTTGAATGCCCCTGTCGGTCTAGCTTTGAACCGTGGGCACCAGACGGGGCAAGCCCGTCGGGGGCCGTCTCACCGCCGTTGGAATGCCCGACAGGGTAAAGCTCGAGCGTCGTTGGACAGTTTGTCGGGCTCCCAGAAACGCCCGAATGGCTACCAGGCGTCGTTGCCCCGAACGGCTCCCAGACGGGCTTGCCCCGTCTGAAGCCCAAGGCGTGTGGCTAGCACCTGTCGGGCTCCCGAACGGCTCCCAGACGGGCTTGTCCCGTCTGAAGCCCAAGGCCTGTGGCTAGAAAACTCGGGGACTGTCCCCGGGTTTCTCCAGAGTGCTCCGTCGGGCATAATTGCCCCAACTCACCGAACTCGCCTTCCGCAAGTTTTGGTTTAGCAGAAATCCAGCCCAGACGGAGTTGCGAATCGTATGAACCAACGCGGAGTCCTTTTCAAGCGGCAGCTCTTTACCGTCCTGACCCTGAGCCTCGGAGTGATCCTGGCCATGCTCGCCATCGGATCGCTCTCCTGGCTCGCAGGTTTGCCCGAATGGGGAAACTCGACCTACCGCAGTTGGCTGGCTATCGAGAATGTCCTTGCAAGCCTAGCCATCGCGATCCTGATCTTCCATCGCCAGCCATCGCTCCATCCGTACGAACGACCCTTGCCCAGCTACCGGCACACGTCCCTGGCCGGCAACGCATCGCGTCAGATCGGCTGGTGGAGCTTATGGCTCCTGGCCTACCTGATGTTCACCATCCCGATCCTCCTGCAGTACCCCAACTGGCGCTGGCTCGGAATCCCCCGCGTGGCCCTGAGCCTATGGTGGCTGGCCGATCTATGCATCTCGGGTTGGGATCTGTTCCACGATGCGGGCCGATTGCAAACGCGCGATCCTCGCACCCCGGTGGTCCACCAAACACGCTTCGAAAAACTCCTGCGAGTCCAACGCTCGGTCCTCGCGTTGGCCGTATTTCTCCAATGCACCCTCTCGACGATCGCAACGAACAGCTCGCCGGTCTGGTTGACCTACCTGTTCTGCTTGATGCTGGTCCTCGCCGCTCTGACGCTCCGGACCATGTACCAACCCTTCGATCACCGATCTCTGTTTGGCCAAAGCTTCCTGTTTCTATTCCGTTGCATCAATCGGTTCTGGGCCTGGCATGAGTTGCCCAAATGGGTCGGCATCGCCAACCTCGCTGCCCTGCGCGAGGAGCTGCGCATCTACAACCTGCACAGCACCGCGCAAGACCGAATCGCCGTGACGGATTCCA
>QWPJ01000168.1 GCA_003671195.1 Planctomycetota bacterium
CAGCCGACATCGAGCGACACTCGCCAATCGATCCCTACGACGGTCCGGGAATCCCCTCGTAGGCAGGAAATGAGCATCGGGTTTCCGGTCGCAAAATTGATCACCGGCACGTTCGGTATGATCGACTCGAGTAGTCGCTGCATGTGCGGCAGGATGTGTGTGCGGTAATCGTTGGGAGAGAGGCAACCTGCCCAGGAATCGAAAAGCTGCACGACCTGCGCTCCGGCGACAATCTGCGAGTTCAAATAGAGCGAAATCGAATGAACAAGCTTGTCCATCAGGATGTTCCAAGCGCTCGGATCGTTGGCCATCAACGACTTGGTATGAAGGAAGTTCCGAGACGATCCTCCCTCGATCATGTAGCTCGCCAGGGTAAAGGGGGAACCCGAGAAGCCGATCACCGGAATCCGCTCGGGCAGTGCCCTGCGGGTCTGTTCGACCGTCTGCGTGACGAAGCTCAAAGCATCCATCGACTCGAGCCTCGCGACTCGGTCGATATCTTTAGCTTGACGTATCGGGTTATGGATCACCGGTCCATCTCCGTGGGTAAACTCCAGATCGAAACCCATCGGTTCGAGGATCGGCAGTAGATCGGAGAAAATGATCGCCGCATCGACGCCGAGTTTCTCGACGGCCGTGACCATGACCTCGGCGCATAGACTGGGGTTCTTACAGAGTTCCAAAAAGGAGACTTTTTCGCGCACCGCACGGTACTCGGCCATGTACCGACCCGCTTGACGCATCAACCAAATCGGCGTGACGTCGGATGCTTGCCGGTAGCAGGCTTTGAGGAATGGGCTTTGGGAGAGACTCTCCCCGAGCCGCCCGAGTTTCTCCTTGGCCGTACCGCTTGCACTCGATGGCAGGACCGCTGCAGTAAACCGCTTGGCCTTGAGAATTCGATGGCATTTCTCGGACGTTTGTTGAACGAGCTGCCCCATCTTGTTCGGGCTCGCCTCAAGGTCCACGGGCAAGTTCAAGTGCTGGAGCATTTCCGAAGTTGTCGGCCCGATCGAAGCGACGACCAGACGGTCCATTGCGGTCCGAAGTTCCGACTCGCACCCGAGTTTTTCAGCCATGCGGAGCAAATTAACTGCCTGATGGGCGCTGGTGAACATCAGGACATCCTGTTTGCCCTGGCAGATCGATTCGATATTCTTTTGGAGCGGCTCGGTATCCTCTGGGAAATCCCATTGGTAGACCTTCACGCTCAGGACGTTGGCCCCTCGGGCTTCGAGACCGGCAACCAGGGAGTGGTTCGTCACGCCGTATTCTTGAAGTCCGATGGTCAAGTTCGAAACCGGAATGTTCTGATCGATCAACTGGAGGACTTCGCGCCAGGTGTTCGGCTCAGGCGCGCGATAGCTAGGCTGAAGTCCCACCTCTCGCATCGCCGCTACGGGCTTAGGACCGCGCGCGATGGTGATAATGTCCGAAAGGGAATTCAAAAGCCTCTGCCGATCGACATGCTTTTCAACCGTCGAGAGGAAATGTTTAAAACCAACCCCTGTAAGGAAAATCACCAAACCGATTTCGCCGGTAATGATTCGATAGGCAAAGTCGACGGCCTCTTTGTTCTTGTCGATCGGCAGTTCTCTCATCGAAGGGCTGACGGTGGGCGTTCCACCAAAGCGCTCGATGAGTCTTGCAAACTCATCGCGGCGTCGACTCTCCAGAGCGCTGACGCGAAGGCCCTGGAAATTCGGTTCGGACCTGGAGGGTTCACTGGAGTCGGTCATGGAGAGATCTTCGTCTGCTAAGGCTAGCGTGTTTGGTTGGAAAGTCGTTCGAGTACTTTGGCAAGCGCATGGATCCCCTCGGATCCGTAGCCGTAGACCTGGGCGCTGCGCCAAAGTTGCGTTACCAGTGCGGATCCAGGGAGCGATACATTGGCGTTTTCGGCGGACTGCGCGACCAATCGCATGTCCTTTTGCTGGGTGTCGACCATAAACCCTGGACTCCAATCCCCGGCACAGATTTTTGGACCTAAATTCTGCAATGCCCAACTCGCTGCTGCCCCTGCCCCCAAAGCCTCAATGAGAATCTTCGGATCGATTTGAAGTCCACGGGCCAGCGACATCGCTTCGCACACCCCGAGCAGATTCATTGCCCCCATGATCTGGTTGCAGAGCTTGACCCCTTGTCCAGCTCCCAAGGGTCCGCAATGGGTGATCGTCTTGCCCATCGCCTCAAAGATCCCGCGAGCCGCGTTGAAATCGGAATCGGATCCCCCCACCAAAATGCTCAATGTTCCATTCTGAGCTCCGAGGGTGCCACCGGTAACAGGGGCTTCGAGGTAACGAAATCCACCCGCGCTGAGTCGATCGCCTAAGCGCAATGAGGCGCCAGGCGCGATGGTGCTCATGTCGATGAACAAGATCCCTGGGGCTGCACCTTCGACTGCGCCGCTTTCCCCAAAGAAAACCTGCTCGACATCCGGACCATCGGTCAGGCAACTGATGACCACCTCGACCCCTTGAGTCGCTTGGTCTGGAGTGTCAAAAGCAACGGCTCCAGCCTTGACCGCATCGAGCGTTTTGGCCTTCGTCCGGTTGTAAACATGGACACGATACCCGGCCTTGATCAGATTGCAGGACATGCGGGTCCCCATCAATCCCATTCCTAAAAAGGCCACGCCCTGCGATTGAGTACCGCTCATGCACCCCGTCCTGAAAATACCGAGTTGTCGTTGCTGTTATTCCAAAGCGAACATGCTAAACGATCCATCAAAAATCGGGTAGGCAAAAAACCAACCTCCGGCTGTGCTACAATAGTTTTCATTGGAAAAACAGCCCGATTGAGTCTCCGGAACCCCTTCCTGCCACGAGGTATGATCATCGATATCGTCATTCAACCCGACCGACCCCGAATGGGTGCCTATTCGGCCAAACTCGCCGCCATGATCCTCCGCAGCGCCATCGCCGAGCGGGGCCAAGCTCGAATCATCGTCGCGACCGGATCGAGCCAATTCGAAGTCCTCGATGCCCTGACGTCCGAACCTCGAATCGATTGGTCCTGCGTCGAGGGGTTCCACTTGGACGAATATGTCGGTATCGCGCCGGATCATCGCGCATCGTTCTGCGGCTACCTGAAATCCCGATTCGTCGAGAAAATCCCACTGAAATCCTTTCATTTCCTCGATGGAACCGGAAACCCCGAAAAGGTCTGCCAGCAAGCTGCCCGGAGCCTGCTGGAATCTCCTGTCGATGTTGCTCTGATCGGTATCGGCGAAAACGGCCACCTAGCCTTCAATGACCCGCCGGCTGATTTCGAAACGACCGAAGCTTACCACGTGGTGCTACTTGACCAAGCGTGTCGGAATCAACAGGTCGGAGAAGGTTGGTTTGCCTCCCTCGAAGACGTTCCGACCCACGCGATCAGCATGACCATCCACCAAATTCTGCAGGCGCGTAAAATCATCTGCAGCGTTCCCGACGAACGCAAAGCACCGGCGGTTCGAGATAGTGTCGAAGGCCCAGTCTCCAACCTCGTTCCCGGCTCGATTCTCAAACGCCATCCAAACACGACGCTCGTTCTTGACCGAGCTGCAGCAAGCCTCCTTAAACCGCTAGGCTCCGATCCGATCGGATCCTAGCCAACCCGAACCGAATTCAAGCCTCTTTGGTTACCCAACGATCGAATCGCTCATGCTCTCGAAAAACTCTTCCCTAAATCCATCCTCCTATCCATCCTCAAATCGAAATGTTCGAACGCACCGGCATGCTCGGCTCCCGAACCTCTGGCTGATGATACTCTGGCTCGGATCCATGACCGGCAGCATGGCAGCCCAAGATTTCATCCCCCGGAAACAAACGATGCCGCCCGGACCGCCTCTGAGTCCTGCCGAAGCCTTGTCCCGTATGGTCGTACCCGAAGGGTTCCATGTCGAACTCGTCGCCTCGGAACCCGACCTGCAAAACCCCGTGGCCATGGCCTTCGATGACGCAGGCCGCATCTATGTCACCGAAAGTTTTGAATACCCTCGCCATGAACCCGGGCCAGGCAAAGATCGCATCAAAATCCTCACCGACTCCGATGGCGATGGAAAAGTCGATCGCGTGAAGGTTTTTGCCGAAGGTCTCAATATCCCGTCGGGAATCGCCGTCGGACACGGGGGCGTTTGGGTAGCCAATGCACCAGACCTGCTATTCCTCCAAGACACCGATAGTGACGATGTAGCCGACCAATCGACAGTCGTCGTGACCGGCTTCGGACGAGTCGATACCCACGAACTGCCCAACGCCTTGACCTGGGGACCCGACGGATATCTCTACGGTCTAAACGGTGTTTTCAATCCCTCGGTCATCGAACAGGATGGCCGAAAACACGAATTCACCTGCGCCATGTTCCGCATCGATCCCCGCACGAAAAAATTTGAAATCTTCTGCGAGGGAACCAGCAACCCCTGGGGGATCGCATTCGACTCGCTCGGCAACTCGTTTGTCAGCGCTTGCGTTATCGATCACCTTTGGCACCTGACCGAAAGCGGGTACTATCTCCGCCAAGGTGGACCTTACCCGCCAAACACTTGGTGGGCCGAATCGATTGTCAAGCATAAGCACCAAATGGCGGCCTACTGCGGGATCGAATTCTTCGATTCTCATGCCTATCCAGAAGCCTACCGCAATAAACTCTACATGGGAAACATCCACGGAGGATGCATCAATACCGATCGTGTCGAACGCTCAGGGGCGAGCTACCAAGGGTTCGGTGAACCGGATTTCCTGACGGCCAACGACGTCTGGTTCATGCCCGTTGCACAAAAAATCGGACCCGATGGGTGTCTCTACGTTCTGGACTGGTACGACCGATACCATTGCTACCAAGACGCCTCGGCGGATCCCAAAGGGGTCGACCGAGGACACGGAAGACTCTATCGAATTGTCCACTCCGAGCGTCCGAAACCCCGCTACGAAGATATCTCGAAACTGACCGAATCCGAACTGATCTCCGCCCTGGCGGACCCGAACCTATTTGTTCGTCAAAGATCCCAACTAGAACTCGCCGAGCGCAAGATCGCCCCAGGGTCTGCGACGGCACTGGAGCTCGAAACCCTAGTCAATCAGGCTGAATCCCTAACAACAAAGCTGCATGCGATCTGGGCCCTCTCAGGCTCCGGCGCCCTTCGTGAATCGTTCCTCCTCTCGTTGCTCGATCATGCCAACCCCGAAGTTCGAGCCTGGGCCGTTCGGCTAGCCGGTGATCTGTTCCCCTCGGATCCATCGATCGTCGCTCGGTGCCGAGTTTTGGCAACCGATCCAGACCCACGCGTGCTCGTCCAAGTCGCAGTTGCGGCTACGAAATTCCATCGCGCCGTACCGAGCACCGAAGCCTGGATCGCAACCGAACTGGAAATCGCTCGCCACAACGCTGCCGATCCACTCGCCGATCCGATTCTCGGCCGGATCGTCTGGCAGAACCTCAAGCCTGTCGCCAACGAAGCGCGCCGAGCCATCGTGAATCAATCGTTGCACTCGACGAGCCCTTCCGACTCCCTCTTGGACTCCATGTTGCCTCGATTCGCTGCGCTTTGGACCGACCGCCTCGCGAATTCGAATTTCAATGAGGATCAGACCGAAGTGATCGAAGACCTCTTCTCGCTGCTTGAGCATTTTCGCAAGAAAAGCCCAAATCTCGCAACGGCTATCTTGCAGCCTCTTGTGAACCGATCCTTGAATCGTGGTTTTGATCCCATCGAGCTTCGAAAACTCGTTCGGAAATTTTATTCGCCCCAAGACAGCATCGCGTGGGATAAACTGC
>QWPJ01000021.1 GCA_003671195.1 Planctomycetota bacterium
AGAAAAAAACGCAAAGACGCAAGGGCGCAAAGACGCAAAGGTAGTGGATCTCCCGCAGAGATCCGGCTGCTTGGATTTAGCCCGGAGGGCGGCACATCCTCTGCCGGGGTCGAAGGCCCCGGTTGCAGGTGCAAAGTAAAATGCAAGAGGCCCGGAGGGCCGACACACAGGATCCGCTAAGCCACAAATGAGCATTCCCCAGATGGATATGTCAGCCCTTTGGGCTTGGTGAAGGCGGTTAGGATCGATAGCGGCTATCGAAAAAACCGCAAAGACCCAAATCCAATGATGGGTAGTCCAGGGATCCGTTTGCCGTACTCGTGATAAGGTTCGCCGATGAACTTCAGTAGTCGACGGTCCTTGAAGTAGCTTCCTGCGTAAATGTACAAAGTCCAAACGACCGTCAAAATCGCATGGTCAAGCGTCATGACTGGGGTAAACCAAATCAGTCCTAAGAAGCTCATGTAGACAGGATGCCGCATGTACCGAAAGGCCCCTTGTGTGACAAACGCACGCTTGGGGGGCTGTTGGTCTCGAAACCAATACCACCACTGGGTCAACCCGGTTTGGTACCCAAAGCCAGTCCAATACAGACTGTAGAGCAAGCCGATCCAAGATCCGTAAAAGCACGCCAAGAGGACCTGTTCTGCCCAGCCCGTTGCGTGCCAGATCTCCATCGGCATGCGTCCCCAATAGTGGAACATCGCTAGCAAGCTCAAGCAACTTGTCATGCAGTGCAAGCACCCCAGGAGACCGCTGGGGATCCATTGCCGCAACCATCTCGAGGTCGGGGGTGCGAGCAAAATACTGTGCGGGACGGCAAAGCAAACCGCAAGCAGCGTATCTACCATCCAGGCTTGTCGGTACTCGCTCCAACCGCCATAACGCAAAAACAAAAACAAATAAACTACGGTCCACAAAAACAGCATTTGAGTTCCTATCCCAAATGCGGTCCCGGCGACCCTGCCCAATCGTCGATACAGAGTCGATCCGGAGAACTCCTGGACCTGTACGCTTGCCTGACTCACTGCCCGCCTCGCTCTGCTAGGAAACAACCATACTCCATCGCCCCTGTTCGATACGCATCGAGGATCGCTTGGAAGTGATCCAAAAACAGCACATGGTTGGCACCAAAGACTTTTGCCAAGTGCCGAATCCCCGTTCGGTTGACCCGTTCCAAGCAGATCTCCCAAGTCTTCTCAACTTGCTTGGTCCAAATGGATTGGTAGGTGACTTTCAATCCGGCATCCTCGAACCATTGGCAGTAGTCGGCCTGTGTTCCGAGTGACGGACAGAACATGCCTCGGCAGACTTTTTGCGTCAAGGCGATCTGTTCTTGACTCAGAGGCGGTTCGCCAGCCAACCAAGCGCACAGCGCGAACCGTCCGCCGGGTTTAATCCAAGTCGCAGCTTTGCGAAAAAAGGCCGGTTTATCGAACAGATGCTCGGTGCATTCGATGCTCCAGACGACGTCTGCCGAAGCTGGCTCGAACGCGATCTTCTCGGCATCGGCACAAAGAAACTTCGGACGAGGCTTGACCCCCCGAAGCGTCGCGGCGCTGGCAGCGTACATTCGCTGAACCGGACTGAGGGTCACACCGGTGACTTGGCACTGGAGATTGCGAGCAAGCCAAACGCTTGATCCTCCCATCCCGCAACCGATGTCGTAGACGGTACTCGAAGGGGCAATTCGGGCGATTTTGGCGAGGCGCTCGGTAAGCTGAATCTGGGCTTGTGCGGAGCTTTCGCCTCCTTCCCAATATCCGTGATGGATATGAGGACCCCAAAACATCCGGTAGAACGGAGTGATAATGTCGTAGTGATTGCGAATCACTCCCTTAGCCACATCAGGAAACTCAATCATCGCTAGGGCACCACCCATAAATCGCCTTGAATCACCAATTCATCTTTGATCCCCACGGCACCAAAGGCTTTGGTATAAGGCTTGATACCAAAATCGGTCTGTCGAATCGTGAACTTGCCTCGGATGTGATGCCAGCCATCCTTGATCTCCAAGTCGCAAGGGAACGTCACTCGTCGAGTGACTCCATGGAGCGTGAATTCACCTTCGAGCTGGTACTCGGGGAGCCCGCGTGTCGATTGCTTGCCTGTTTTCTTCATCGTGGCCTTTTGGAAAACCGCCTCAGGGAACCCCTGGACATCCAGAATCTCCTTGCCCAACATGTTCTGGTTGACTTTTCGCACCGTCGCCGCATCGATCTCGGCATCGATTGCAAACACCTTACGAGCCGTCGGTGTGTCGGCGACAAACGACTTCATGTCAAAAACCAAAGAAACGGGTTCTTGAACGTCGGGCATCAACCGACCGCTCTTGAGCTTGCCCTCGACGCCATGGGAGTGCCCAAGGTTGTTGGTTTTGTCGACAAAGATGTAGACCCTACTGAACTCTAGATTCAGATCTCCGGGCCGGAGCTCTACGGACTTGGGGCCCTTGGTAAGCTCCTCTTGTCCTGCGCAACGGTCCGTCAGGCAGAGTGTCAAACCAACAGACAAACTGAGAACTAGACCCAGAGGTAGGCTACGGAAATTCAGGAATTCATGCATGAAAACTTTTGGCAACATCCCTGCAACTCCAATTCCTGAGAACCTATAAAGATCCGCGTTTATCCGTCGCTGAACTCTTCGTAGTGTATCCCTGAACGGGTGCTGGTTAAAATCCCGGATACACGCTTGCATTGCAAAAATCTGTTAAAACACAGCCGGTTGTTTATATTGATTCGTTCATCGAATTTGCGGTCCCATTTGGTTCGGTGAGCTCAGGGAACTAACGGAATCGCTGGGGGACTGGTAGATCTCCCGTTTTGTCGCATTGTGGCCAGTACGCCTGCGGCTGACTGTTCAACGAAGCATACGGTTGGCCAGTACGCCTGCGGCGGAGTGTACAACGAAGCATGCGGTTGGCCAGTACGCCTGCGGCTGACTGTTAAACGAAGCAATACGATTGGCCAGTACGCCTGCGGCTGACTGTTCAACGAAGCATGCGGTTGGCTTTCGAGGCTAACTTATCTCTGAGACGCCCTTATCCTACGCTTTGCTACCTGTTATCCTTACGGCCCTTTCGGATCGTTTACTGCGAGGAAAACTTGCGTTGATGTTGTTTTTCCCTGACCTGAAATCCAGGCACCTCGTCCCCGAGCTGATGGACGATCCGAATCTGCCGGCTGCAGATCACCAACTTGCACTGCATGGACTTCGTCGGATCAACCGATTCTCAGGAACGGTTTCTTCTCTGTGCTCGACGATCCTCGATTTGGTCAAGCCAGCAAATGCATCTCCGGGACAATCGCCCGAGTTTCAATCGCCCGGGTCGCAATCCCCTTGGGTGCTCCTGGACATCGGATGTGCCAACGGGGAAAACCTCATCGCTCTTTATCGGCAGTTGGCAAAAAGAATCCCGGTCCGTTGCATCGGATGGGACATCAGTCCCTATGCGATTCAAAGCGCCAAGGCTTTGGCGAGCTCTGCGGGGCTCTCGGAGGATCAAGTTCGATTCGAGGTTGTCGATGCCCTTGGGCAAATCGATCCAGCACCGCAAGCGGACATTGTCATGAATTCGTTGTTCATGCACCATTTCGAGGAATCGGCGGTGGTGAGTTTGTTGACCCGAAGCGCCCAATTGGCACGCGTGGCCGTGGTGGCCGACGATCTAAACCGCACGCAACTAGGATGGTTCCTCGCTAAAACTGGATGCTGGCTGCTATCTCGCTCACCGGTCGTTCACTTCGATGGTCCGCAATCGGTTCGGGCCGCATTTACTTGCACGGAAATCGCTTCGATCGCGGAACGCGCCGGTTTAGTGGACGCTCGCCTGAAGAAGCATTGGCCTGAACGCTATGCGTTGGTGTGGAGAAGGCCACCTGTGAGATCATGAGTTCCCCGAGCGCGCCCCCTGATTCGTTGAGTTCGACGATCGGCTACGAATCGGCTATCGAGTGCACTTGGGATGTGATCATCGTCGGGGCCGGAGTTGCTGGTTGTGCAACAGCCATCCTGGCCGCGAAATCGGGTTTGAAGGTACTCTTGGTCGAGTCGAAGTCCTTCCCTCGCGAAAAAGTCTGTGGCGGTTGCTTGAACGTGCGAGCCCAAGATGCCTTGCGAAGACTAGGCGTGGATCACGAGCTCCAAGCCGCCGGATCGGTAAGGCTTAGCGAACTGCATGTCCAAGTCCAAGGTGTAGGGCGCATTTGGCCGATCCCATCACTCTTGAGCGTTCGGCGATCGACACTCGATACGATCTTGGTCCGACGCGCGATCGAATGCGGAGCCGATTTTTTGCAAAACACCACTGCGGTGTTGCCAGCCGAAAATGGCCAGGTCCATGATCTGATGGAGGTTGAGCTCAGATGCTGCGAGGGCTTGCAATCGTCGGATCCCTTAAGCCAATTCAAGCCCAAAGCGGCCCAGGCGCGTTGTTTGGTGATTGCCGCGGGCTTGAACCGTTCGGCGTTACGACTGCAGCGGGATTGGCCTTCGGACATAGCGCCTGATTCCCGCATCGGAGTCCAATCTCTGGTGTCGCTTGAGAGTCTTTCTGAATCGGCGCCGGAATTGCATGGAATGCTCGATAGCAATCGCGGCCGCCTGCACATGCTCTCGTCCCATCATGGCTACGTCGGAATTTGCTTGACGGATGGTGATCTCATCGACTTTGCTGCTGCTTTGGATCCCAAGAGAGTCTCCAGTGCAGGGGGAATTGGCCCAGCGGTCTGCGAGATCCTCGAAGAATGCGGAATCAAGACACACCGAGCTTTTGCCGATTGCCATTGGATGGCCACGAGTCTCCTGACACGGACTTCCAAGATCGTCGCGAAGCCAGGAGTTTTTCTCGTCGGAGATGCATTGGGCTACATCGAGCCCTTTACAGGCGAGGGGATGTCATGGGCGTTGGACAACGCCGAAATGCTCGCTCCGAATCTTGTTCGGATCGTGCAAGATCCCCGAACCAAAGACCAAGCGGTTAGGGACTGGGAAGTTTATGTCCAAAAGCAGAGGCGATTCCGGCACCGTATTTGCCGTTGGGTCGCAAAGCAAGCGAGGCATCCGACCCGCTCGCAATGGGTAGTCCAAGCTTGTCATTGGATCCCTGGGTTCCGAACTCGCATTTTGAAAAAGGCGGTACAGTGATGATCAATAGGGAATCCGGAGCGGTGATTCTTGGGACCGGCACGAGGATACCCGAGGGGGTGATTGACCAAGAGGTTGCCGCTGGGGTGATCCAGCGCCTAGGCCTGACCCAACGCTGGAATAAGGTCCTTCCGAAACTGTACCTCAAGTCTGGTGTTTTGCGTCGAGCGAGCGTTTTGCTGAGCGCTGCGGGAGACGATCCCGATTCTCGGCAATCCTTTTACAAGCCCCCGACAGCGGCCGCACCGTTTGGCCCGACCACCGCCGAACGCATGGAAGTTTACGCGACGCACGCTGGACCTTTGCTCACAAAAACCTGCCAAGCTGCGATACAACGAGCAGGAATTGAAGCATCGGCGGTCACGCATTTGATTACCGTCTCGTGCACTGGATTCTGTGCCCCCGGTCTCGATCATGCTCTGTTTGAGTCGCTTGACTTGAACCTGACGACTCAGCGATCGCACATCGGGTTTATGGGGTGCCATGCGATGGTAAACGGTCTGCGAGTCGCTCAAGCGATCGCGGAATCCGACCCCCGAGCGGTTGTGTTGGTAGGAGCTGTTGAGTTGTGCAGCATCCATCAGCAGTACACGGAAGACCCTGAGCAAATTGTCGCCAATTCGCTCTTCTCCGATGGAGCTGCAGCGGCAGTGGTTACCAACGCCTCGGCAGCCATCCGGCAACCAGGCCAAGTTCACTTGCGCATCGTCTCGTCCCTATCGTTGAAGATCCCCGACTCGGCCGATTTGATGACCTGGAAGATTGGGGATCACGGATTTCAAATGACCCTCTCGTCGCTGGTGCCGTCACGTATCGAAGAGAGGCTTAAAGAGCCTATCGAAAAATGGCTTTCCGGACTGGGAATTTCAATTGAGGACATTCGACAATGGGTTGTTCATCCTGGAGGCCCCAGAATCCTCGATTCGGTCGACAAGGCGATGGGGTTAGACGAAACGAAACTCTCCGCATCCCGTAGAACATTGGCCAACTACGGAAACATGTCCTCCCCGACGATCCTCTTTATCATCGAGGAGATCCTGTATTCGAACACTGGAGAGCATTACGGCCCTAGGGATGGGTATTGGTTGGTGTTCGGTTTTGGGCCCGGCCTACATGCTGAGATTTTGCTCCTGGAATTGACCGAGTAAAGACCTCTAGTTGTTTCGTTCCGAGACCATCGTCGTGAGTTGCTCGCCTGACATTCGGTAGGCAGCTTCATGAGGGCAAGCATAAACACAGCGTGGGGTACCACCGATACTCTTGCATTGGTCGCAGGTCGTCGCCCGTTGTCGGACAACGGGTATCTTTTGGTTCCCCTCTTGGCGGTATCCGTCTTGATGCCCGTACATGGTGATGTTCCCATAGGGGCAATTCGTCGCGCATTGCCCACAGCCGATGCAGTGGTCTTCGATGACGATCTCCTTGTCCCCCTCTCGGAAGATTGCATTGACCGGGCAACCGACCAAGCAATAGGGATCGGTACAAGAGCGGCAGCTCGTGGCGACCAGGAAGTTTTCGAAGCGAAGTCCTTCGCGTACCAGACGGGTTTGCCCATCGTGTGCATCGGCACAAGCTTTCGAGCATTCATCGCAACGGGTGCAGGATTCAAGGTCCAGGACCAGAAGGCTCTGAGCGTTGTAGAGCCCCTGCGTCACGAAATTCGCCTTGAGCGTATTCTCGGAAACATCCCGAGTCGCATCGCGGCGCAAGAGCGTCTCGGCGCGATCCAGAAGCGTTTTTCGAAATTCGGAATTTGCTTCGGTCAGTTCCCGGATGATCGAACCGGGGATCCGAACCAACTCGACGTGGTCCAACGCTGTGCAACTTGAGGTGCGAATCCCTGGGGCAAAATTCAAAGCCTGCAATTCATCAGCCAATTCGCTTTCGTAGAGTTTCGATAAAACGGCCACTTCCCCAAACACCCCGACTTCTCCTTCGATATTGGGTGGCCCCATGTAGGTAAGGACCTGATCCCGCATCCCTTGCAGCCGGGAAAACTTCACGTAACCGAGTCGAATCATGTAGACTTCATCACCGAGTTCTCCTTCTTTGAAGATCGGTTGACCTGGCTCGACACTGATCAGCTCAACACCCTGTGCTAGTCGATCCAATTCCATTGGCTTTAGCGAGCGGCACAGTGGGGTACGGCTAAGGTTCGAGTTCAGAGCATGTCGGCGGTAGGCCTCGTTGAGCAGTTTGAGGCTAGCGCTGTTGCGTTGGAGCATGTACAGGACGTTGCTTCCGATCTCGATGACCTCGGACTCCTCAACGGCCACGACCGTTGCGCTTCGTGGGCTTCGATTCAAACATGCCATTTCTCCGAGGATGACATCCTCGGGCCCTCGGAAAAGTCTCGATTCACCCTTGGGATTCGAGGTGTCCGATCCGGTGGCCAAGGTGGCGATACCCTTGGATCCGCTTGTAAATATGCGATTGAAAAAGCCTTTTCGTTCGGATGACTTATTGGACTTCTTCACGCCAGAGCGAGAGATTTGAATTTCGAACTTTCCGCGTTGGATCAAAAATGCGGTCGAACCGTATTCGCCTTCTTTGCATAGTACGTCGCCGGGTTGCAGTATGCGGCGTACGCAAGCTCCGCCGTTGAACTGTAGAAACTTGTAAGGAATCCCGGTGAAGATAGGGATGTCGAGCATTTGTTCGGGGGAAAGTACTTCGGTGGATGGATCGCCGCTTTGGCTGGTATCCAGATGCAGATCGTCGGACAGTTTCGCAATTTGCTTTTCGATGACCAAAGGTCGAAATTGCAGCGCATCGGTTGGGCACGAAATGACGCACTCACCGCAGGAAACGCAGGAGCTTTCGAGCATGGGTAGGTTGGTATCGAAAGCGATTTTTGTCGGGTAGCCTTTGCCATCGCGGGCCATGACATCGTTGTGTTTGATTTCGTTGCAGGCACGCGTGCAGCGCTGGCACAAAATGCACGCGTCGTGGTCGACCGAGATGATTTCCGAGGATGGATCCACACCCCTTTTGCCGGCGAGCTCGCTCGGAGGGTACCGCAATTGGACCGGGTCTGGCACAAATCGATGGACGAGTTTTTTCAACTCGTTGGGTTCGTATCGGTTGGGCGAGTCGACCAAGCTCTCGCGATCCTGTTGGCTCAGGTGTTCCGACGCGAGCAGTTCGACGATCACACCGACGGAATCCTTGAGGACCTCGACCGTCTTGGGGTTCTCGGTGCTTGCCAACGTGGTGATAACCATTCCCTCTTTGACATGGTAAGTGCACGCAGAGACCAAGTCTTTTTTGACCCGTCCACTTTTGCGTTGCTCTTGGATTTCGACCATGCATACGCGGCAAACCCCGACGGGTTGAAGGTGTTCGCGATGGCAAAGGACCGGTACCGGGTTGATGTCCTGGACGCTGCGCACATACATTCGAGTTACAGCGTCGTAGATCGTTGTCGGCCTTGGTATGACCTCGCCTCGATCGTTGACCAACACAACTCCTTGCGAGCTTCGCATCGGAACTGCTTTCTTGACCACCATCGCCTGGCCGTCGATGGTGATGCGAACATCCAATTCCAAATCGGTCAACGACGCATCCGCCCTACGGATCAGTTGGCCGTCGACATCGCGAGCAAAGAGTGCTTCCTCGCGGGCGCTGATGTATTCGTTGCCATCGAGCAGGTCTTGATTAGAAGCCATATTTGAAGACAGTCGTTATCGGAAGGTTATCGGTCGTTAGGGTGGAAGTACCGCAGGTAGGTTCGAAACGGTTCGCTGGCTACTTGTCCCAACCCGCAGATGCTTGTTGTGCGCATGATGCGGGACAGCAGGTTAGCGTGGTCGATGAACTGCGGAACGATGCTCTTGGGGCTCTGTGCATTCGCAAGTTGCTGAGCCATATCGACGATTTTTCTCGAGCCTAAACGGCAAGGTACGCACTTGCCACAGGACTCACGTTGATAAAACTGGCTGCATGCGATCGCTTGATCGAGCAGATCCGCAGTGGCGCCGTAAACGACGATCCCGGCCCCGAGCATGAATCCGATCTCGCGCGAGGCATCGATATCCAGAGGCAGCAATCGGATATCGGTAGGAGTGTTTGATAACGCGGGATACTTGAAATCGGCTGTTTCCTTCCCTTCCTTATCCGTAAGTTTCGGCAGGCGAATCGATTTCTCGGGTAGCATGGCAGGCAGAAAGCCTCCGGATGGGCCGCTGAGTGCTACGGCCAGCAAGGGTACTCCATCCTTCATTCCGCCGGCGTAATCGTCGATCAATTCCCCGAGTGTGATACCGCAAGGCACCTCATAGGCCCCCGGTCGATTCAAATCGCCGCTGATGCTGAAATACCTTCTCCCTTTGGATCGGTTGCGACCTGCATATTTGTACCAAAGGCCTGGCGTTTGATGCGTCGCCGATGGATCTTTTGCTTGCTCTTTGAGCAGGTTACCTTCGGAGGGTTCTTTCAAAAGAATCGATGGAACCCATGCAAAGGTTTCGACGTTGTTGAGAATGGTCGGTTGGTCGTAAAGGCCGTTGGTCTGCAATTCAGGCGGACGATTTCTAGGTTCCGATCGTTTTCCCTCGAGCGCCTCGATCAAGGCGGTTTGTTCACCGCAGACGTAGCCGCCAGGACTGATGAACACCTCGAGGCGAAAAGTTCGGCCGCTTTGGAAGATATTGGAGCCCAAGGCTCCGAGCCGCTCGGCTTGTTCGATCGCTTCTTCAAGCCGATCGATTTGTTCCTGGTATTCGTGCCGAATGTAGATGTAGCCTTGTTTGGCTCCGCTTACCAATGCGGCCATCGTCATGCCTTCGATGACCAAATGGGGAGCAGCAAGGAGGATCTCGCGATCTTTAAAGGTTCCCGGTTCGCTTTCATCGGCGTTGCAAACTACATATTTCGTATCACCAGGTGCTGTACGAGCTTCTTCCCATTTTGAAAACGCCGGAGCTCCCGCTCCACCCATGCCTAGCAAACCGGCATTCTTGAGGGCTTGAATCACTCGATCGTTGCTAGGATCGAGTAAAAAACCCTTCACTGCCGCGTATTTCTGTTGGATCGTACCGCTGCGGTAGCAATCGATTTCCGAACGGTCCATCGTAGCCTGAGCACTCGCTTCATCCGAATCGGCCTCGGGATGATCTCCTTCAATGACTCCTTGGACAATGCGTCGGTACTCGTCGATTTTACGAGCGACATAGAGAGATTGCCCATGGGAGGCTTGATTTGAGACTGAGCCCTCGATGATCATCGCCGGTGCACGGTCGCACCGACCAAGGCAGGAGGCTTCGTGAACGTGCAGATTCTCGTGGCCGACTTGGTCTGCAAGCTCCTGGAGTTGCTGGGCGATCTGGACCGAACCTCTCAGACGACAGCTCATGTCCCGGCAGATGGCGACCCTGCACTTGGCGGGTGCTTGCCGACTGTAGTGTGGAAAGAAGCTCACCACGTCTTGGATCACACGGGACGGTTCACCGACCTGACCGGCGATCCTCGCGATATCGTGATCGCCGATGTAACCTTGGCGATGCTGGACCTCTTGGAGCATCTTGGCGATCCGTGTTCCCACTTGTCGTTCAACGAGAGATTTCATGGTTTATCGTTTGTGGGAGTGGATGATTTCAAGAATCTGTTTTTGGAAATCGTCTGGATCGAAATACCGAGAAGCGTGGTAGGGCATCTGCTGAGTCCGCGTCCACATCGTCGTCGGAAAATCCCATTTCTGGGGTTCGGAGGGTAGGACGATTTGACCGGGGTTTTCGAGCTCGCCGAGTGCTCGGTTTGCAATTCTCCATTGCACGGCAGACTCCCAGGAGGGGCTGTGGGTCAATGAGGGCAAGATCCTAGCTTTCCAAGCCTCTCGAATCGGTGGGATCTGACCGGTTATGACGATCGGATATTGGCATTCGAGAATCGGTTCAAGAAGTTTGAGCATCGCGTCGATGTGCGTCCGAATTTCGTCCGTTGGTCCCGTTGGATGATTGGCAAGAGGATTCAAAAGCAATTGCTTAAGGGTCTTGGAGTGCGAAACCCAGGATTGCACACTCGGGTGCGAGAAAGGGATCGGGGATTCTCCCATGGGACCGCAGGGGGCGTCGGCACTGGTCGAATCGGTACTGGTGGAATGGGTATTGGGAAATTGGGTGAGAGCAAGAGCCAGATCGATATGTTCGAGGTACCATCCGTCCCATTCTGCGAAAGGTTGGCTTGCAGGTGCGATCGTTTTTCGAGTCGCGTCGATCGGATGGTGGCAGCTTGTGCATCGATGCTCGGTCAACTCGGGCCATTCGGGTTTGCCCAGGCGATTCATGAGGAGTTCGAGGCGTTGTTTCGCATTGACCAATTTCCCAATCCGCCAAGTATCGAGCGATTCGGCCACGGGGTTTGTTGTAATGGTTGGTCCGACGTTGGGCTTGGCCATCGGCGCGGCGACATTATTGCTATCCCACCAGTGTTTTGGGTAACGGGTCAAAAAATTCGTCAATTCGAAATAGGTCGGAGGGTGGCCGGCGGCCATCAGTTGGTGAGAAACCTCTTGTTGGCCCAGGGACATGGAAGATTGGTCGTTGAATTGCACCTCCTCGGTGCGCCCGAGTTGCCCGATATGGCACGATCCGCACACTTGAGCAAGCTGCCAAGTCGATTCGGTGTTGACGCGTCCGATGGCCGATGGATCTTTAAAACGCTCCGGTCCGAGAGCTTTCCAAGAGCTTGAGAAGTGGGAGTCGTCCCAATGGATCGCCGAACCGTGGCATGCTTGGCAATCGACACCTTGAATTCGTTGGGTTTTTGGGGCTAGTTCGCTCGCATGGCACGACACGCAACGGGTTTCCAGAAACTCAAGATAGGCTGGGTCTTGGGTCGTTTCCGGGAAGGATTTACCATGGTCCCAGAGGGCTTGGACGATTCGCTGAGAATCGGCATTTAGAAGCCGAGCATAAGCGTTCGCGTGGGGATCGTGCTGGAACCATATTTCGCCAGATTGGTTCCAAAGGAAAGAGGTCCCAACGGTGTTTCCGTGGCAGTTGGTTGAGTTGCAGTCTCGCTTGACGAAGAAATCGGGATTCGCTCGATGGATCGAAGGGGATTGGGCCCGAGCTACGGATAGGGTGGCAACCGATAGGCAGGCAACCGTCAAGGAGGCAAGACAACCTAAAATAAGTGCGCGGGTAACGCGGGTCCAAATCAGGGTCATTGGGAACCTTCCACTGCGGGTCCCGTTGCTCCGGTGAATCTTAATCCAGTTGCCGTTCCTTTCGGTCCGTGATCGTGGTAACGGTGGCAATCGATGCAATCGGCTCGGGCGATATTTTTCACCCCTGCAAGTTGCGCTCCCTTTCGCTTCGCCTCATCGACGATGTGGCACACTTGGCATCCTTGGATTCCATCGATAAGGACATCGCTGGAAAGGTTACCTAAGGAGAAAGCGTTTGAATCGAGTTGGATTTTGTGGCAAACATCGCATTGGACATTGATATGGGGACCGTGTGAGAAGCTCGCTTTCGTGAGCCATTGAGTGGGCAGAGCGCTCGGTGCGACGATGGACTCAAGGTTGTTGGCCGCAGCGAGATCGATTGCCGGTTGATGGCACTTGGAGCAAGCGTAGGTTTTGAAGATCACGGTCTTTGCAAGCGGGTTGTTTTCCTTAATGAGCTCGATGAGATCTTTGCCCGACGCGGTCCCTGCAATTCGAAGTTGGTTTTCCTCTTCGACGGACGATTCGTTTGGCTTGGAGGTGCTTTGCAAACGCTCGGATCGAGCGAGGCGTTGCTGTTGGCTCGTAGCGACGACATCCAGAAGGTGTTGATGGTCTTTGAAATCGAGTTTATGAGGTAGATCCAATTGGTGGCACGCTTCGCAGTGCTTGCTAAACTCGACCGGTTTGTAGAGGACGTGCGCGTTGGTTTGACGGTCTAGGGAATTGGTTACTGGGATTGCGTTGGGACTCTCAAGAGTTCCGTATCCGGCTATTGGATGATCTCTTTCGTGGCAATCGCTACAAGTCAATTGAATCGGATCGAAGCCGTTTTTCGGTTTTGGGTACTGGTCTTGGAATGCGGGGGGGAGCGAGTCCCAGGTTTTGGCGGATCGATCGCCAGGTTTCAGGGCTTGTCCTGGCCGCATGTGTTGGGTGTGGCTGAATTGGATGGTCCCTGGATCTTTGGCGAGGCCTTGGAAGTCTGGGTGTCCGGGAATCCCGTTGGTGGAGTCGAAGCTGGTAACTTTGGAGAGAGGTCGATTCGCATCTTTGACGAATTGAGCCAGGTCTGCGTGGCAACGGACGCAGGATTCATCGGCGATGTCCAACAGGTTATGGTTGATCCCCAAATGTTCGTGGTGGCATTGAACACACGATTCGAGTGCGAGCAGGTTGGATTTCGTCGCAGCCGGGTAATGGTCTGCCATCCTGTGACACGCGTTGCATCGTCGGTTGTTATCGGCAATGACCTCAGTGGACCTTGCGAAGCTTCTGGTGTTGATGGGGCTCCATGGTGCATGGCATTGCTCGCATCCTGTTTCGTTCCAGGCATGGTGGGCTTTTGAGAGTGTACCGGTACTGAGTTGTTTGGCCGCGGAAGGGGTCAGCATCCAAAGACCGTAAAGGGCCCCGAGGATCAGACCCGCCCAGCCGAACCACCTCTTCCAGAGAATCGATCGATCCTCAGACGATGTGTAGTTGCGGTCGATTCGACGCGAACGCTGCTTACCTGTGATCGCCATAACTTGGTAGGTCCTAGAGCCTCAATCGGTTACATGTAGCGAAGGGATTGAATGATATGGACGATCAGCAGGACTCCGAGCATGACGCTGATGCCTGCGTGAAAAGCGATCCAGCGATGCAGCCAGGCGTGTGCCATCCGCTGTGCGTCGAATTGCAGGCGCTCTTCGACGGTTGACTGCAAGGCCATGAGGATTGGGAAGGCCGAGTCGGAGCAGGAGGCTTGAAGATTTTTGAACCACTCTTGGGTCCGTTGCAGGTTGCCAATTGGCGAGCGACTCGTAGATCTCGTGCTGTTGGGGACTATGTTTTTTAGCAAGAAAGGTTCGATCACCAGCGTATATTGTTTCCATATTTCAATGCGATCTGCTCCATTCAGATCGTCGGCCAAGTCCTGTCCAAAACTCGCCCGTTGCGGATCCCGCCGCTGCCTGGCTCCGACGACGATTGCGTTGCTCTTGTCGAGCCCCGGCATCGCATCGGCGTTTCCCATCGAAGGAACAGAGAGCCCAGATTTCAGGGCCGATAGTTGGTCCTCGAGAGCGACGAGTTTTCCGGTGTTGGGTGGTTTGGGGCCCAACGCAACGGTGAGCATTTGCCGATTCTCCAGTGCGCTCAGCAAGGAGACATCATCGATTTGACTAGGGATTGTTTCCTGCGGAAGGTTGCCGAGCATCCAACGTGGGATAAACACCTGCATCACCCAGCCAAACACGCCGCTTGTGAGCACCAAAACCAGGAGTGCCATCAGAACAGTGGTGAAGGTCCCCCCGAAACGAAATCCTGAGTGGATGAAGGCTAGGGGGCCGCAGGCGAGTCCGAGCCAGAGATGGTAGGCGACCCAGAATTTCGTACGCCCGAGTTTATATTTTCTAAGCCGTTTCCGTGGCCAAAGCAGCAACTCAAAGAGAATGATTCCGGCGGCAATACTTCCGACGACCAATCCCGCCAGTGAACTTCCGGTCGCTGGGCTACCTTTGGTACCCAGGGAATACTGCCATAGACCACCTCCGAGGATCAGGATGCTGGCCAACGCGATCGGGCCGTAATGAAGGTGCATTTTGCGGGCCAGCAACACGACAGTAACCCTTCAAGCGGAAGACGAGTTTGATGCATTCAAAGGCAACCGTATCGGTCCCTTTTATAGAACGAGTCGACGACGCAACGGTATTTTTCGGACTGGTTTTAGCAGCCCAATTTAGATCGTAGTCCGTTCTAGCATCTCTCAATACTATATCGTGAATCGCAGCGCATTTCTAAGCCGAACTCGGCGCAATCTTGGAGAATCAGTTTCTCACCTCGTCGCTCCTCTATTAGTTTTGTTGATATTGCCATTGAGGTCCTCAAGCAGCAATTGCAGTTGGATACTCAGGCCGTTTGCGACTTCCCGTCGAATTCAATCATACTGGAAGCCTATGAGCGTACCGCAAACTTCTTGCAAGGACTCTACGCGCAGGCAGGCCAACGGCTCAAAGCAGTGACACAACCCGAGAGTCAAGAACTCACTTCGGCGATCCAGCAGTTGCAGCGAGGCATCGATGCGATGCGAGTTGCCAACGACCTACAACTGGCAAATACGTCAGAGGCGAAACTGAAATCAGTTGATCTGTGGCTAGCTCGCTGATCTGAGCTTCTCGGGATTTTACGAATCGGCCGACGCGCAAGCGGCGGCGTGTTCCAACATGGTAGAGCCATTGTCCCCAATGGCTCTACGCGATGCGCAAGCGGCGGGGTCTTTTGGTTTTTTGGCTGTTTGTCTTACCGGTGGCGGTGGCTTCGGGCGCTGATCGATTGGGGACAATCGATCTACCATGTTGGTAGAGCCATTGTCCCCAATGGCTCTACCCGACGCGCTAGCGTCGGGGTCTTTTGGTTTTTTGGCTGTTTGTCTTACTGGTGGCGGTGGCTTCAGGCGCTGATCGATTGGGGATAATCGATCTACCATTTAGGAATCTCCACGACTCCCAAGGAGCACCAAGTTGGGCTGTCTTGATCTTGTTCCGCATTTGCAAACCGTACGGGATTGCCTTGCTTCAATGGATTGGGGACGCGAACCGCAAGGGTATAATTTCCTGAGGGCATCCCTTGGAGATCGAAGGTCTCTTGCCATTGCTTTGGTGGTTGATCTGGGAGCAAACCGATTAGCTTCCCGTTACCTTGGAATGTTTTCGACGGCAATTTCGTTTCTGCTTTTATGAGAGCGTACTCGGTTAGCCAGGGATAATAGAAGGGGGCGATGCCACGGTTCTCGACTTCAACGCTCGCCTTGAGCGAACCTGCGTTTTGCGTCGCGTCTGTGGGCACTTCAAGCCTGATCGTCGCAGAGCGGATATAGAACTCATATCCCATTTTGCGAACCTGTTCGATGGCTCGCTGGATCCGATCCGGTGATTGCTGTTTCGCAAACATACCGCTGTCGAGCAACCAACTAGCATGGGTGGCCTGAACGCAGTCTTGGAAATCTTGGACCTGAGGGTTCGAGGGATTCTCGTCAAATACGATTCCCCATGCTTCGGGACGAATTTCTCCACCGATAGGTTGGCTTTTCCATTTCACTTCGGCTTGCTCCCCTGCTTGTTTCAACGCGGTCATGAAGAACCAGCCGTCCTCCTGTTTTCCGGTGTGGAGGGTTGCCCAAGCGAAGGAGTCGTCATGGTATCCGAAGCTTCGATCCGTGTTGGCCGATTTCTGCTCATCTTGCGGTCCGGCCGGGTACCGCAGAAGGACGGGTGTGATTCGGAACGCCGATTCATAGGCGTCCATGACCTCTTGCTGCACGGTCTTGCTAGCAAATAGTTCATTGCGTGGGTAAGTATGCCATTCACCCCAGGTGCCAAGGAGTCCGGCGGTGATGAAACCTAGGCGAGGGTCATTATCGTATCGCTTACCAAACTCGGCGATGAATTCCCTTAAGGATCGGCGTAGGTGAACGTCTTCGTAATCGGGTGTTTCGACTTGGGCGGGTGGAAAGGGCTGGGTGTTGGTATTCAAGTAACGATGCACCTTGAGCCCTGCGTCGATGAGGAATGGCGGAATCACCCCTGACTTCTTCGGGTACTCCAAGTAGATGCGGATGACAGCTTGATGTCCACGGCTAGCGACATCATTGAGGAGTCGCTCTAAAGGATCCCAGTCGTAGACGCCAAAGTCTTTGACGAGGTCCGAGTAAGCGATGTAGTTGAATTCCAAAGAATGTGGGAACCGGCTTCGAACGTCCCCTTGGTAGGGTACCAGCCCCTTTAGTGGATTATCTACGGGTGCGGGTTGGTAAGTGAGTTTGTTGCTTGTTTGGGCGACGGCAATGGGTGTAACGAGGGCATGTACCAAGCCGGCTAGGAGCAGTGCTAAATAAGGGCGTTTTGACATTTTAGGTTTCGCCTATGTGAGAGATTGGATTAGGAACCCTTACTTAGGAATCACTTGGTGGGAGCTTCCCAAACGGGCGAAAACTCGCCTATGGGATGAACCAGTTGATTGACCGAGCGATCGAGCATGATGAGCGATGGGCCATCGTCTGGGTATTTTTGGACCAGTTCTCCGAATAGTTTTGCCGCTTGCCGGAATTGTTGACCTGATTCGAAAAGCGCAAGTCCCTCTGCATAGCGCGCAATCAAATCGTCATTGGCCTCTTGTTGGCTCATGAGTTGGTAAAGGCTTACGTGGCCATCGAGTCCGACGACCTTGGCTTGGCAAAGGCGTCTTTTGGGGGTGTCTGGTGGCACGAATGCTGCGGTTGTTTCGGCCATGAGTGTGGAGACCTGCCACTGCTTGGTCAGGCCTTGGATGCGACTCCCTAGGTTGACGGTTCGGCCCATCGGTCCGTATTTGAATTTCTGCCTTGAGCCGGTATTTCCTACCCGAGCCATGCCGGTATTGAGTCCGATTCCGAAATCGATTTTGAATCGGATTTTCCCCTTGTAGCGTTCATTGAGCAATCGTTTAATCTCCATCATCTTGATCGCAGCACGGATCGCGCTATATCCGTGTGAGGGATCTTCGTCGGGCGCTCCCCACATGGCGAAGAGTTCATCCCCGACGTAGTCAACGAGGACTCCATCGGCGTCGAGAACGACTTGGGAGAGTTCGCTCAGGGTATCGCTGAGCCATTGCATCGCCGCGTTGGCTTCCATCGTATCGGTCGCTTTGCTAAATCCGCGTATGTCACAGAAAAGAACACTTACTTCGGTATCTTTACCATCGAGAAAAGCATCACCTTTGTCCAACAGGCTTGAGATGACTTTTTGGGAGAAGAATTGTTGGTAAGTATGAAGCTCTTGTTCTTTTTTGACATTCCCTAAGCGGTTGGCAGTCGCGACGCTTAGGATCGCGATGAATTCCTGTTCATCCTTGGTAATCGAAGAGGATCGACCGGATCCCATTTGACAGCGACGATCGGCATAGAGGACTCCGAGCAATCCACCCTTGTCGTCCGTGGGATCTGACAATGGGCTTGCAATAGCTGACTGCATCTCCATCAGGCTTTCGGATGGACCATCGTCTGCTTCGTCTGGAAAAGTGGATAATTTTCCCGAAGTTAAAACTCGTTCGAGTAGGCTGCGAGACGGAATCTCTGGCTCGATCGAACGAGATCTTAGAAATTGGTTTTCTTCATTGTAAATCCATTTTCCGTCTTTTCGTGTGATAATCTCTACGCGATCCATGTCCATCACTTTGATGACCGCTTCGGCGATTCCTGCGAGGTACTTTGGGGAGTAGATAGGCTCCTGAAGTGCCGGGATCACATGCCTCATGGCTTGTATCAATAAGCGGCCATTTTCACCTGGCTCCGATTCGTGGGAGAAAACCGAATGGGATCCTCCGGTGGTACCCTGTGATAAGAAACTCGAACCGCTGGAAAAAGAGAGCGAAGTTCCTGTTCCGCCGAGAATGGACTTGAGTTGGTCGTCGAATTCCGGATGAGCGCTTGAGTTCTCCCCTTCGATTTCCGAGAGCTCGACCGGTGCGACTTCGAGGAGAAATCCTTCGGGAAGTCGAATTTGGCTTGGCAAGGCATGTTCGATCGCTTCACCCGGAAGAATCTGGGTTTTTGATGCACCCTTTTGGATCCAGAGCTCCCGATTCGTGGAATGAATGTTGGAGACTCGAATGCGGTTGCCATCGATTGGCTCTAATCCACATACTTTTCTGGGAAGTTTGTTGGCGCCGCCGGTATCCGCTATCACCCAACGGCCAACATCCCCGGACTGTGTGAAAAAAGGAATGACCGCTCCGACATCGTTTTTGTCTCGACGGCCCAATTCCACGTACTCGCCGACTAGGATATTCCCTACATTCACCCCATCCTTGATAAGATCGATTCGG
>QWPJ01000124.1 GCA_003671195.1 Planctomycetota bacterium
CTTTGTGCTGGCCCAACGGCGATCCGACCGGCCGAGAGTGGCCTGCTTTAGGCTGCGGAGCGGCCGCATGGGGCCAAGTCCAGCAGGCATCGTCGAACGGGATCAGCAAGCCTTCTGTTCCCTGATGCCCCCATCTCCCCCAGCATACCCGGCCCCCCCAGCCTACCCTGCCCCTCCAGGACGCCAAGGACGACCTGGACTTCAAGGACGACCGGGGATCCCAGGACGCCCGATTGCCCCTACGGTAGCCGACCTGAGCGTGTCGGAAGTCCTTGCGAAACTCGATTTGCTAGCGGTCCTGCGAACGATCTTGCATTTGTAACCCCCCTTCGCGTAGAGTCCACGACCAAGACCCCGCGCGGCACGGTAGCTGGGGGGGCTCTTCTCGATTCCTTTTCGCGGGATAGCGTTGGATGCTCAGGTCGCACAAAGCTCGTCGAATCAAAGCCGCCTGGGTGAATCTAACCATGCTGGGAGCCTGGGTGGCTTTGTGCTGGCCCAACGGCGATCCGACCGGCCGAGAGTGGCCTGCTTTAGGCTGCGGAGCGGCCGCATGGGGCCAAGTCCAGCAGGCATCGTCGAACGATTCGCAGAGCCCAGGTCCGACGGCCGGAGAGATGTTTGCAGCTAGCCATGTCGTGGCTGTCGTGGGCGAGGAGCGTGTGCTTGTGGGAGATCTTTATCCTGCCGACAGGGTCACCATCGAGATGCTCAACAATCCTGAGTTTCAGATGCACTTGCGCAAGTCCCTGAAGATGTCGATCCAGCAGAAGTGCTTGGCTCAACATTTCGTCAACTCCCAGACGACGGGCAAGCCCAAGAAGGAGCGAGACGAGGTCCGCGCCAAGATGATGGCCAAGACCGCCGAGATCTTCCACACCAAGGTCCTTCCAGAGCAGGTCAAGAAAGCCAAGCTTGAAACGGAGGCCGAATTCGTCCAAATGCTCGAGGAACAAGGAACATCATTGGCTTCGATGATGCGATCTTTCGCCGAACAGGTATGGGCCGATCAAGCCTTACGCGAAGGTGTAAAAGAAAAGCCAACGATCGAACTTGAGGAGCTTCGAGACTACTACGACCAACACCCCGATCAATGGCAAAGGCCATCACGCGTCAAGTTCCGGATCATGACGGCTAACTTCAACAAGTACCCCAACCGCGATGCGGCTTATCAAGCCGTCGTCGAAATGTGGAATCAAGTCTATTACGGCGGTGCACCTTTTGAAGCGATAGCGAAAAAGCTATCGACAGGTTTCTCGGCCGATGAGGGGGGCAACTTCGATTGGACCCGACGCGGAGTGCTCAAAAGTGCGCAGATCGAACAAGCGATCTTTACCATTCCGATCCGAGCGTTGAGTCAAGTCATCGAAGACACCGATGGCTTTCATGTCGTCGAGGTCCTCGAGCGCCAAGACGCCTACGAGATGACCTTTCCGCAAGCTCAAGGAGAAATCCGAGAGTCGATCCTCAAGACCAAGAGGAACAACATGGAAAACGATTTCAGGAAAAAGATCCAGGAACTGACTCCGATTTGGACGCGGTGGCCGCAGGATATCCCCGGCTCTCGCGACCTAAGCGAGTTGCTCTAGCGAGTTGCTCTAGCGAACAGCTTGGCTCGAGGAGCCTTGGGCGATCGGATCGACGATCGACGGAATACTCAGGTCGCTTGGCGTTTGGCCATCGGCTGAAACCGCGATACCCATCCAGCCCTGTTCCATCTGCAACTGCGATACGAGCATCCCTTGAGCAAGTTCATTGCTCGCCAGCGATTCAGATACCATCGGAACCGACGAATTCCCAGCGAAGACCTTTGAGAAAATCGCCCGGATCGGGAAACGGTCCTTGGACCCGAGTCGGTGTCCGTCGACACTGATCAGTGCATCGCGTTCCAAGGAAGCTCTCAAGCCCTCGACCTTGGGAATGTACGAAGTCTTCACCGTGAAGTTCTTCAATTGGATACGGCCTGTTTGTTCGAAGGATGCGATCCGGAGAGTCAGCCACATGCGGCCTTCGGAGAACTCGACGGTCATTGGATGGACATCCATGAATCGGATGATGACATCCTCGGGCGTATCTTCGGGCAATGCGAAAGGGGATAGCTGGAGGATCTCCGCGATCTTGTCGGCCAATTGACGGACCGTCCAATCGCGATCCGTTGGGATGGCTTGGGCAATCAGATTGTTGATTGCAGATTGGTGCAATTGCAGGGACAGCAAGCTATCGGAGGGAGCCATCGGTCGGGGCGTGTAGGCAGCGATCTGGTTGACCCCAGCGACTCGGTAGCGCGCCACGAGCCGGGTATCGGTCGATTGCATATCGAGGATCATCGGCTGGAGTTCGAGCGAATGCAAAGGGCCGATAAGCCGTTTGTCGAATTGCTCTTGAGCCGAATCGATTTTCGTCTGCAACTGCTTATCGAACTCATCATCGGTCTGCTTGGCGATCAGTCGCTGAGAGATACGTTTTGCCACCGGCTTCTTATCGATGAATTCCTGGTGCGCGACGTACCGGAACATATCCCCGATGATCGGCATTTGATCCCAATTCGTCGAGAACTTGCGGAGCGACTCCTGCGACTGGACGTTGGCCGGTTGGCCGTTGATCGATAGGGACGTCGGATCGATGCGGACTTCGCGGGCCGATTGCACTTTGGCGTTGCTCGAATTATAGAATGTCGCGCCGCTACGGCTGCTGCGAGTGTTCGCTTGGATGTTGCCGTCGAGATTGAGTCCGAGTTTCCAAGCCGTAGGATCAGGCAAGAAATCGACTCTCAGATTGGTTTGAATCTGGCTGGCACCTCGCGTCTCGGCACCGAGGATCTTCTGCTGGACCGGGCGTGAGGTGACTTGGTCTTTGGGCAGCAACCGATTGATGAATTCCTCCGATACGCTCAATCGGACATTGGCGCTTCGATACTGTTGGTTCAGAGCGTTCGCGATCGCATATTGCAACTCTGAATCGGCAAAACGCAACGACTGGATGGTCTCGGCGACATCCTCTGAGCAGCGGTGTACCGAGCTTTCCTCGATCGATTCGATGTCCAAGAGCACCTTGCGATAATCGACCGGTAGGGCTGTCAGCGGCCGGAGGTCCTCGGCAATCTTTTGGACTTCTCGGCTGGCCAATACCTTTTTCTGATCGCCAGAGGCGCGGCCGTAGGTCAATCGACCAAGAAATTCCTGGGCGAGTGCAACCTGTTGCGATTCGCTTTGCATGCTGCCATTGGCAAGTTCCTCGATCCGATCGAGCAAAAGAAAATCGGCCCAGTTCTGAGCATCGGAGGTCCCCCGAAGCGCATTACGAATAATCGCTAAATCCTGAGTGAGTTTTTCGCTGAGTTGCTCTGTGGAGCTCTCAGAAATCGCTGCGGCTGACCCGCTCGACGCTGATTGGATGTTGCCTCGCTCGTGACTCAAGCACTGATAAATTCGATCCCAGACGATCGCTCGTCGTTGGATACCATGAGCGACCCGAGCGACGGCCATGGCTTTTTCGGTCGATGAATCTAGATTGGATTCCGACCAAGCAAACCCTCGGCCCGAGAGCTCTCCTGCTTGTCGGAGCAACTCCGCGGATCGTTCCGAGGTGATCGGGATTTGGGCAAAGCTCTCGAAGAGTTGTTGGACCTGCTCGGTCCAGGTCGTCGAACCCCCAAGAACTCGATTCCCATCGAAGTCGTTAAGGGCCATACTTTGCGCGATCAAGCTCGAAGCCAACGGCCAATTGCGATTGATCTGCGTTGAAGCGGGAATCGAGCGTCGTTGAAACAATGGATCGCTTGAATTGGTTTTCGCGTCGACTTGCGGATCGGCCAGTGTCGTCGCTGAAACCGTCTGGCTAGGTACGGGCGAGTTGGTTGGTCTTTGCGATGCCAATTGGGGGCTAGCGGTATTGGCTTCGAAGGGACTGGACAATGGACGAGCCACCGGGGCGGAGATTTTGACCGAACCGGTCGGTTCGAGCATCGCCAGGGAAGTCAAAGCCGGGGTGCGGAAATCGCGAACCTCCGAGTGGGCGAGCAAATTCTCTTCGGAATACCCTCCGAGCACTAGAGGTTCGGCCGTGATCTTCGCCTTGGCCGTCGGGGCCTCGACGGCCGCAATCCGATTGGTTCGAACCGGGAATCGGCTCGACTGACGCTTCATCGACGCGATCTGCTGGCCGAATAGGACCAGAAACAGCGTGACGATCGTTGCCAAGAGTGCATAGACCCACCCGCTGACACTCTTTGTTGACCGTATCGTCATCCGTGAATCCCCATTGGACGAATCCTGTTCCATCTGCTTAGTTCTTCGACTTACCAACCCCCTTCGATGAAAGCACTCTGGAACGATTTCGCCCAGTATTCCCAAACGCGCTACCCCCCTGTAACGCCTGGATAAAATGGGAGGACTCCGGGATTTGCTAGCATGCAATCGGTTTCATTTTGGATATGATGGGGGCCCCGAGGTATGTCCGAGCCCTTCGAAGCCTTACAAATCCCCCGATCCGTCGAGTCGCCAATCATGAAGCTATTGCACTTTGGCATGCGTCCGCGCTTGCTGGTCCTGTTTGCCATGGGCCTTTTTTCGGGCGGCCTTTTTTCGGGCGGCCAGGCCGTCTTGGGGCAAGTTTCCGAGTCGGCAGGTCGCTCCCCAGAAAGTTCCCCAGAAAGTTCCCAGGAGAAAGGGCCAAGGCCGATGCAGATCGAGGATTTGTTCAGGTACGAGCGGTATGCAGAGCCGCAATTGAGCCCAGATGGCAAGACGGTCGTCTACCAAACGACGCGGATTACCGACGCTTTAAAGAACACCAAATCGACGAATTTGCATCGATTCTCGCTCGAGGACGGGACCAGCAGTCCGGTCACAGCATCCTCGAAATCCGATACCCACGCACGTTTTTCGCCGGATGGCAAGCGTCTGCTTTTTGAGTCGACACGCGGTGGCTCACCACAGCTCTACATCCTAGACTCTTCGGTTCTAGGCGAAGCCAGACAGCTCACTAGCATATCGACTGGAGCATCCACAGGAATCTGGTCTCCTGATGGCAAGCAGATCGCATTCGTATCGACGATTCGACCCGAGTTCAGCGAGTTGCCGTTTGCTCAGTCGGATGCGAAGAACCAGGAAGCAGACGAAAAAGCCGCCTCGAGTTTGGTGAAAGCCAAGGTCTTTACCCGACTCTTTTATCGCCACTGGGATTCGTACGTCGAGGACAAGCGGCAACATATCTTTGTGATCCAGGCCGATGGGACCGAGTGCCGCGACGTGACTCCGGGGGATCGGGATGCTTATCCGACCAGCATGACGTTCAGTGCGGGGGACGATTTTTGTTTCACTCCCGATGGTCGCTATCTGATCATCACGGCGGTGCCTGCCCAAGGGGAAAGTTGGACGACCAATTACGATCTTTGTCGAATTGATTTGAGCAACCCGAAGAGCAACTGGGAGACGCTGACCAAGAGCAATGCCGCAGCCGACTGCAATCCTAAGTTCAGCCCCAGCGGCACGCAGATGGCTTACAAAGCGCAGGCAAGACCCGGCTATGAAGCCGACAAATGGAACTTGATGGTCGTCGACTGCAAGCCCGATGGGACTTGGACAGGCGAGCCCAAGAGCTGGACCTCCGAGATCGATCGATCGGTAGGTGAATTCAGTTGGACAAGCGATCAGAGCATCGCGTTTGTGGCAGAGCAAGACGGTGCGACGGCGTTGTTTCAAGC
>QWPJ01000035.1 GCA_003671195.1 Planctomycetota bacterium
CACCTGAGAAGAAAGCTTTTCTACTCGAACAACACCAGTTCGAACTTGTCTAAGGCGGCTTCGCCAGTGGTCTGCGGCATCTCCGGTCGCCGCTCCGCGCTCCCTTCGTGCCTACGACCGCTCGCTCCGTTCTACTTGTCCGCCTCCGGCGACTTGGGGATTCCGGATGGACTCAGGGCAAGGCGAAAGCCGAGGATGTTGCTCCGGTACGACGGGTCGAGCCTGATGCGGAACGCCGACCGGCAATACGCGGCCTCGTCGTTCCAGCAGCCGCCACGGAGCACGCGGTACGAGCCCTCTTTTGGGCCAGTCGGATCGCTGACTGCACCCTTTGGATATTCTTCGTAACAGTCGCTGCACCATTCCCAAACATTCCCATGCATGTCGTAAAGACCCCAGGCATTCGGCTCCAAAAGGCCAACCGTATGTGTCCGGTTAGAACTGTTGCGATTAAACCAACCGTGCTCGGGCAGCAAACCCTCTTCATCTTCAAATGAATAAGCCGTCTTGCTACCAGCGCGACACGCGTATTCCCATTCAGCCTCGGTCGGCAGTCGATACACACGACCTGCTTTTTTCTCCTCGGGCAATTCCGATAGCTTTTTGCAAAACTCGACCGCTTCGTCCCATGAAACATTCTCTAAAGGGAGATCTGCATTCTCGTTACCAACTATGGCCCCTTGAAAGTGACTCGGATTCTTACCGATCACCTTTTCGTACTGTGCCTGCGTTACTTCGTACACACCTAGGTAGTAGTCCTTGCTGATCGTCACTTCGGGTTGGTTCTCGTTCTCATTACGGCCTTGCTCGCTCTCAGGCGAACCCATCATGAATGTCCCCTTCGGTACCAGCACCAGCTTTATCCCAATGCTGTTGGTGATCTCTTTGGGCGCTTGGGCTTTGGCCGGATGCAGCAGCGCAAGGGGTTGGAAAAGAACCAGGACCACAGAAAAAAACGAAAGCGAGCGTTTCATGGCAAGATTCCTCCTGAAGTAGTCCATGGGGTTATTTGAAATACGAACATCCCCGCAATTTTACACTGGATGGAGGCTTGTTTCTGTATTGATAGGGCCCAAATCGGTGCCAGGCACGAATGGCACTGTATTGCTCGCATACGGAGACGATCCGCAGACAAGTCGAGTGGGTTCGGAGTTTGTGGTTCGCTCGCTATTAAGTTACTCCCGCCTGTAACTTTCCGTCTGCGTCAGAAGAGTTCGAAAACTCGATTCAAATTGGTAGACGTGCTCGCCATCGACTTCGATATCGAAGTGACCAAAGCTAGCCCGGAGACTTCGAGTTCAGGAAGATTTGGCGGCAGCATTCGGCCAGCGCACAGGCCGCTTGCCAATATCCACGAGCGTGGCCGAATGATCTCGGTGTCGACGATGCCACCATCGCTACGCTCTGCGGTGATCGACAACTTGGCGCAGGTGGCTTGATCAGTCTCAGGTTGCGGGTCGACCTCGAAGCGGTTGGGGTTCTTGGTCGGAACCCGCGATCCAATCGGCACCGATTCGATGGGGATCTGTAGCTCCGTGCGCGTCGCTAGCGATGCGTAGCGCTCGGGTGCAAGCCATGGCGTCTCTTGGGATGGCTCATCAAGCCAGCTTGGGTCCGACCAAAGTGAATCGGTTGAGGTTAATTGGCCTGGGAGACTTGATACTGTGACGAGGGTTCCTTCGATAAAGCAGCCACTTAGATCCACTACCGAAACAGCCGGGATCTCTGCGGGAGATCCACTACCGAAACAGCCGGGATCTCTGCGGGAGATCCCCTATATCCTCTTTACGCCAGACCACTACCTTCGTGCCTCTGCGTTCTTCTTCCCTTGCGTCTTTGCGTTTATTTCTTCCGAAAGCCGGGATCTACCAGTGCATCACGTAGCCGCCGTCGACGTTGATCGTCTGGCCGGTGATCTGCCCGGCAAGCGGCGAAGAAAGAAAGACAATCATCGCCGCGATGTCCTCAGGCGTCTGCCAGTTTCCTAGCGGTATGAGCTGCTTGATCTTCCTAGAGGCCCACTCCTCATAGTCGAGTCGATCGGCCGGATCGGCTCGCTCGTGCCAAGCTTCCCAAACCGACCGATTGAGCCTCGTGGGTACCATCCCAGGACAAACCGTATTGACCCTAACCTGCCGTGGCGCCAGATCCTTAGCCATGCACTGCGCAAAATTGATCATTGCCGCTTTACTAGCACTATAGGGTGGGTCGGTCTGAGAGCCGACTTGGCCAGCCACCGATCCGACAAAAATGCACGAAGCAGGAGTGCATCGAATCAATTCCGGTGCCAGTGCCGTGGCGATCCGCACCATCCCAAGAATGTTCACATCGAGGGTTTTTTTCCAATCGTCCGCATTGAGATTGGTAAATGGAAACCCAAATTTGCTCGAGCTAATCGCCGCGCTATGAACCACATGCTCGAGGGATTCGAATCGATCGAGCGTCCTTGCCTTGGCTCGTGCTACCGAATCCTCCTGGCTGATATCGACTGTTAGCCCAAGGGTACCGACTCCGTACTGTACTTCGATTTGACCCGCGATTTCCTCGACCCTCGGATCGAGATCCCACAGGGCCACGCAGGCTCCCTCGGCCGCGAAAAGCTTAGCCGTCGCCAATCCGATACCAGCCGCCCCTCCAACGATCACTGCGGTATGCTCGCGAAGTCGAAGATCCATGGTAATGCCCGAAGAGTCTGGTAATGCAATGGGGGTGGAATGAAGATTTTTGTCTAGCCGTGCGGATGACTATGATACCCTCTTTGGTGTATCCTTAGGCGTATGTCCAGTAACTTCCAAAAAACGGTCCTCGCGAGCGGTTTGGTCTCCCCGCACCAGTGGGACTATTGTCTGAGGTTACTTAAGCACCAGATCCTCAGCACGCAATCCAAAGGGGAGACGGTCGACGAGGACAAGATCCTCCGAAGCATCCTGATCGAGCAGCGGGCAATCACCGAGTATCAAGCTTTTCAACTCGCGGATGGGAAGATCAAATTTCGACTTGGGCCTTATGTGATTACCGACTTCATCGGCCAAGGAGGTATGGGTCAGGTCTTCAAAGCGGTCCATGAAATCATGGGTCGAGAGTGTGCGGTCAAAGTGCTGCCATTGCATCGGGTCACCGACGAGACGTTGGCAGGATTTAAGCGAGAGATTCGCATGCAGGCCAAACTAGACTGTCCCTACTTGGTCCGGGCTCACGACGCGGGCCAAGACGGCAGTGTGCACTACTTGGTCACCGAATACGTCGCGGGGATGGATTTGCGCAAGTTGGTCAAAACGCGCGGACCACTTTCTGAGGAAGAGGCCGCCGGGATCATCATGCAAGCGGCCTTGGGGTTGGCTTATGCGCACGACGAAGGACTGATTCATCGCGATGTCAAACCTGCGAATATTCTGGTCACCCCGGAGTCGATCGCGAAGGTATCGGATGTCGGACTGGCAGGATTTGCAGCCGACTTGGTAGACGACCCTCGTGCGGGGAAAATTGTCGGCACCCCAGACTTCATTTCTCCTGAGCAGTACTCGACACCTTTGCAGGTCAACTCGGCAAGCGATGTCTACTCGCTGGGCTGTACGTTGTACTATGCAGTCACGGGCAAAGCCCCTTTTCCAGGCGGGGATACGGCTTCGAAAATCCGCAGGCATCTGGAAGCAACTCCACTGCATCCTCGAAACTTCAACACGAACCTTAGCGAAGAGTTCGTCGACATCATCGCCGAGATGATGGAAAAGGATCCTCGCAAGCGGATTCAGACGATGGCCGAAGTCGCTGCTCGACTCGAGGCTTGGGTTACCTCCGAGGTTCCCATCGCCCAAACGACGATCACCCGTGGACCATGGCTTGCTCCCCCCCCACCGATGCTCGATACCGGAGCGGGGAGCGATCCGGGCGTCTTAAAACCGCTTCCGAATCGCAGCCTAGCAACGGGCGAAGAGTCCTTGCAAGACACCTCCTTTCCATCGGGTCCGACCAGCGCCAATCACTCGGCCATTCACCCAGGTCTTCTTAGCACTGCCCCCCCTCCTCCGCAGTTCCATCAGGCTCCAGAGTCGATGCAAGATACTGGACAGATGCCCAGAAACATGCTCGTTGGTATGACCATTGCGATCATTCTCCCACCTGCAATGGTCATCGGGATGATCCTTGGCTACCTACTTGCTTCTCGCGTCTAAAACCCTTCGACGCGCTATGCGCTAAGGGAAATTGTGTTTCCCGAGTAAACCCGACTCGGGTACAATAGACCCCTGCAATTTTCCTTGTCTAGCTTCCCTCCCGATCGAATCCTCGCCTCCCCGTCCTTTTAGGTGTTATCATTTCACGAGTCAATCCTTACGAAATCTCCCGGCAAAATGACGAAGATTCCAATCGCCCCATGGCGTTGGATTCCGCGAGGCTCAAGGCGTATTTGCGTCTGATTCCGATCCTTTTTGTCTGCTACATCATCGCGTACATCGATCGCAACAATGTTGCGATTGCCAAGCTAACGATGGAAGAGGACATGCCCGCGTTCGATGCGGCCGTCTTTGGATTCGGCGGGGGGATCTTTTTTCTCGGATACTTTTTGCTGGAGATACCTGGCTCTCTGATCGTCGAACGCTGGAGTGCTCGCAAGTGGATTTGCCGCATCATGGTCACTTGGGGGATCATGGCTGCGATGACGGCCTTTGTCACTACTCCTATGCAGTTCTATCTGGTGCGATTTTTCTTGGGAGTTGCCGAAGCTGGATTTTTCCCCGGCGTGATCGTTTACTTGAGCCATTGGTTTACCCAAAAAGACCGTGCTCGAGCGATTTCTTATTTTCTGATCGCCTCGCCCGTGGCGATGATTATCGGACCGTGGGTTTCTCAGTGGTTCATCGACATCGGACGGACGGTCATTGTCAACGGGGAAACGATCAGTTACCCACTGGTCTTGGGGCTCAAGGGCTGGCAGTGGATCTATATCATTTGGGGGATACCAGCAGTCTTGTTCGGTATCTACGTCCTGTTCGGCTTGACCGACCGTCCGAGCCAAGCCAGTTGGCTGACATCTCAAGAGCGAGACGCTTTGGAATCGGAGCTCGCCAGAGAAAAAGAGCTGCATTTGAAAAAAGGGCACATGTCTGTCTTGCAAGCCCTTAGCAGTCCAAAGGTTCTGCTCCTCTCGGCAGCTTATTTCGGAATTGTCACGGCCAATTACGGGATCGAGTTGTTCTTGCCCAGTGTTTTCAAGGAATGGTATCCGGAATTGGGACCATCGAAGATTGCCCAACTGGTCATGATTCCTTCGCTCTTGGTAATCCCGGGACAACTGTTCATCGGATGGTCCTCGGATCGATTCCAGGAACGCCGTTGGCATTCGGTCGTGCCTGTGATCATCGGGGCGATCTTCTTGGTCCTGGCGACACAAACCCGCGGATCGCTCTGGGCAACCATTCTTTGCTTTACGGTAGCGGCCGCAGGGATGAAGTCCTACATGCCGGCCTTCTGGGCATTACCGAGTTTGTTTCTGACCGCATCGGCGGCAGCAGGTAGTGTTGGTATGATCAACTCGGTCGGAAATCTCGGAGGATTTCTCGGGCCCTTTGTGATGGGTAAAGTCCAGCAAACCCTCTCGTCATACCACTACGGGCTTTTGTTTCTTGCCATCACCAGCACGCTCTCGGCGTTGCTCATATCCATGCTGCCGTTTCGACGTGCCGGTGCACTCGATGACCAGGATTGATTAGATCCGATGATTATTCACCCATGAGCCTTTGTTCGGGATGGGTTTGACGGATTCGGTATCTGCACTGACCGTCGGTAGGATGATGGTGATCTGGGTTCCTTGTCCAAGCTCGCTTTCGAGCTCAAAGGAACCCTTGAGGGACTCGACGATGTTCAGCACGATGCTCAGTCCGAGGCCAGAGCCACGCGGGGTGGTTGTCGGATTGCGTCCGGTGTTGCTTCGGAAGAATCGATTCCCGATCTTCTGCTGATCGTTCTTGGAGATACCGATGCCGGTATCTTTGACCACCAATCGGCACGTTGATCGAGTGTTATCGCTCGACAAGCTCACCCAAATCCGCCCTCCGGATTCGGTGTACTTGATCGCATTTTCGATAAGGTTTTGGACGATGAAACGCAAGTGGACGGGGTTGGCTATGACCACAGCCGACTCGCAGTTCGGCAAATCGACTTGGATCCCCTTCTCGCTGGCCAAAGCTTCGAAAAGGTCCATCGCTTGTTTGACTTGACGATCCCAAGGGACTGGTTGTTTGATCGCCGAATGGTTTTCGGAGCTGACTTCTCCGAGCAGCAGCAACTGATTGACGATTTTGTTCAAATAGTTGCATTCGGTGATAACCTTTTCGAGCATCTCTCCTGATTTCCCGTCACTGATGCGGTTCGATACGACCTCGACATTGCTCATGATGGCTGCCAATGGACCGCGTAGTTGGTGAGCCGAGTTGGCGATCCAGTCCTCGTTATTGCGAACGTGGCTTCGCGTCCGTTCTAGCAGACCGTTGATCGTGCTTGCAAGTCGATCGATTTCGTCTCGATTGCCGTTGCGCTCAATGGTCCGATCCTCCGAGAGAAAAATCCTATCGGTTTGCTTAGCGAGGCTTTGCAGGGGGGCAAGCAGCCATCTTGCGACCAACCAAGCCAGGGGTGGTACAAGAAAGATCAGTCCGCCGACGAGCGGGAGAATCCAACGATCGAGCTCTTGCATCGCGATGGCCAACAGATCTGTCGGGCACCCGACCTGGAGAATCACTGTTTGGACATCGCTGCCGATTCTGCCGATGCTCTCTGGGGTATCTAACGGAACTGAGCGTGCGATATCCAACTTTCGGTGGACGGTGCGATAGCCACCGATCTCTTGGATCGCGGGGTTCTGGCGATCGACGCCGAGGATAGGAGAGGGGGCCGAGAGGGAGCTCCAGAGGGTGTTGCCCTTGGGATCGACGATGTTCAAGAAATGACGGTAGACTGGATGGATAGAAATACGCCGGTTCAATCGATCGGACTGGACCTCGTCAAACGGGAGCGTTTCATTCCGCAGGACGGCTTGAAAGTCCTTAGCGACATCGATCAGTTCGCGATCGATCTGCGAGAGCACGAGCCACTGGAACGAGGCTCGGCTGGCTAGACCGATCAACGCGGCCGAGGTCCAGGTCGCAAGGACCAGGATCACAGCCGCTTTGGTAGTCATCTTGAGTTTAGACCAAGCGAACATGCAGCTAAACGGAATGCGAGGCCATGGGATCTTGGGACTCGGGAGCCGCGTCTTCGGCGGACCTGGGTCCTTGGGGTGGGTTTTCTGAGAGCATGTAACCACGACCGCGAATGGTGTGGATCAGCGCTCGAGAAAAACCCCGATCGACTTTGCTGCGCAGACGGTTGATATGCACTTCGATCACATTCGTTTCGCTTTCCCAATCGCTCTCCCAGAGCTGATGGTAGAGCATCTTGCGCGAGAGGACTTGATTCTCGTGTCGGATAAACAGTTCCAGGAGCGAAATCTCCGTCGGCGAGAGCCTTAGTTCTTTGCCTTCGCGAAACGCCCGCCTTGTGGTCAATTCGAGTCGAAGCGGACCGTAGGAGAGCACCGGACCTTCTTGCTGTTGATTTCGCCGGATGTTGGCGATGATCCGAGCGTGAAGTTCCTTGAGTTCGAAGGGTTTTACCAAGTAGTCGTCAGCACCGGCCATCAGACCGCTGACGCGTTGTTCGGTCGTGCCCAGGGCGCTGATGATGAGGATAGGGGTTTGATCCCTCTGGGAGCGGACCGCGCGGAGCAGCTCAAAACCCGACTCTCCGGCGAGCATCAGATCGAGGACAACGGCATCGGGTCTTTGCGTGCGGATCTGTTCCAAGCCATCTTTGACATTGGAGACAACCACCATCTCCATGTTCTCATCGCTGAGTCCTTCGCGGACCGCATCGGAGAGCGCTGGATCGTCTTCAACCAATAAAACCTTAGTAGGCATACCTAAACCCTGATCCCTGTCGAAAGAAACCTTTATTTTGTCAACATCCAAGGCAATGGGGCGTGGTGAATGGTAAATCGATCGCTGGCAAGATCAAGCTAGTTTGTTTGTGGATGTTTCGATTGCAGCAAAGCTGCAGCGAATCCAATCAAATCGCCTCGTTGCTTGGCATGGTCTTTCATCGGTTGAAATTCACCCGAGGCGCTCGATAATTCGATGAGCGATGGGGCCACTCCAAAAGGGCGCATCCCATCGGGCATCGTGCGAATCAAGTACTTGCCGGCCTCATCTGGCCGACCAATTCTTGCAAGCAAATCAGCGTAGGTTTCGATTCCAATCGTTCCATGCTCTTCTAAATCGATCGATTCGGCTTTCTGCCGAAAAACACGCAAGGCTGCATCGACATGCTCACCCATCAACGCTCGAAACCAAGCCAGACTCATCGGATATAGATCCGCGAAAGGCTCTTCGCTCGAATATTGATACTGTGCGTGCAACTGCCTGCCATACTCGGCCAAATCGGCTGCTAGTTTCAGCGTCGACGGATCATCCAGCACGCGTGCGAAGCGGACCGTCGATGCCAAGTGCGTTGTATCCAAATGGTACGTTCCATCCCGAAGTAGACCAGGCACGAGTCCTAGCCAAGCGACGATGGAGCGGTCCTCAGGTGCCTGCACCTGTGGCATACGCCTCGTGACATCCGCGATCAAATTCGCAAGCAGCTCTTGATGAACGTGCTTTACCAAAGCCTCGACCGCCGCCTGCTGATCCGATCTACCTCGCATTGCGACAATCGAATCGAGCATGGTGATGGTGTTGCATGTGCCCCGCATCTTCAAACACAGCTCGGTACCCCGACCAATATCCACACCTTCGTGCACGTAGAGATTGAGCAACAGGTCCAGGTTGTCTTGAGTCGGTTCGACGGCCGCCATGGCTTCGGATGCAAAAGCATCGTCGCCGACGGCTCGCAGATACATCCAACCTTCTTGCAATCTACCCGAACGCATCAGACCTCCTCCGACCTCTCGACATGCGTCCAAAAGCCGCTTGTCTAACTCATCTTGCACTTGTGGATCCTGTTGGATCGCTCCCGATTTTTTTCCCTGTGCGCCGATGGGATCGACATGCACTGGAGGCAAACCCAGCTCCACGCGATGCAACATCTTCCGAGCCTCGAATAATTCCGGATATAACTTCTGCTGCCGCATTCGCTCAACAAGCTCTTGCGCAGCGGCCTGGAGACCTTCCTTGTCTACAAGCTGCTCGAGCATCATGAAGTCATCGTTAGTTATCGAACCCGTAGGAGTATGCATTGCGTAGACTGCCGTTCTTTAAACTACAAAATGGCCAAAGGGTTTCGCGGATGTTCCAAAGTTCCCCGAATTATTCCCAAACGATTCTCGGCTCGCAGCGTTTTCCAAACGGTCGAGCCATCAATTTTGCCTTGCAAAAGATTGCTATAAAGCTCCCAGAGCCTCTTGAGTTCACTCGCGGGTGCATCGCGTAAAATTTCTATCCGGAATTTCGTGATCCGCTCGTTAAGCAATTTCGCCACGACCTCTGCGCCGCTCTGTGCATTGCCGTTGTACAGCGTATTGCGACATCCGATATCCGCATGCAATACATGCTCGACACCGATGCGATCACGCAGCTTCACTTCGTGACGATCGCAAGGTCGCCCGCAATTCGATTTGTTCGTGCCCGGCGAAAGAACCGTGCAAAATACACAATGCTCCATATGAAACATCGGCATATGCTGGTGAATGACCACCTCGATCCATTCGGCAGGTGTGCCTTGTATAAACTCCATCAACTGGTCCCGGTTCAAATCATACGAAGCCGTCACATGTCGGGCCCCTTGGGAAACAAGCCACTGCGCCGTAAGCGGATTGGTTGCATTCAACGAGAAATCCGCATCGACGGCTATACCATGCTCCGTGGCATACTTTAATGCAGCAAGGTTCCTTGCTAGCCAGCCGTCAGCTTGGTGCTTTTGCAACGCCTTGAATAAACCAGCCTCTCCTTCTTTTAATATTCGCAATGTCGCAAGGTAAATCGAGGCCCCCGCGACCCGGCAACGCTCGACGGCTTGGCGATACTCCCGAATGTCATGAAATTCCACCGCAATATCTCTAGCACCAGCCTCGAGCAACGTATCGAGCTGCGCAAGGGTCCGGCAAAGGACCCGAAGCCTAGGGGTTTGCTGTCCGACTGCCTGGGTGGAGTCTGTGTCCTTGAAAGGCTCCTGGGCTCCAGAAGGCTTGACGTTCTCTAGCATCGATCGGACCACCCCGGCCGGGCGGATCAAACGCTCCGAGTCCTGCTGGCGAGTCTTGTCGAGCAACTCAATGAGCGACTTGCGCAACTCGCCAAGTATCGATAGCGGCAGCATCGGCTCGCCGTGGATCTCGACTTGGCAGTCGACGATCTCATAAGGTGTGTTACCGAGCCGATTGAGCTGCTGGAAAATCGCCTCTTGCGTGGCGGGATGCTTCTGTGCTTTGAGCGGAACATAGGGGTGGTTGAGCGATAGCGACCAGTCGGATTTCTCTAACCCTTCACGAGACTCTGACCATGCGACTTGCAGTGCGATGGGCTCTCTGAGGCGAAGCGTCCCGGAAATTCTTAAGGGGATCTTTCGTTCGAAGTTCTCTTTGGCAAATGTCTGACGCCATCGCTTCGAAAGCCTGGGGGCATCGGTCTGCCAAATGGCTTGCCCCTCGAGGATTTGCGCATCGCGAATGAGACCTTTTTGGAAGTCGAGTTCCACAAGGCCCGGTCCGGCTTGGTCGGTCGGCCTTTGGTTGACATAAATCTGAAAGATGCGGCCTCCGACCTCATTGCCGGCCGAACGATCGGCTTGGAATACCACGCCGTCGCCGTTGGCCAATTCGACGTCGAGTTCCGCGACGATGCGATCCCCTTTCTTGCGTACCACACGGCCAGCAAGCACGCCTTGTTTGGCGCTGGTCAGGCCCGGTACGAGCCGCTTATGATCGCAACCTTCAAGCCATCCTGGAGAGAACCCGCGCGAGAAACTCAACTCCATCTCGCGTTGGCTGTTTTGATCCAAAACGACTTGCTTGCCTGCCATCGTGTCGTCGATCGCGCGTCGGTAATGTCGGACGATGTTCGCGACATACTCAGGGGATTTCAAACGTCCCTCGATCTTCAGCGATGCAACCTTGGCTTCGATCAGATCGGGGATCTGCTCGTAGGCCGCTAAGTCCTGCGGTGAGAGCAGGTACTTCATATCGCCAAGCGCGATCGATTTGCCGTCCCGGATCAGTTCATATTCCAGCCTACAAGCCTGGGCGCATTGGCCACGGTTGGCCGAACGCCCGCCGAGTGACTCGCTGGTCAAGCACTGGCCGCTGTAAGCCACGCAGAGGGCACCGTGGACGAATGTCTCGACTGGCATAGAAGTCGAAGCCGTGATCTTGCGTATCTCGCTGAGCGAACATTCACGTGCAAGTACGACTCGGTCGATACCGAGCGATTCGATCGCCGCGATGGTCCGTTCGCAGGTCATCGTCATCTGGGTGCTGGCATGCACGCTGAGCTTCGGGCAGATTTGACGGATCAGCCGCACGGCACCCAGGTCCTGCACGAGTACCGCATCGACTCCCGATTGGGCGATGGCCCGGACATGGCTCTCGAAGGCTTCGAGTTCATCGGTGAAAATCAACGTATTGAGCGTCACAAAGCCTGAGACCCCGCGTCGGTGCAGATGGGACATCAGCTTTGGGAGCTCTTCGAGATCGAAATTGACGGCTCGCGCCCGGGCATTGAAGCCAGCAGCGAGTCCAAAATAAATTGCGTCGGCTCCGTTCTCAACAGCCGCATGGACGCAGTCCCAGTTTCCCGCAGGGGCCAGCAGCTCGGGCGCCGGCGTCCCTTGGGACGATGTCGTTCTCATTTTCTTTCGCCTTGATACTCGTTGATAAAATCCAATGGAAGCTCCGTCATCGGTTTCCTAAAGTACCCCAGCGGTCGCTTGGGGTTTAGGCAGATCGTTCAGTAGTCTTGCGACGATCGCGTCGGCATCGATCCCCTCGGCTTGGGCACCGAAGGTTGGAACAATTCGGTGGCGTAAGACCGGAGCGGCGAGGGCTTGGATATCCTCGGTCGTTACGTGCAGCCTGCCGTTGAGAAGTGCTCGGGCCTTGCTGGCCACGACGATTTGTTGGCAGGCTCTCGGGCCTGGTCCCCATTGGACCCAAGGTGCGACCCACTTGGGTGCCGAGGACTCTTTGGGTCGCAAGGAGCGAACCAAGTCCAGAACGTACTGCTTGACATGCTCGGGCAGGGGGACAAGTCGAACGATCCGCTGGTATTCGAGGATCTCTTGGCCGGTGATGACCGGCTCAATGGTTCCGGCAAAATTCCCAGTGGTCCGCTCGATGATCTCCCCTTCTTGCTCGCGGCTCGGGTAGTCGACGACGGTCTGGAACAAAAATCGGTCGCGTTGGGCTTCGGGAAGTGGATAGGTTCCTTCTTGCTCGATCGGATTTTGCGTGGCCAACACGAAGAAGGGCTCGGAGAGTTTATAGGTTTTTCCTCCGATGGTCACGCAATGTTCTTGCATGGCTTCAAGCAGGGCCGCTTGGGTTTTCGGTGGTGTTCGATTGATTTCGTCGGCTAGGAGAATCTGGGTAAATACCGGTCCTTTCACAAAACTCAATTGCCTTGATCCCGATTCGGATTGTTGAATGATGTCTGTACCTGTGATATCCGCAGGCATCAAGTCGGGGGTGAACTGAATGCGATGGAAGTCCAAATCCATAGCTTGAGCCAGCGAGCGGACCATCAGGGTCTTGGCTAGGCCCGGGACCCCTTCGAGCAAACAGTGGCCTCCGGCGAGCATGGCGATCAGGAGTTGTTCGATCGTTGCATCCTGGCCGACGATGACTTGGGATACCTGCTGCTTGATCTTGGCGAAAGACTCCCTGAGGGATTTCGCTCGCGCCATTTCTTCAGAGGATGGGGGAGGTGGGATGGTGCTCATGGGGATACGGGTAGGAAGGCGGGTGGATTTGGCTCGGTGCAGGCGGGAGATGCAGCCTACATTTCTGAAGGGACATCAGTGTACCCCAAGTCGCTACGAATTGCGGGGATTTCAGGCCGAAAATCAGCGTTTAGGACGGACCAAACCGGGCTGAACATCCAGATCGAGGGGATCGAATTGACCCCGGCGGATTTTTTCCCAAGCCAGCGCGCCCATGGCGGCATTGTCGGTGCACCACTGCGGTTTGGCGATGATCAACTCGACGTTTCGGGCTTGGCAAGCTACGGCTAACTGTTCTCGAAAGCTGGTGTTTGCGGCGACTCCTCCCCCGACGCACAGCCTTTTTGCTCGGGTCTTTTTGATCGCCGCCAGCGCTTTGGCGATCAAGCAATCGATGACAGCTTGTTCGAACCCCGCCGCGATGTTGGCACGCTCTTGCTCGTCGAGGACTGCGGCGCGATGGCTTGGATCCGAGGGTCCAGCGATGCGATAGCGGACTGCGGTTTTGAGTCCTGAAAAGCTAAAATCCAACCGCTCTTTGTCGTCTAAAAGGGGCCTAGGAAACCGGATCGCCTGCCGATCTCCTTTGGCCGCGAGCTTTGAAAGCGCCGGTCCACCGGGGAAGGGTAACCCGAGCATCACGGCGACTTTGTCGAAGGCTTCTCCGGCTGCATCGTCGATGGTGCCCCCGAGATAATCCCAGCCCAGAGGCTCCTCGCAGCGGTACAAGGAAGTGTGTCCTCCGCTGACAATGAATCCGACGCACGGGTAGATCGACTCGGTTGCACCGAGCCCGCAAGCATAAATGTGGGCTTGGATATGGTTGATCCCCACGAGCGGTTTATTCCAAGCAAGCGCCAGGGCCTTGGCTGCCGAGAGTCCTACGATGAGCGAACCGGGCAGTCCTGGGAAAGTCGCTACAGCGATGGCGCTGAGCGCATCGGGAGGGATTCCGGACTCTTTGAGCGCCGTGTCGAGTACCGGCAGGATCCTCTCAAGGTGTGCACGAGCGGCGATCTCGGGGACCACGCCGGAAAACTTCTCATGCAGCAATTCCTGAGTCGCTACGCACTCGGAGAGCACGCATCCATGGGAATCGATCAGAGCTGCTGCGGTTTCATCGCAGGTCGATTCGATCGCTAAGAGATACTCGGTACTCATTGGGTGGTCAGCCTAGTTCAAAGCCACGCCCGAGACGCATGAGCAACAGATGCTTGATCCTCGACCAATCTCCAGGTGTTTCCTCCAAGGCCAACGGATAGGCAATCGGTATCGAATAAACAACCCGTTGAACCGAAGTCTCTTCGATCAGGAGAAAGGCCTCGAGCCATTCTTCGAGGAATTCAAAGTCGAATAGCAACACCTCGGCGATTCGTGCGCTATTTTGTACGACTCCATCGGATCCTTGCGGGAGCAGGAATCGGATCAGCTTGGAGGATTGTTCGAGCCGCATGCGGCGGATGATGTCCAAGGATCGCAACTGACCGGGTTTTCCCATACCTTGGAATCGCTCGGCGATCAGCGATTGGGTAAGGGGGTTTCGGCCACGGACCAAAGAGATCGTCGCTAGATCCGCGACGGTGGCTTCCTGGCGATCGACCAGAGTCAGGAGTTGTTCTTCGTATCCACGGATCGCATGTCGGGAGACCAGTTCCAGGGCGCTGAGTCCAAGGGCACTGGGTCCAAGGGCGCTGGGCTGTGGTTCTTCCCAGGACTCGATTCCTTCGCGGATCCATCGGTTGGCCAATCCGCGTTCCCAGAGGCTTTCGAGCGCGATAGCGATATCGCTGGGGGCTCCGTCTTCGAAGTCCAATTCGAGGGAACTCGGTTCGCGTGCCAGAGCCGCCGCTCGCTGTTCCATGTTCGGGATCGGGACGCGGAAAAAAATCTTCGACGTCTCTTTGAGCGTTTGGATCTCTTTCAAATAAGGAGCAAAGCCCGATGCTCTTTCGACCGAGATGGCCTCGCCGAGTTTGCCGGCGCAGCGGCAGACCCGGTCGGTGATCTTGCGTCCGCGGGACATCTCCTGGGCCCTGGCCAAAACCACCGGCATTTGATCCGAGCTGATCGCAAGGTGGGAAATCAGGGGGAAATCGTAGAAGGCTGACTCGCAACCGTAGTGATCCCAGGCCGCGATGATCGAGGAGAGGATACTCGGGTCCGACGCGTAGCTGTTGGACAGTAGGTCAAGGGAGGCCGAGCGGACGCGGAGGTCTGTATGCCCGAGCCATTGGATCAGTTGTTTATCGGATACAGCCATGCTAGTGTCGGAAGTGGCGTTGGCCGGTAAAGAGCATCGGGATGCGATGCTCATTGCAAGCAGCGATGACCTCGTCGTCCTTCTTCGATCCCCCGGGTTGTACGATCGCAACAATTCCGGCTTGGGCGGCCCTATGGATGGAATCGGGGAACGGAAAGAACGCATCGGAAGCCAGGATGCTCCCACGGGATCGATCCGCCGCTTTGGAAATCGCGATCTCCACGCTGTCGACGCGACTCATCTGTCCTGCGCCCACGCCGACCAACGCGGCGTCTCGGGCCAAGACAATGGCATTGCTCTTGACGTGCCGGACCATCTCCCAGCCGAAGGCGATGTCGTCCCAAAGCTCGTCGGCCACGGGGACGGCTGTGACGGTTTTCCAAGTCAGATTTGCCGGTGGCAACGTGTCGGCTTGCTGGACCAAGACCCCACCTTGGACAAATCGGAAATCCAAGGGTCGTTCTGATTCGCTCTCCTTGCCCATCGCGATCAAGCGCACGTTCTCTCGCCACTTGGGTTTCGTCGAGAGGATCTCAATGGCCGCATCGGAAAACGCTGGAGCGACGATCGCCTCGATGAACAAACCTGGTTGGCATAACTCGTTGGCCGTCTCGGCATCGACGCTCTGGTTGAATCCCAGAATACCACCAAAGGCACTTTGGGGGTCCCCGTCGAGCGCTTTGCGGCAAGCCGCCGAGAGTTTGTGGGCCGACGCGGCACCGCAGGGATTGTTGTGCTTGATCACCACCGCCGATGGACGAGCAAAACACCGGACGATGTTGTAAGCGCTATCGGCATCGAGCAGGTTGTTGTACGAAAGCTCCTTGCCATGGAGTTGCTTGGCCTGCACCAGCGAAATGCCCGAGGAAGGCCTCGCATAGAGCGCGGCTTGTTGGTGCGGATTTTCCCCGTACCGAAGATCCTGCACTTTGGTCAAATCAAGATGCAAACGCTCGGGCAAGACCGTTTGAGCATCGCTCGCAGCTCCAGAGGCCGCAGCGTTTGCGTTAGAGGCCGCCGCGCCAGTGATCTTCGATGCAAGGTACTTGCCGATCGCAGAGTCGTACTTGGCAGTCGATTCAAAGCACTCCAAAGCCAACTGCAATCGAAGGTGCTGCGAGGTTCCGCCGTGGGCTTGAAATTCGGCCAAGATCGATCCGTACTGCGCCGGACTGGTCGCCACGGTGACAAAGGTGTGATTCTTCGAAGCGGCTCGGATCAGACTCGGACCGCCGATGTCGATCTGCTCGATCGCTTCGGAAAAACTCACTCCTTCTTTGGCGACCGTTGCCTCGAAAGGATACAAATTGACGACGACCAAGTCGATCGTCTCGATCGAATGCGCCGAGACTGAGCTCAAATCCTCTTGATGATCCCGGCGGGCGAGAATCCCGCCGAAGATTTTCGGATGCAACGTCTTGACCCGCCCGTCCATGACCTCGGGAAACCCGGTGTATTGAGCCACTTCTAGGGCCACAATCCCGTGGTCTGTAAGGAATCGGTAAGTCCCTCCTGTGCTGTAAATCTCCACGCCCTGCGCCGCGAGTCCTTTGGCAAACTCGGCCAACCCCGTCTTGTCGCTAACGCTGATCAACGCCCGTCGAATCGGTGAGTACTGGGTCACCATGGCTCACTACCCTTCGCTAAACCCATCGCAAAAACTCGTTTTTCACCCTCGCAAATCATGCCGAAAGTATGGAAAATCGCAAGCCTTACGCCGAGACATTGCCCTCAAGGAGGCAAAGACTTCCATGTTTCAGCCTCCAGGGCTTGCGATTCACCCGCAAGAATCTTACAACAAAGTCCCATAAAAACGGGGGCAAAGCGGATCCAACCGCCCCTAAGCCCCCGGATTGCCCCTCCAACACACCTTTCTCTAGAAATCAGAGAGATTCCATGTCTGGCACCGGTTTAGATGATGGTTTGATCAAGTCCGATAACGTAGCGAACGTCTTGGACAAAGCCCTCGACGCCGGCGATGGCATCCTTCGACTCACCCCGACCTGGGTCCCTCGAAGCTTCTTGCACCCAGGTCGCCGAATCAAACTCCACCCCAACGACCTCTATGCTTTCGGCGCCGATCGCGGCGGAATCGATGAACGTTGGTTCGCAAGCACCACCGAAGCGGCCAACGAGGGACGCGTCTGGCACGAAGGATTGAGCTTCTGTCTTTTCGAGGGCAAAAAATTCCTCCTCAAAGACGCCATCGCCGAACAAGGCGATAGGCTCGTCGGCAAAGCCGTCTTCAGCAAATACAACCGCTGGCCGGTCTACTCGAAATTCTTCGACAACATGGGCCCAATCCCCCACCACATGCATCAATCCCAAGAGGATGCCGCTCTGGTCGGTCAGGAAGGCAAGCCCGAGAGCTACTACTTCCCACCCCAATACAACAACGTCGATAACAACTTCGCCTACACCTTCATGGGGCTCGAACCGGGCACCACCAAAGATCAACTCCGACGCTGCCTGGAAAACTGGAACCGAGGGGACAACGGAATCCTCGATCTCTCCCGAGCCTATCGCCTCCAACGCGGTACCGGTTGGCTGATTCCACCAGGCGTTCTGCACGCACCAGGATCCCTGTGCACCTACGAACCCCAATGGGGCTCGGACGTCTTCGGGATGTTCCAATCGATCGTCGAAGGCCGCTATGTGCCCTGGTCCCTGCTGGTCAAGGACATGCCGAAAGACAAGCATCAAGACCTCGACTTCATCATGGGTCAACTCGACTGGGAAAAGAACGTCGATACCCACTTCAAAGATGCCAACTACATCGAACCGATCGTCGATGCGTCCAAGTCCACCACAGGGGTCAGCGACAAATGGATCGTCTACGGTACCATCGATGGCAAGCAACTCTTTAGCGCCAAAGAACTGACCATCGAACCAGGAGCCAAGACCGTCTTGAAGGACGGTGCGGCAAGCGGTTGGACCACCGTCCAAGGCAAGGGTCGGATCGGCAAATTGGCCCTCCAAACCCCTGCCATGATCCGCTTCGGTCAAAACACCGAAGACGAAGTCTTTATCAGCCACGACGCAGCGGTCCGAGGAATCGAAATCGAAAACACCGGCAGCGAACCCCTCGTCGGCTTGCGCTACTTCGGCCCCGATGCTCACGCCAACCTGCCTGCCAACGGCGCCTGGCAAAAACACCGCTAAGCCGCCCTTCGAGCAAACTCCACCCAAAGAGCCAACGCCCTGGCTCTCCAGAGTCCCCTTCCGTTGAATCGCAAGTTTATTTGAATCGCAAGGAATCCTCGATGAACCAACTTCCTAAACTCCACAACGCCATGTGGCCAGGCCTTGTCGGTAAAGGGGATGGCCCCGATCAAGAACCGCCAATCTCGCTCCAACGCATGCTCGAACTGACCGCCGCTGCGAATGTCGATGGCCAAAAGTTCGACGGAATCGATTACTTCTTGTTCTTCCCCCATACCGACCCCAATGCGAGCGATTCGGAAATCCGAAAGATCGCCGACCAAATCGCCAGCTACGGTTTCTCCGTCGGCTCTCTGGTCGCTCCGGTTTGGCCAGGGACCGTCGGCGACTCGGCCATGGGTGATGACCAATGCCAAAAGAAATTCCTCTCGGCCGTTGAAATGGCTTGCCGAATCGCCCGAGTCTTTGAGGACCATGGCGTTCGCAAGTACGGTGTGATCCGCGTCGATAGCGCCGAGTTCGGCGTCGAGAAATGGAGGTCCGATGCCAAAGCCAACACCGCCCGCATCGTCGATACGTTCAAAAAAGCGGCCAACATCGCCAAAGAC
>QWPJ01000219.1 GCA_003671195.1 Planctomycetota bacterium
ATGCAAGCAATCGTTCGTTATGTCGTGCGCGTCGCGCTACTTCTTGAGCTTCTCGCCGATGACCAGTTCTTCGTCGGCAGATAGTTCGCCTTCGACGAGTTGGGTGTAGCGGTTGTCGGAGATCCCGATTTTGACTTTCTTGGCCCTTAGGTATTTACCGTCGTCGACCCAGACATGGCGATAGCTCAGCGACTTGCTGTTGTCGGCTTTCTCATCGGCCGAGACCATTTTCGGGGAGTCTGCGAACTCCTTTTGGTCCTCGAATCCGTCGAGGATCTTGCGATCATCGGGGTGGACTTTTTCTCGATTGGGGTAAAACCGAAGTGCTGGATTGGGGATCTTAAGAATATTCGCTTCGCGGTTGATTTGAAACGATAGGTTGGCGGTCATTCCTGGCAGGAGTTTCATACCGATGTTGGGGGTCTCGACGATTACCGGGTAAGTAATGACGTTTTGCTCTTCTTTGCTGCTCAGTCGGACCTGAACAATTTTGCCTTGATCGAAAAGTTCGTCGGGATAGGCATCGACGGTGAACCGGACGAGTTGTCCGGTTTCCTTAGCTCTGCTGATCCAGCCGATGTCGGCTTCGTCGACCGAGGCGTAGATGTGCATACGCTGATCCATCTCGGGGGCCACGACAAACATTTCGGGTGTTTGGAATTGAGCCGCTAGGGTCTGTCCGACATCGATTTTCTTGTCGATGACAATCCCATCGCATGGGGCGAGAATTTGTGTGTAGGCCAAGTTGGCCTCCGAGTTGTCGAGTTGGGCTTGGGATTGCTCGACGTTGGTCTCCGCGACCAGCAATTCGGCTTCTCGCATCATGCGAGCGAAACGAAACTGGTCGATTTCGGCTTCGGAGATGAATCCGTCTTGGGATTTGTTGAGCTGTCCGCTGCGTCGTTCATCGTTTGTGGCTTGCTGAAGCATCGCCTCGGCGCGAGCGACCTCGGCGCGTCGGGTCCGCAGATTCGCAAGGTCGCGTCCAACAGCCGATTGGTAAAGCTTCGGGTCGATCTTGGCCAGCACCTGGTCCTTGGTGACCTTGGAGTTAAAGTCCACGAGCAGTTCGGCGATCGGACCGCTGACGGTCGCTCCGACGCTCACGCGTTTGATAGGCTCGACCTTGCCGGTCGAATTGACCGCTTGAACAATCTCGCCTTGTTCAACCTTCTGGGTCCGCCATTGCGTTTTATTCCGTTGCTCGAAGTAGCTCATCACCGGTCGATACGATGCGTAGCCGATCCCTCCGAGGATACCCAAAACGATCAGAAGCTTAAGTAGCGTTTTCATGAAAACGTTGCCGGGTGAGAAGATAAACAAGGCCGATTCCGCAAGCCGCCGATGCGAGGCTAGCGAGAATCCAGATCGGGGGGAAGTGCTGATTGGTTGAACCGAACCACTCGGAAAGCTCTTTTTCCGAAAATCGGGTCAACCAAAAGAGTAATCCATTATGAATCGCGTGCAATAACACCCCTGGCCAAAGCGAGTGTGTACGGATTGCAACAAAACCAAGAGCCAAGCCCAGGAGCGTTGTTGGAAAGAAGCGTTCGAGCGAAAGAACGCTGCCGTTGATCACGTGAAAGAGTCCGAAAATCAGCGCGCTGTAAAGGACGGCTCGAAGCGGCGCGATGCGATTGCGAAACGCCGAGAGAACATAGCCTCGGAAAAAGAATTCCTCGGCCAGGGCCGGCACAAGCGCCGATGTGACGAAAATCATCCAAAAGGGAATCGAGGCAAACTGAGCCTTGGCCTCCTCGAGGGCTTCGGTTCGGTCGATCGAAATCGCCCCAAATCCAAAATCTGACAGAACTTTGAGCACCTCAAAGGCGATCACCCACAACCCACTTGCCAGCAAGCACACGCCGCAGAGGACCCCGATCCCCCGAAAAACCCCCGCCCCATAAGAACCCCCGGGGGCGCCGCTTGCCAGTTCGCGGCTTGCTATCGGGCTGCTGTCGCCCAACCAACCTCCTAGCAAAAACGTCGAACGGGGGTTGAGTCGGCGATACTGAGCCACGAGTGCCGGAGCGATCAAGAACAGCACTAGCAGGATCCCAGCATTGATCCAGAGTTTGCTTGCGATCGACAAGTCCATTTGTCCAAAGAGGTTCGTCAGGATGAAAAAAACTGGGAACATCAGAGCAAGGTAGACTGCCAGATCTCCCAGATCGGGCAATTCCTTCATTCGTTTCGGGCGTCGGACCAGATCCGACCAAGTCTCTTGGGACCCTGCGGTGGCCGACTCGGCGCCAAAGAGACGCGATGCGACCACCAGTGCGGCAGCCGCATAGAGCAGCGTTGAAAAAACCGCTGCGAATGCCGGCAAGGCTTGCGGCGAACCGGTCATGATGTCGCGAGACAAGAGCAAGATATTGACCAAAGGGACGATCCCAAGAAGGGTCGAAAATTCGATGTTGGGCATGAGCGTCAGCAGCGCCGGGGCCAACGACACGAGCATCACAGGAATCAGATACGCTTGGGCTTCTTTGAAGCTTCGTGCAAAGGAACACATCGCCAAGAGGATCGCGCTGAAGAATGCAGCAAAGATCACCAGCAATGGCAAAATCTGAACGATAGCCAGAAGCGATAAACCTCTTTCGCCCAAAAGAGCCCGGCCCAGTCCACCGATCGATAGGGTGATCCAACAGGCCAATAAATTCGCCAGTGCCGTCAGGACCGCCACGGTCACGACTGCCACATACTTGCTCAGCAATAACAAGAACCGCGGAGCAGGAGTGGCGATCATCGCCTCCATCGTCCCGCGTTCGCGCTCGCCGGCCGTCAGGTCGATCGCCGGATAGACCGCCCCGGTGATGGTCATTAGGATCAAGATCAACGGCAAGATCCCCGCCAGGGAGGTCATCGCATCGACTTTTCTCCCCGTGGCCGTCGAGATCATCCGGACCGCCGGGGGCAAGGCACCTCGGAATTGCAGCGATTGGGTATCGTTGACCAGTTCCATCGCCTTGCGAAACTCGAGCATGGCAGCTTCGCTTCGAAGATCCGCGTCGCGAAACGACAGTTCGAGTTGGTAGGCCGGATAGGTTCCATTTCGTCCAAGGGAAACCATCTCGGAACGGACCTGCAAAACCGCCACATCGACCTGCCCTTCGTCAAGGGCTTGTTGGAGCGAGATCCCCTCGGCCACGACGATGTTAAAGCCCGCCGTCTGTGGATCGATCTCCGAAGCATTCTCTCGAACCTCCGGATTGCGATCCGCTGTGTCGCCCTGCGGTGCGTTATTGACCGCTGTTTTTTGGGCCGCGGTTTTTCTAGTCGCGGTTTTTCTAGTTACTGGGCTCGCCAGCATAGGCCTGCGAATCTCGATCGAATGGCGGACACCCTGTCGTATCGCCAAGGCGGTTTCGCCCAAGGCCGACGCGACGAAACTACCGGCCTGTTCGTCCTTAACCCCGATGATGTATTCGGTTTTGTCTGCGTTGAGCCCCGATGCGGTCCCTACAATCAACCGCTGCATCGCCATGCTCAGCAGTGGATAGACCAGGATCGGCATGAGGATCAACGTGATCAGGGTCCGGCGGTCGCGCAAACTCTCTCGGAGCTCTTTGAGGCAGAGCCTACCGAGTCGCCCGTTGGCCATGTAGGAAGCGATGGAACTCGGTTGCATACTCAATCCGATTTACCTAAGGTTGTTTGGCCGACCCGATCCTCGCGGATCAGCTCGATGAACATATCGACCAGATGGGTCTTGCCCGTTTGCTCGCGAAGGTCCCCCAAGGTCCCCTCGTAGCGCATCGTTCCGTGATGCAGAAGTCCAAAGCGATCGCACACCCGTTCGGCTTCGTCGAGCCGGTGGGTCGAGAGCAAGACCGATTTGCCGCGAGCCTTAAGCAGCTCGATGAATTGAAACACGGTTTGACTCCCGACGACATCCAGGCCCCGTGTCGGTTCGTCCAAAAGCATCACCGGGGGATCGTGCATGAGCCCTCGCGCCAGAGTAACCCGTTGCTTCTGACCTGTGCTCAAGGTGCTGCAGCGTTGGTCGAGGAAAGAGCCGATCGCGAGCAATTCGGCGAGCTCCTCGAGACGACTCTCTGCGATCTTCGGCTCGACGGCATAGAGGTCGGCAAAGTACATCAGCATTTCCCGAACGCTCAACCAAGGATAGACACCGTCATTGGTCGAAATCAAACCGAGTTGGTGCCGGATCCCCGTCGCATCGGTATCGGTCCGAGTCCCCCCGATTTCCACCCAGCCTGAGTCCGGTTCGGTCAGTCCCATGACCATCCGCAAGGTGGTCGTTTTGCCAGCCCCATTGGGACCTAGAAGGCCGTAGACCTCCGAGTTGCCCACAGCGAAGGAAACTCCGTTGACTGCCACGAGCGTGTTGCCACGCACGCTGAATTGTTTCCTGAGTTCACTGACGACAATCATAGAAGCCTAAGGCGGAGCATTGCGCCCCAAAAAAGCCGGGTGATCGCATCCGGCATGGACTTCCGGAGTGAAAAGCGGATCGAGGCAAAGCCAGGACCTCCTTAGAGTATAAGCCCTGGTCAACGGATTGGAAAACGCCAGGGAAATCCAGCCCCGCCGAGCCAGCCCCTTCAGTGGACCCGACGATCTTGGGACGCTTCGGCCGCAGGGCCAATCACCGAGCCATCTTTATTCGAGCTATGGTCGCCCGCGCGGTGGTAGTCCTCGAGCAAATGGAGCGCGGCTTTGTAACTCGATTCGACCTCAGGCTGCGGATAAAGACCTCCGGCGATGATCAGCAGGCTCAAACCAACGATCGCGAAGCGCTCTTCGAATTGGCTCCGCATCGGGATCGTCGTCGGATGTTTCGTCCCGGTAAAAATCCGAAAGTAAGCCCTCATCACGGCGATCCCATTGAGGGCCGTTGCCAGGACCACAATCCAACCGATCCAGGGCGAGAAGTTCATCGCGCTTTCGATCAATAGTTCACCCGCGATAAAGCCGATGGTGCAGGGAAACCCGACGCTTGCAAGTCCTGTCAGCAGGAAGAATGCCGCCATCGTCGGCATGTGGCTGTAGAGTCCGTAGTACCGATTCAAATCGATCCGGCCGACTCGAGCTTCAATGCACCTGAGGGTAATGCCATAACTGGTCAATGCCAAGCCCACCGAGAGCCACATGCACAGGGCCGCCGTCAGGCCGATCGGGGTGGCCAACTCCAGTCCGACGAGCACGAGCGATGAATGGCTCAAAAACAGATAGCAAAAGAACCTTCGTCCATCGTTCTGAACCAATGCCATCCCGGAGGCATAAACCGAGGTGGCAAGCGACAGAAAACTGATTGCATGGAGTGCCCAATCCGGTTCGGTGGGCAAGACCAATCGCATGCACAGGTAGGCTCCGAGCATCGGCGAGACCATCAGAATCGACGATCCGAACGATGCTTTTTCAAACATATCAATCCGCCAGAGATGAAAAGGGAACGCTCCGCTTCGCACCAGTACGGCAAGAGTCAAAAGGACCACGCTGAGATTCAACGCCGGAGTGCTGATCCGCTCCGACAGGCAACCGCCGAGGATCAGACAACCGACGAAGATCGCTTGATGGATTTCGTAGACCCGCGTCGAACAACCTCGAGCCTTGAGTTCGAACCACATCGGAACGACGCTCAGGGACACGAGCAAAATCATCCACCATGTCGTATCGGTCGATAGGGTTCCGAGCGTGAGCG
>QWPJ01000024.1 GCA_003671195.1 Planctomycetota bacterium
AACGTATTCGATCGCAAGTCGATAGACATCGAGTCGTTCGTGGTCAAAAAATGGTTCGGTCATCTGCGCCCTTTCGAGTACGAGTACGAGTACCGTTTCACTGAGTACGAGTACGAGGAAATCCGACCTGAAGCACGATCAAACGCTTGGCAATCTCGAGAATCAAAAAAAGTCTTTATGGGTTACTGTTCCATCACATCCGATTCACGTGACTTGGCCAATTCGGTGACGTCCTCCTCATATTTCTTGGTCAACTCCTGTACCTGTTCTTTGGAGGTGTCTCGCTGATCCTCGGAAATGGTCTTGTCCTTTTCAGCCGTTTCGATCGCCTTGTTCGCATCGCGTCTGACGTTGCGAATCGAAATCTTCGCTTCTTCAGAAAGCTCCTTGATGCGAGCTACGAGCTTCTTGCGGGTGTCGGTGCTCAAGGGGGGGATGTTGATCCGTATGATTCGCCCATCGCTTTGAGGATTGAGCCCCAGTTCGCTCGCGACGATCCCTTTTTCAATGTCTTTGATGATCGTGGTGTCAAAAGGGCGGATGACCAATTGCTGAGGCTCAGGGGCCGCAACGCTCGCGAGTTGCTTCAGCGGTGTGATCGAGCCATAGGCGTTGACTTTGACCGAATCGAGCAGGCCCGGTGCGGCACGTCCAGTACGGATCCCAGCAAGATTTTGCTTCAGGTGCGAAAGGGCCTTGTCCATACGCTCTTCAGCGTCCATGAGGATGTCTTCGACTGACATAGCAAGGAGTCTCCAGAATGATGTTACGAGTGGTGGAAGGATAAATTGGTAAGGGCGGGTAGTATCGAACAAGCCACTAGTGGGCGTTGACCAGGATCTGCTCTCCTGGATGGATCCTCGGTGAAATTCGCGTACCGACTTTCTGCCCACTGACGGCCCGGACAATGTTCCCCTCCTTTTTGAAATTGAAAACAAGAATGGGGAGCTTGTGGGTCCGGCACTGGGCGATGGCGGTCGAATCCATGATTTTAAGATTCTTTTCGATCACCGTATCGTAGTCGAGCTCGCGATAGAGAATCGCATGCGGGTTCTTTTCCGGATCGTCGCTGTAGACTCCGTCGACCCGGGTGGCCTTGAGCACAATATCTGCATCGAGCTCGAGCCCTCGGTTCGCAGCACAAGTATCGGTCGTGACAAACGGAGCGCCGGTGCCGGCCGCGAGGATCACAATCCTCCCTTTTTCCAAATGTCGGATCGCTCGCCTGCGAATGAAAGGTTCGGCAACACCATCCATCTTGATCGCCGACATCACCCGCGTGGCGATCCCAATGGACTCTAGGGCATCTTGGAGGGCCAAGGCATTGATGACCGTCGCGAGCATCCCCATGTAATGGGCCGTGGCCTCCTGGATCTTCTCGCCACTGGAACCCTTAAACTGCGCACCGCGCAAAATGTTGCCACCCCCGACGACCACGGCGATCTGACAACCCAAGGCATGAGCCGACTTGATCTGACTTGCGATTGCCGTGACCTCGTCCATGCTGATGCCACGCTCCCCGGCGTGGGCCAAGCTCTCGCCGCTGAGCTTCAAAATCACACGGTGGTAACGAGGAGAAAAAGCACCGGCAGAATCGTTGTCGCTCATGAAGTCCAATCGGGGTGCAAACAAAGTTTTCCAAGGGAAGACTAAGGACCGTCGGGCGGCCCTGAAACGTTCCGGTATCATAGCCGGAATTTCAGATTGCAACGAGTCCCTTACCCTTTCGGATTTGCAGCTTTCCGGCTAGTCTAATCGTTTGATTTCGACCCCCGTGTCGCGGAACCCAAAGGACCCCAGAAATATGTCGCCACCGATCTACATCAACGGGAAATACTTCAGCAAAGAGGACGCCAAAATCAGCGTCTACGACCACGGACTCCTCTATGGCGACGGAGTCTTCGAAGGCATGCGGACTTACTCGAACAAGGTTTTTCGGTTGGACGAACACATCGACCGACTCTACGAATCAGCCCGCGCCATCCTGCTGACGATCCCCATGTCCAAACAGGAAATGATCGATGCGGTCAAGAAAACCGTCGAACTCAGCGGCCTGAGCGACTCGTACATCCGGTTGGTCGTCACCCGCGGAAGCGGATCCCTCGGTCTCGATCCAAACCGGACCTCCGATCCCCAAGTCATCATCATCGTCGATCTGATCGCTCTGTACGATCGCAAATACTACGACGAAGGACTCAAAATCATCACCGCCTCGACAATCCGAAACCATCCGGCAGCCCTGAGCCCCCGCATCAAATCGCTCAACTACCTCAACAACATCATGGCCAAACTCGAAGGCCTACAGGCCGGGTGCATGGAAGCGATCATGCTCAACCACAAAGGGGAAGTCGCCGAATGCACCGGCGATAACATCTTCATCGTAAAGAGAGGCCAATTGCTCACCCCATCGGCCGACTCGGGAATCCTCGAAGGAATTACCCGCAACGCTATCCTCGAACTCGCCAATACCCTCAAAATCCCAGCCCGAGAAACGACCCTGACCCGACACGATCTACTCGTGGCCGACGAATGCTTCCTCACAGGCAGCGCCGCGGAAGTCATCCCGGTAGTTTCCATCGATAGCCGCCCGATCGGCGATGGGAAAGTCGGGCCAACAACCAAACAACTAATGATCGAGTTCAAAAAACTCGTCGTTCGCTAAACCGTTCTACCGACCAATGCTCGGAGGATTGTCGAGCAAAAAGTCCCGAGGTCCACGAGTGGTGTAGTAAGGGTAAGCGACCGTCGGTCCAGGAACTCCTGAGCCGACTTGGTCGTCGGCGCGGTACTGAGCATGACTCATCCCGCCATTGCCAGCCCCATGGAGACCCGCTCCATGCAAGCCACCGCCACCATGCAAGCCGCCGCCACCATGCAATCCACCGCCGCCATGCAAGCCGCCGCCGCCATGCAAACCGCCAAGCATGTGACCCTTCATCGAGCCATCCAAGCAAGGAGCACCCGAATGGGACAAGTGAGACCCATAGTCGGTCCCACCACGCTGCCAACCCATGCGGCAGGGACGGCATCCAATCGGAGAATTGCAAGTATTGCAAGCACTATGATTTCCACAGCCATGCCCGCGATGCATGCCGACGCATCCAGTCGAGCCAACGATGGACAAGGCTAACAGTGCGATTGAAAAAAGTCCGCGTTTCATTTTGTGACCCTTGTGTTGTTCCGCCCCATCCAACCCTAGTTGGATCTCTCACGGCATCTGTGAGAATCGGCTGAACCGTTACCAAGAATCCAATCACTCCAAACGGACCTGTAGAGTCCGCGCAGTTTACCCACTTGAAATGCTAGCTATCACGCTAGCACCCCCCCCATAAAAACGTCACTCAAGGGCCATCGACACACTCTACCGACGACGGTTTCGCCATCGAAGCGGATCGGACTCCGATCCGACCTCCGCAAAGAAATGATCGACGCTGAGGCTCTCAAAATTCGGACGATCACTCTCGCTATCGCTCTTCTCTTGGCTCTCTCCCTCGCCCAAAAGACTCGTTCCATTCAAACGATTGATCACCGATAGGACATCGAGCGGCGTTACACGGCCATCCCCGTCGACATCCACATCAGGCATCCCTAGGGAACTGCCCAAGCGTGGCATAGGAAGATCTCCGGCCGGATTGGCATTGACCGCATCGATCAGCGTCAAAACGTCCAATGGGGTGACCGACCCGCTTTGGTCGACATCCCAGGGGAGAATCGTGTTTTGCCAAGGGGATTGATTCGGTACCCTCTGAATTCCAACGCTCATGCGTAAAAACAAGCCACCGGCTACGTCATTGATCAGCAGCGGAATGCTCATCATGATCGGGTCGGAATCTTTGAGATACTCTTGAGGCTTCATCATCAGCTTGCCAGCAACCACGTCGAATCGGCTGTCCAACGAAGTGAACGTGTAGCTTGTCGGTCCATCGGGATCCTCGACGAGAATTCTCCCCAGATCCAAACCTGTAATGTTGCTCGGAACGAGACTGTTCTCAACGGCGATCGAGGTGGGAGGCTCGTTGGCGTTGAGAACTTGGATGCTCACAAGCCGCTGGCTCGAGAGGCTCGGCAACCCGGTGTCTGAGGCGATCACCATGACCGATTCGCTTCGGCTTCGCTCAAAATCCAGCACCCCAGCCCTCGCGACGCTCAGTTGACCTGTCAGTGGGTCGATCGCGAATCGGCTCTCGCTTGCTAGCAAGGAATAAACCACTGCGGGCAGATCGTTGGGCTGTCGATCCGCATCGGTCGCGACAATGCGACCGAAGGGAACCCCCAAGGGGACCGATTCGGAAGTCGTCAGGACCCCTGTCGTGATCACCGGCGCAAATTCATTGATGTCGCTGACGAAAACCTCTGCCGAAACCCAAGTCGAGAGCGACGGGGTCCCGTCATCGAAGGCTTCGACAAAGAAGCGATACGAAAGGGCCGCTTCGTGATCGAGAATGACTCCCGGCTTGACCGTCAGGATCCCCGTTTCGGAATTCAACAAGAACTGCGAGGGGGCTTCGCCAAAGAATCGATACCGCACTCGGTTGGCTGTGTCTGCGTCGCTGGCAACTACCCTACCGACGATCGCTCCGCTGGAGTTGTTCTCCGCAATGCTCATCGAAATCGGCTCGAGCGCTGGCGAAAACTCGTTGATATCGGCAACCTTGATCGCGATGACTTTCTCGAAAAACAACGAGGGACTTCCGTTGTCCGTGGCGCGGACCTGAAGCGAAACGGTGCTCGCTGCCTCGAAGTCAAAGCTCGCTAGGGGCGCTAGGGACAGCACGTCCCCTTGGATGACAAAACGAGGATCGGAGGTTGTCCAAGCGATCGTGTCGTTCGGATCTGGATCGACCGCCGTCAAACGACCAAGCCTTGCTCCTCGTTGGTTCTCGGCGATGGGTTGGCCGACAAGATCGATATTCGTCGGCGCGTCGTTGATGTTCAAAATGTCGATCCGCACGGGAGCCTCTGCAAACGCTCCCGATGCGTCCGTCGCTCGGACAAAGACCTGTCGCTCCCCGACGTCCAAATTCCCCGGGGTACCGGTGAATACTCCGGTAGTTGGATTGAACCGCAACCACGATGGGAGGGGGACCCCAGGTGCCGTGTAAGCACTCAGTGCCAAGACCGGGTTGTCGATGTCCTTGAACAAACCGGTGGGAATCGCATACTGCAAAGGGGTATCTTGCAGGCCGAGTGCCGATGGGAATGGTGGGACCGAAAAGGGAGCATCGTTGACCGGGAGAATCATCTGCTTGATCTCCCCGGCCGCCTTGGAAATCGAATCCGGAGCGACCACCGACTCGATATCGATCATGACCAATCCCGCAGGTCCGCTGAAGGCACCTTGGTAAAGCGGATCCAACGCGTAGTACTTCAGATCCGGAGCTGGCCCAAAGTAATTGAGTGCTGGAATGAATCGCAAACGGGCCGTCGGGCCGAGCACCAATCCTGCCGATGTCGATAAGTTCTCTAGATCGGTCCAACCGAATCCGGCTTCGAACTGCCAAATGCCATTGCTAGAACCAGCGCTGGTGACGATGATCCCGGAACCTTGGGTCGAATCCGGATCGATCACTCCTCGCTCGATGATCTGGTTGACAGGAGTCCCACTGGGGCTGCGA
>QWPJ01000051.1 GCA_003671195.1 Planctomycetota bacterium
CGATGGCGATCGTTTGCTCGGAGGTGTTGCGGACGTACAGTTCGGTACGGGCCGAGAGGCTCGGATCGGGGGCTTTTCGCCACCGAAGTTCCGAGGAGAATTGGTGTGGGGTCGTTTGAATGCCCGAGAGTTCGAGGGCTTGGGCGATCGCAGCGGTAGGGCAAAGCAGGGCCAGCAACGAGACGATCAGCAGGGGGGCGATTGGCATGGATGGGGATCTTTGATTGGGTTCGACCGCAAGGCCTTGGGCATCGATCGGAGCATTCGAAAATTGGATTATAGCTAGATGATTTTGCTCTAGTGGCGAGTTATGGCCCGCTGGCGTGGAGCGAACAGGGCCGGGCAGACGGGGCAATTGCAGCTAATCGCGAAAAAACCAGTGTTTTTGATGTTGCCAGGATTCGGCTGGTCGATATATTACGCAATCCCAGGATTGGACCCCGGCGGTCGGATTCCTTGGCAACCCAAGAGTTTCGAGAGAATAACCATGAAAGTCGTTTCATCCATCGGTGCCCTCAAGTACCGACACGCCGATTGCCAAGTCGTACGCCGTCGCGGTCGAATTTACGTGATTTGCAAGAGCAATCCACGTTACAAAGTCCGTCAGGGAAGTGCCAAGGTCAAGCGTCGCAAGCGCTAGAGATGGTTCTGCTCGAGTCATCCTTTTTCGGTTTGACTCCTTGCCGCACACGATTTTGAACGCTGTGTCGAATTCGGCGTAACTTTTTTCTTTGTCGCATTGCAAACCGGCCGTTGGTTTTAGACGGTCGAGTGTCTCGCGATTTGTTGGCAGAAGGTCCGTACATCGGATTTTCTTCAGTCTGCCACGATCGGCAACATCTGCCCTAGAAGATCGATACAATAAATTCCATTGCACGTTGGGCGTTCACCGAGTGAGAGCCTCCGACGTGCGATGGGTTTTGGAACTGTTGAAAATCGGTCCCGGGTTGATTCCAAGCAGGGGAACATGCAGAAGCTTCGAATAGCCGTCATAGGGCTAGGTTCGGATTGGCAACATCGGTATTTACCTGCGCTGCGTTCGCTCCGAGATCGTTTCGGGGTCGTCGGTGTTTACCACAGCGTGTCGGCGTTGGCTGCTGCGGCAGCACGGGAATTGGATTCCGTAGGTTATGACAGTTTTCGGAGTTTGATTTCCAACCCATCGGTCGAAGCGATCCTGATGCTCGAGGATGACTGGTATCAACTTCAACCCCTATGGGTCGCTTGCGAAGCCCAGAAGGGGATTTTCTGTGGTTCCGAGGTCGACATCCAAGGGATGAGTTCGTCGGGTTTGCAGGAAGCGATTTCTAGTTCCGGAATTCCGTTCATGAGCGGATTTTCTCGGCGCTATGCGCCCGCGACCTTGCGTTTCAAGGAGCTCATCGCAACGCGGCTCGGACGCCCTCGATTGCTCTTTTGCCACCGACGCTTGCCGAGCGAACCGCCCGATCCGGCAAACTCGGTTTCACTCGAGAAACAGACCAATCGCGAGCTTCTCGAACTGATCGATTGGTGCACGTACATCGTTGATGAGGAGCCCGATTGGGTCCAAGCGATTCGGCATTTGAGTCGGCCCAGCCCGACCAACGCCGACTATCAGATCTTGAGTCTCGGGTTCGGCGATCCGGAGACCGATCCCAACGCGATCTTGGCGCAAATCAGTTGTGGTGCATATATCCCTTCGGTGTGGGCTGAAGCCATAGCGTTTCGTCCCCCGGCGGCGGTTCAGGTTTGCTGCGAAAAAGGGCTTGTATTCATCGATCTGCCTTCGACGCTCGTTTGGTTTGACGATGCAGGACGGCATCAAGAGACGCTCGATACGGAGTTGCCGATTGGCCAGCAAATGCTGATTCAGTTCCATCGCGCCGTTGCGTCGAAGGTTTCGTTGGTCAGCGATTTGCAGGAGACCAACGAGGCGATCCGGATCTTGGAAAAAGCGAAGCTCAGTACCCAGACCCACCAGCGCGTCAGTTTGCGCGACGGAATTCTATAGCCCAAGGCTGTCAAACTGGAGCGATCGTACCGATTCGACTGATGGAATCGATTCTTCCAGGCCGATCAGATCAAGATTGTACGTAGGGGCTCGGTTCGGCAAGGGCTCGTTTCGTCGAGGTCTCGATCGAGCAAGCTGCGTTGCAACGCTAGCAAAACGGTGGGTGATTCGAATGGTGGAAGCGTTCTTTGGATTCGAGAGACGGCCTTTTAGTGTCTCGCCGTGCCTGGATTCGTACGTTCCGATCGCCGGAAGTGAATTGGCCGTTGAGCATTCGGTTCGATGTGTGGTGCGTGGAGAGGGTCCATCGTTGATCATCGCCGGATCGGGGCTTGGAAAGACCATGTGTGCGATGAGGATCGCCCAAGTGCTCGGTGACCGAATGCAGGTGGTTTTTCTAGCGAGTTCACCGTTGTGCACACGCAGAGCGCTGTTGCAATCGATCTTGTATCATTTGGGACTGCCCCATCGCGAGATGAGCGAAGGGGATTTGCGCATCGAGCTTCAAGAGCATTTGAGGGGAACGGGCGGGGAGAGCGGTGGGTTGTTGTTATTGGTCGACGAGGCGCAGACGTTGTCGATGAAGCTGCTCGATGAACTTAGGATTTTGACCAACACGCTCTGCGAGGGCAAGCCGTGCGTTCACTTGATTTTGGCAGGAACGCTCAAGCTTGAGGACACGCTTGCTCATCCTCACATGGAGTCGCTCCATCAGCGGATCGTGGCCCGTCATTACTTGGCTCCCTTGAGTCATTCCGAGACGCTTCGGTATGTTCAGCGAAAGATCGAGTTGGCCGGTGGCAATGTAGCTTCTGTTTTTCAACCCGATGCGCTCGAGGCGATCTACCGAGCTAGCGATGGGATACCGAGGCTCATCGACCAGCTTGCCGACCAGGCCATCCTGCAATCGGGGTTTGAGGCTCAGAAGCCGATCCCTGCGAGTCGCATTGGTGCGGTTTGGACACAGCTTCATCAGTTGCCTAGTCCTTGGTTGACTCCGCATGAGGAGTCCCAAGAGGAGTCTTTGGTGGAAGCGGTAGTTTCGGAGCCCAGCGAGAGTGAGCCTTCGGTCGAGTTTGGAGCCTTGGAAGAAGAGCCATTGGAAACCGACGCGGTCAGTCTATTCCAATCGTTCCTTGAGGACCCCCTCGAGCAGGACCCCCTCGAGCAGGACCCCGTCGAGCAGGACCCAGGGTTTCGAAGCAATGCGGGAAGCAATGCGGGAAGCGTTGCAGGACGAGCCGTCGTGTCGCCGGTTTCCAGCGGCGGGTTGGACGAATCCTTTCAGCAATGGATCAAGGAGCTGAGGCTTTCGGCTGTACATCTCGATCCGAGCCATCATGCGTTTGTGCGAGCCGAGTCGACGGCTAAGCAACTTCCGAAGCCTGTCGCGAGTGGACCGAGCTATCCTCGGACGGGTCCGGGCCAGATTGTTGGCGAATCGGTCGACGGGGATGACCGCGACATGATTGTGATGGTCGAAGAGCACGGGTGGATCAATCCGTTTGCGATCCGATAGGGCTCGGACTGTCGCGATCCGACTTGGGCGACCTTGAAGCCGGGTTGAACTCAGCAGGGATGAAACTGAACACGGATGGAACTGAATATGGATTGCATCGTACCCATCGATTCATTTGTTCGATTGTTGCCAAAGCGCCGGGGTGTGTGCATTGGGGTCGGTTTTTTGGCGAGCCGACGAAGTGGACTTGAGGTTTTCCGTGGGCTGGACCTCGTGGGTCAACTTGCGTTGGGATGGATGGGACAGAGTCACTCTGGCGCGTGCGTGGTTCGCGGTACCGACAGGACGACTGCTACGAAATCCGCCGAGCGAGGATTACAGGAAGTCTACTGGGAGTGGCTCGGTGAGAGTGGAAAAGACCCGAGCGAATGTTCAGGTCAAGTGCTGCGTGATGTGGCTGGTTTGACCAAGATTCGAGGGGAACATGGTTTGGTGTTGATCGAGCTAGGATCGACCGATTCGCCGACGGCGCTTCAAGCATCGCGCTTGTGCGATGGTTTGGTGTTGGTTGCCCAAGCGGCCGAGCAGTGCGTGGGCAAGAGCAAAGCGCAGTTGGGTTCTTTTGAGCGATCCGACTGCCGGTGGCTTGGGTATTGGACGGTCGATTGGGTGTGAATGAAATGGCCGATATCATCCGTCACGGTACGACCCCCCGCTGGTCCGACCTCGTCATGCATCGTGGGATCGCTTACTTTGTTGAAGTCCCAGAGGATCCGCAACTCGATGCACGGGGCCAATTCGAGCAGCTCTTTCGTCAGGTCGACGAGCGACTCGCCTTGGCGAAGAGTTCGCGCAGGGCGCTCTTGCAGGTTTTGATCTACCTTCCATTTCCTGAAGACCTCGCGGTGTTCAACGAACTATGGGATGCGTGGATCCCAAGCGGCCATGCGCCGAGTCGCGCATGCATTCATACGCAACTTGCAGCGCCAGGATACCGAGCCGAACTGATCATCACGGCTGCATGCGATGTGGCTTAGATGCACCGCAATTCGTTTTAACAACGCGAGCTAGCGTCATTGAACGGTATAGGACCCGAAGGCCATAGAACCACGGAATACACGGAACACACGGAAGTAAGGCATAACCGGATTGTTATCGATCGGCAGCAGGCACCCGCTCCATGTGCTCGGTACTCACAACGCAGTCCCGATCGTCGAACAAGTTGAAGTACCAGACCGTGGCATCCGCGGGGATTTCCGCAGAAACTTTGTCGTCTTGGATTTTGGCAGGCAGAGATTCCCAGTTGCGGTCCTGCCATTTCCCCAAATCCTTGGTGAAGCACAGCTCGGCCTTCGCGATTTTCACTTCGCTTCGATAGCGTGCTGATGCGTTGCGTTCATCGAGTTGGATGTCTTCGAATGCAGGAAAAGGTGCACCACCGGTAAGGATCGAATTCATAAAGACATGAATCTCCTCGGGGTTCTCACCAGCCACGCCATGTCCATGCGGCATGCGAATTCTTAGACTGAGCGTCGATGGATTGTGGAGCCGCGCCGATCGTTGCCATGAATCCATGGGATAGGCGAAATCATTCGTGCCGTTGACCCAAAGCATCGGGATCTTGGTCTTGGGAAGGTAAACCGATGGATCCCAACGATTGAGCCACTTCTCGGCGCGCGGCTTTCCGATCGATTCGAGGATTGGCAACCAGACCGAGTTGTTTCCGAGAAAGCCGCATCCATAGACGGGAACAGCGCACCGAAATCGATCATCGACTCCAGCGACAAGGCAGGTCAAATAACCTCCCCATGAAATCCCAGTCACTCCGATACGATCGGCGTCGACTTCGGGTAGCGATCGCAACAGGGAATGCGCAAGCAGTACCGCGGAGACTGCATGGGTTTGCCATTGGTCTTCGACCGGTTCATCGATTTGTGCAAAACTCGCATCCCAACCCGGTGGGCCACCCTCGGGATGCCGCTGCCAGTTTCCATAGGTTCCCACCGGGACGCAACCGCAGACATCCATGGCGATGGCTGCGTATCCGCGGTCGTTCCATAGCTTGACCCAATTTGCGAACGCGGTGCCACCTCCTCCGTGGATCAAAACAACTCCAGGAACCTTTTCGGCCCGTTGCGCTTGTGAATCACGACTTGGA
>QWPJ01000033.1 GCA_003671195.1 Planctomycetota bacterium
ACTTCGATTTTTAATGGGGACCATGGTGCTGCAGCGCGAAAAGCGGGCGTGGGCGCACTACTTGCAAAAGGGCCTACAGACCTAGGTGCGAATTTTGGCAGCTACCATAGTGGAGTTTGTCAGTTTGTGATGGGCGATGGATCTGTAAAAGCGCTAATTAATTCAATTGATGCCACCAATTTGGGGCGGCTTGCAAATCGTGAAGATGGGCAGGTTTTAACCCTGCCCGATTAGTTTATTTCTTTGACACTTCAAGTTTGATATCTGGTTTTCCAGCTTCCACAGTGATGATGAGTCCGGAAGTTCCGAGATCGCCATATCTGGATGCAATCAAGGGTTTGGGGGCAGGCCCATCACCATTTTGAATGGGTTGAGTAATTGCAACCTTATGCTTGCCTGGTACTGCGCCATCGTTTTGCTCGAAGGTGGAGATTTTGAATGTGCCATCCGCACCGATTACTCCAGAGCCTGAATGTTTTTTGCCTTCGGCATTGGGTGCTTCTGGTTCGATGGTAACGTTGTACCCAGCGAGTTCCTTGGCGTTTTCAGTGGCGCCTGTAAAAACAACCGTTCCATTAACGGGAAGAGTTTTAGGCCCGCCACACCCGATGATAAAAACCAAAGGGACTAAAAAAGTGCAAAAGCGCATCATAAAGGTTTTACTTTCTATCAATAATGATGTTGAGGGTGTTATCTTTTTTCTCGATGTCATATTTCAATCCACTGGTTTCATAGTTCTTGTATTTCTCGAGAACTTTAACATCTGATTTCTTAACTCCACCGGTTTCAGGATCGAATTCCGAAGCAGGTTCGCTGATGACTGCGGTTACGGGGCCAGCGTATGCGCCCTTGCCCCGAGCGAAGGTTTCCATTTCGAAATTGCCATCCTTGTCGATCTTGCTATTAGAGTTACGCCCTTTGGTTTCGCCAGCCATGGAAGTGAACTCGATCCAGCCGTCGGTCAGGGGTTTGCCATCAGCATACTTCACACTTCCTTTGACAGGATAAACGGGAAATACTGGCTTATCATTGGTATCGCAGCCAACCAGAATTGACATTAAAAGAATTAAACAAGCAGTATTTCTGACCATGATATTCAACCTTTCGACATCCATCAGTTAAAAAAGACTTGTTATTTGCATGAATCGCTTTTAATATAGCAGTAACGGTTGTTGGCTCCAGCTTTTTTAAAGAAATATTCTTTCTTTTCATTATTCTTGCTGAATAAACCGAGTGGTTTAATAAGTTTTTGGAAACTCGCTATTTTAATTTTATAGTCCTATTTTGTGAGAGAATTATGAAAACTCAGTCAAAACGAAAAGGTTTTACCCTGATCGAACTTCTGGTGGTGATTGCAATCATTGCAATATTAATAGGGTTGCTTTTACCCGCAGTACAAAAGGTACGGGAAGCTGCTGCACGATCCACCTGCCAGAATAATCTCAAGCAAATGGGCCTTGCTGTTCACAATTTCCAAAGCACCTATGGTGTTTTTCCGCCTTCGCGGATTAAGGATGTGCACCTAACTTGGGCTGTTTTGATTCTTCCTTACATGGAACAGGAAAATCTTTACAAGCAATTTGATCTTACCAAGCAATATTACCAACAACCCACCACCAATGGCGATCCCCGTACCAAGGAAGTAAAATCCTTCTTCTGCCCTTCCTATCCTAGAACCACTAAAGTAAGTACTTCTGGGGATGCTGGCACAGGGACGCATACTCCGGGTTCTTGTGCAGATTACAATACCATTTCTGGGAGTCAGGAAAGATATAATGCCCCCAGTGGTGTCACGCCCTGGGATAATTGGCGCGATGGTAATGGCGCCAACGGTATGTCCAAGAAGTCTCCGAACGGCACTCTGATGGGTGAATTTAATTTCAATCATATTTCAGATGGAACTAGTAACACCTTCCTCATAGGTGAAAAACACATCCCAGCGAAATGGTTTGGGGTTGGGATGGGAGCTCCATCAGGTAATGGTGGAGATGGCTCGATTTATAATGGCGATCTTGAATGGAATTTCTGCAGGGTCGCTGGCCCAAGCTATCCATTAGCAATGAGCCCCACCGATACTTCGGGATCTGCCGGTACTAATTACCATTCTATATTTGGTAGTTACCATGCCGGGGTGGTGCAGTTTGTTTTCTGTGATGCCAGCGTTCGTGCCTTGACCCCAGGAATTGCCACCGCAACCTTGGCTCTTTTGGCCCAGCGTGATGATGGTCAGGTAATACCTCCCTACTAAAGTATCGCTTCGCAAAAGCAAAAGGCTCTGGAGATAACTCCGGAGCCTTTTTTGTTTCCCAAGGTGAAATTTCCTTACACGGTTTTAAAGTGCAGTGTTGAAACCTTTGAGAGTGTCGCTGAACTCAATACCCTCGATTGGTGTAATGTTTTGATTGGCGGCCACGGGAATCACCTTGTAGACCACCAGGGAAGGACCGGTTTGGGAAAAACCCTCCGTGTTAAGTAAAGTTTCCTGATACTAAGAAAAAAGACCTGATTTACCAACATTTCCCCCATAGCCGTTGGTTTATTGGACGCAAAGCCCGCATCTTTGTAAGATTAACTTGACAATATTAATCTTTTAAATTTAAAATATATAAATTTAATTTGCTCAAGTATAATCAAGGAACCACCATGAATAATTGGTTTTTATCATTTTTTAATCCGTTTAAAATAACCACCCCTAATTTCCATAAATCCTCATCGACCATTCTGGAACTTTTCCCTCTCGAGCAAAGAATTGTCCCTGTAAGCCCTTCTGCATTTGCAGTGGGGGCCTCCTTGGGAAATGTGGAGGACATTAATGCTCTCGGCAGCACTGTTGGCTTTTTTAATCCTGCCAATGCTGGCCAATATGGAATCACCGTTCCTTTTGCCCATTTTACAGGGGAACTTCGTACAGCCAGGGGCGAAATTTACAAGCCTAATTCCATTGATCCTACACTGCCACCTGAAATTGCCCCCATAATTTTTGTAGCAGCAGGCCCTGGGGGTGGACCTGCGGTTGCAATGCTTGATGCCCAAACCGGGGAAATTAAAAGGTCCTTTTTTGCCTATGATGCGTCATTTACAGGTGGTGTTTATGTGGCGGCAAAAGATTTCAACCTTGATGGCATTTCTGATATTATCACTGGCGCCGGCGCGGGCGGCAGTGCCCATGTAAAGATCTTTGATGGAAGAACCCTTCAGGTTCTTAAATCATTCATTGCTTTTGAGCCCTCCTTTACGGGCGGGGTTACAGTTGCACTCGGGGATATCAATGGCGACCTAATCCCCGAAATTATTGTGGGAGCAGGTCCGGGGGGCGGGCCCCATGTGAAAATTTTTGATGGTGCCAACAATAGTCTGGTTGCATCCTGGTTTGCCTATGAAAAAGACTTCACAGGGGGTGTCTATGTTGCCATTGGCGACATTGACCATGATAACAGCCCTGAGGTGATCACTGGTGCTGGCAGTGGCGGGGGCCCTGTGGTGGCAAGATGGAACGCAAGCACCGGCGGCTTGATCAGCCAATTTTTTGCCTATGCCAATGAATTCACCGGAGGTGTTCGTGTTAGCACGGGTGATGCTGATGGAAATGGGGACATTGACTTGATTACCGGAGCAGGCATTGGTGGCGCCCCTCATATCAAGGTGTTTAGCTCATCCTCACCAACTCCTGTTTATGAATTTTACGCAGGCTCCCATTCCGCGACATCTGGAATTTTTCCCACCGTCGTTCACGAATTAATCCTGCCCCAAGCCCCAGACATTGCCTCGTACCAGAGCCTCCTGAATCTGGATTATGTAACTTTTGTTCAATCCCTCATTGCAAGCGTGAATGATCAAAACCCAAACAAGCAGGGATTCCTTTCCATGGTGAGAGGGGGGTTGCTGGATGGACTACCTTCGGATGAAGTTGTCCCCTCGAACCGGGTTGCTTTTGGCGTCAAGCAGTTAAGGCCCACCCAGAATGAAATTGATGTATTTAAATCACTGGAATTTCTTCTTAGAAATCCAGACGGCATACAAATCATTTATGAAGCTTTGGCTGGCGGAACCTTTACCCCGGCTGGCCCTATTATTACAGGCTACAATGGGACTTACCTGGTTGATGGCCATCATCGCTGGTCTCAAATATTCCTTCTAAACCCAGAGGTTAACCTTTTGGTATACGATCTTCCAAACATAAGTGATCCTTTCCTTTCCTTGAAGGTGGCTCAGTTGGGAATTTTGGCAGAAAGGAGTAGTTTGGATTCTGCCAGTGGTGGCAACCCGGCAAATAACCTTCTTGTCATGAATAGGAACACCTTTGACTTAGATGTCGACCTACTGCTTAGTACCCAGCCAAATGCACAATATCCAACCCCTAACACTCAGCAACAGGTAAACGCTGTTATGGCTGCTTTTGGCAATTACAATATTGGGACCGGCACAGACACCCAGGAAAATCGGGATGCCCTGAAAAGCTATTTGTGGAAAAATGTGTTGGTTTTGCAGGCTAATCATCAACCAATAACAGGAACCAACGCACCTGACCGCATTTATATGCCACAAACAACAGAAGGAAATCAACTTTATGCACCCAACTTCTTTTTAAACTTGGCATCAGGACTGGTCAATTTTAGATCCCCTGTGAGTTACCAATAATCTGGCTCCATGCACCCTGGAATCCCAACATGATGGAGCCAAGTTTTTTGTTTGAAACAATTCATTAAAACCAATCTGCATTTTATGTTTATAACACCTGTTTAGCGGACCCTGAAAACCTCCCAATGCCCTGTGCTCAAACCATTCTTTTCAAGCGCAAAGGAAGGGGTGGCTTTTGCCCGGAAAAGATCAATTGAACAAGCAACCTTGGCTCTTTTGGCCCAGCGTGATGATGGTCAGGTAATACCTCCCTACTAAAGTATCGCTTCGCAAAAACAAAAGGCTCTGGAGATAACTCCGGAGCCTTTTTTGTTTCTAGCTGCAAAACCGATGTTTACGAATCCTGCTCTGAAAGAAGCTTTTGTTTATGCCATCTTAAAGTGCAATATCTTATGGTGGCCAACTGCCAGAAGTGACTTCATGCCATCTGTACTGGCAATAGCATGAATGTTCATTGCAGCTTTTTCCTGATGAGCGACCTTCTTTTCCTTGAGATCAATGAAGGCTAGGAATCCTTCGCCTGCACCACCCGCACCAAGAAGAATATTGCCATCGGGATGAAACTCGAGGTGTTCAACTAGGCCTTTGGATTTATCAGTTACAAACTCATGAACTCGTTCGCTCTTTTCCCAATTGAAAACTTCAATGCGGCCATTGGCTTCCAAGTGGTCGATGTTACCGATTTTGCCTGTGCCACCCACTGCGAGCAGTTTGGAATCTGGCGAGAAAGCAACGGATCTGGGCCCGCCGATGGAATGCCTTCGGGCATTGGGATCCCAAGTGTACATAATGGGTGCTTCCATACTTGCAACTTTCTTGCCTGTATGGGTTTCCCAAACTACGATATGTCCAGTTTTATCAGCGGTTGCAACCAATTTGCCATCGCTGTTGAAGGCGCACGCATAAAGCATGGATTG
>QWPJ01000028.1 GCA_003671195.1 Planctomycetota bacterium
AATCCGATAAAATTGATCAAGATAAATAAAAAAGATTGTTGTTGAAGTCGTTCGGCAACTATGGTTTTCTCGGAGTCGGGTATCGTCCCTCCATCCGCGGGCGATTGCCATCGCCCCGTGGTTCCAAAATTGGTGCCGGGGACATGACGGATGCGTCCGACCGGACTATACGGGATACCGTAAATCGAACACATCAACTCAAAGCTAACGAGGCTTTCTGTTCAAATGAGCGTCCATGAAGATTCCGGCTTTAGCAAATTCCGCACGTTCCGTAAGTCGATCAATACTATTCAATTGAAGAAAATGCGCGGTAGCTCTCCCGATTGCAGTCAACCCGACAACCTGAACACCATCCATTCGGAAATGCTCTCGCCAAGCATGGATACGGGGATGAAAAAGAGCCGTCAACTGCCCCGTTGAAGGGTCTAGTGTACCGATATCGCTACCCTTTCGAAGATTGCATAGGGTGCAACAAAGAGCCAGATTGCTCTCGTGAGTTCCACCCCCATGTTTTTCCGCGATAACGTGATCGATTTGATGGGAGCTTGCTGAGAGATCCTGGGGAAACAAACAGTACTCGCAGCGTCCCAAAGCGCGATCAAAGACTAATTTCCTGAGCAATGATGATGGGCGATCGCTCACTGCACTTGGCTCTGCAGCACCCTAGCTTTGAGCAATCTCACCACATGTTCAAATTGTTCAAAAGTTTCCAACTCGGAGATTTCTTCCGGAGAGATGGCCCCGTTACGATTTTTCTCCAATAGTTGATCAAGTCGGCTTTGGGCTTCTGAGTCCAAACGAAATTTGAGGATCTCTTGCCGATTGCCACCTTGGACCAACAAATCAACGAGAGTGTCGTAGACTGTCCCTTGTTCGATGGTTCCCACTGCACGCTCCTTGAAGCTGGAAAAAACTAGTGATTGGACTTTGAAATATAGCAGGTTCCTCAGTTGCTAGGCAAGTCAACCTTAGTCCTCCGAGCAAACCCAATTCTACTACTCGGGAATCCGCGTGGTGGTGACCGCACGGTTTGTCACTCGCGAAGTCCTCGTCGTGGCCAGCGTGGATGTGCTGGGTGCCGCTATCCGTGGTTCCAAAATTGGTGCCGGGGACATGACGAACGCACCTCCTGTTATCTATGAGGTGGTAGAGTCCACGTGCGGGTGAACAGTGTTCGCTGGAGTTCTCTTCATCGCTCTTGCTCCATTGATGTATGCCTTGCAGGTTCCGCTGAAAACCTGCCTGATGTCTGCAATTTGCTCTGTCTTTCCTCTGGTTATTGCCGCAGCGCTGCTGTGGCCCTCAAAGCGATCCATCGCCATACGAGCTCTAGGGATCATGCTCCTGGCGAGCGGCTCCGTAATGCTCGTCTCTCAATTGATGTCACGTTTTGGAATCGGTTTCGAAGGGGATCCTAAGTTTTCTTCGCGAGGGATTGGTTTTTCGATCCTGCTGGCCTCGGCAGGCTTCTGGATGGCAATGAAAGGTCGCTGGATAGGATCGTCTTAGGGGCTACCACGGAACACACGGAACACACGGAAAAAGAAGGGGGCTACCACGGAATACACGGAACACACGGAAAAAGAAGGGCTGTTTTTCCGTGTGTTCCGTGTGTTCTGTGGTTTATGGTTTTATGGTTTTGTGGTTTTGTTTTTGGCGAAAACTCGGGGACAGACCCGTAGCTTTTTGAACCCTGTCTAGCAAGTGATCCTGGGGCTGAGTCGCTACGGTGAGCTTTGGACACCCTCAGAAACGCTGTCGTTGCGTTGGGACCCCAGACACGAGCATTCGTGGTTGTTGTAATCGAGAGCATCTGGTCTTCCGGACGAACGTTTCGCATTTGACCGAGTGGGAGGAGGAGACTTTACACAGGTCAAAAACTCTCGATCGAGCACTTCGGTCCAATGCTTTGTTCGTGCTTCTTCTCGTACTCGTACTCAGTCCGCCGCGGCGGACGGTACTCGTACTCGTACTCGGAGCGACCTAGTGTAGCTATCCGGCCAATTGGTCCGCAAGTTCCCGCGAACCGCTTCGATCAACGAGCGGCAACGCCGCAGTTCAAACAGCCATCGAGTACGAGTACCGTTTCACTGAGTACCGCTTCGCTGAGTACGAGTACGACGATAAAATATATGGAATTTACCATCATCCACGAGATGGTAAATTTACTTTAACGTTAGGATCGCTGCGAGCAAGTCGCATCCCTCAACCCAGATTTTTTGGAGGGGATCCGTCGAGGTCGCAAGATGGGATCTCGCGCGATATGTTGAATGGTGGACTTATGGAATATGCGGAATTGGGTATTTCCAGGATATTCGGTCTCAAGGGCGGGCCGCTGGTTCAAGGGAGCTTGTCGACGGTCAGTAGCGACAATCTTTCAGGTTGCTCTAGGTTCACCAGAAGCGCCAATGCACAGATCTCGGCATAAACCTCCTGGCGAAGGCTTCGCTTTCGCATAATGGCCGTCGCCACCAACAAGTCCAACGCCAATTGCCATTCGCCCGCATTGGTGAAACGCCGCACATCCTCCACCTCAATGGGCGTGAAGGTAGGTAACTTATCTACCAGTTGGTCAAAACGCTCTATCACGGAACTCATGCATGCACTCATGGCAAGGATACTGCTCAGTCTACAACAAGAGTAACTCAAAAGTACAAGGCAGGCTACATCTGGCGTCCTCTTTAATCGCTAGCCTGCTGGGGCCCAAACGCAGCGTCCTGGCGGGCTGAGTTAAATCGCCCAACCGCTGGCGCTGGTTGGCTCACCTTGCCATCACGCTGCGGCCTCCGGCTTTGGCGACGACGATGTGATCGAGCACTCGGATGCCGACAAGCTCGCCGACTTTGCTCAGTCGGTCCGTCACGGCGATGTCCTCGCGGCTCGGAGTCGGATCCCCAGAGGGATGGTTGTGCACCAGAAGGATCGCCGAGGCGCTGTCGCGGATCGCGGCGCGGAAAACTTCGCGGGGGTGGACCAAGCTCGCATCGAGGGTCCCGACGGTGATCCGGTGGCTTGCGATCGGGCCGTGCTGGGTGTCGAGCGAAACGATATGGAATTCTTCTTGCACACCATCGGCAGCCAGGCGAGAAAATCGTCGGGAGCAGTAAGCGATCGCATCGTCGCTGCCGCGAATGCGTTCGGGGAGGACCGGTTCGATATCGCGCAACGACGCGATCCGGCGGCCTAATTCGATTCCCGCCATGATCTGGCAGTAGCTGTCGCTCCGCATCGCTTTGGTGATCGGTTTGAGTTCCTGGAGGCTCGCATCGATCAGCCGCGCCAATCCCCGTTCTTCGAAGCGCGACGCAAGAGCCAATCCAGCTTGGACCGCCGACTCGCCCGGGACGCCGACGCGAATCAGGATCGCCAGCAGTTGCGCGTCGGTCAACTTTTCAACGCCCATTTCCAGCAGTTGCTCTCGGGGGCGGTCGGCAAGGGGCACGGATTTGACCTGCTGGCGATAGACTTGTTTTTCGATCCAATGATCGACTTCACGCGGATCCTCGACGAGCCACTTGTAGTAAGTCTGTTTGTTTTCCTTGCACGCCTCCAAGTGCCCGTCTTTGGCCAACTGCTTGAGGATCTTCGTGACGTAGGCCGGAGCCAGATCGCGGCACTGGGTTTTGGCCCAATCGACGCTGAAGACTTTTTCTTCTCGGATCGAACGGACTGCCCCTCGGAGCTTCTCCAACCGCACGGCGCTCATAGCCTCACACTCCCTTCTTCTGACATTTGTTCGGAACGTATTTGCCCGTGGTGTTGGTTCTAACATAGCGATCAGGTGCATTTACCACCCGAATTTGGTCGGAAATCGTCGGCTCTGCCATGCCTTGAGCGTTTCCCAGCTATCCCCTGATGGATACACTGTTGGAGTCTTGGAAAAACCCAAACTAAAACTATAACTAATACAGATCTCATTTACCCTGGAGTTCAAGCAACGTGACGACTCAATATTTAGCGGCCAAGTCTGGTCAGATCACCCCTGAGATGGAGTTTGTCGCCAAGCGAGAGGGGCTCACTGCGGAGCTGATTCGCGACGAGGTGGCAGCCGGTCGGATGGTGATTCCTGCGAACCGGGTTCACTTGACTGGAGCCTTGGAGCCGATGGCCATCGGGATTGCGGCCAAGTGCAAGATCAACGCGAACATTGGCAATTCGGCCGTCACGAGCGATGTGCAAGAGGAGCTTGAGAAGTTGCACGTGGCGGTCCATTACGGTGCCGACACGGTGATGGATTTATCGACGGGTAAGGACATCGACAACATCCGCAAGCAGATCATTGCGGCTTCGCCCGTACCGATCGGAACGGTGCCGATCTATCAGATGCTCGAGGAGCTCGGTGGCAACATCGAGGACATGCGACCGCAGCATTTCTTGGACATGGTCGAGCATCAGGCCAAGCAGGGGGTCGACTACATGACGATCCATTGCGGGTTGCTTTTGGAGCATCTTCATTTGACGACCCAGCGAGTCACGGGGATTGTCTCGCGAGGCGGATCCTTGATCGCCAAATGGATGATGGTCCATCGCAAGCAGAACCCTCTGTACGAATCGTTTGATGATTTGTGCGACATCATGCGTCAGTACGACGTGACGTGGAGTCTTGGGGATGGATTGCGTCCGGGCTCGATTGCCGACGCATCGGATGCGGCCCAATTTGCCGAGCTCGATGTGCTGGGCAAGCTTTGCACGCGGAGTTGGGCCAAGGGGACGCAGGTGATGGTCGAGGGACCTGGACATATCCCGATGGACCAGATCGAGATGAATATCAAGAAGCAGATTGAGGTTTGCCACGGAGCGCCGTTCTACGTGCTTGGGCCGTTGGTGACCGACATCGCTCCAGGGTACGACCATATCACCAGTGCGATCGGGGCGGCGTTGGCCGGTTGGAGCGGAGCGGCGATGCTCTGCTATGTGACCCCCAAGGAGCATCTTGGGTTGCCCAATCGCGAGGATGTCAAGCAGGGTGTGATCGCTTACAAGATCGCCGCGCATTCGGCCGATGTGGCTCGTAAGCGACCTGGCTCTCAGGATCGCGATGATGCCTTGTCGCGAGCTCGTTTTGCATTCGATTGGAAGGAGCAGTTCCGGCTATCGCTCGATCCGCAAACCGCTCAAGCTTATCACGATGAGACGCTTCCTCAGGACACCTTCAAGAGCGCGCACTTTTGCAGCATGTGCGGACCGAAGTACTGCTCGATGCGTATTACCGAGGACATCCGCAAGATGGCCAGCGAGGATTCCTTGCCCAAGGCCGACATCGCACCGACCTTGGTGGAGCTCAAGAGTTAATTTTTTTCTAGCCCGTTTGTTTTTGATGGATGGAAGTTTACGATGTCAAACCCGTTGAGTTCGATCGACCGTAGCTTGGCCAAGTCACCTTCGAAGTCTGTCAAACGTGGGCATACCGACAAGACGATCGGTCAGTATTTGATCGATCGGCTGCGGGATTACGGAATTGACGATTGCTTTGGAATCCCTGGCGACTATGTCTTGCGATTCTATAGTTTGCTCGAGGAGAGCGAGATCAACGTCGTGGGTTGTACCCGCGAGGACTGTGCAGGATTCGCTGCGGATGCTTATGCTCGCATCCATGGAATGGGTGCTTTGTGCGTGACTTACTGCGTCGGTGGTTTATCCGTGGCCAACAGCATCGCGGGTGCCTTTGCCGAAAAATCGCCGGTGGTGATGCTGACCGGCTCGCCGGGTCTTAAGGAGCGGATCAACAATCCACTGCTTCATCACAAGGTCCGCGACTTCAGCACTCAGCTTGAGGTTTTCGAGAAGCTCTGTATCGCAGCGACCGAGCTGAACGATCCCTCGACGGCCTTTAGCGAGATCGATCGTGTGCTCGATGCTTGCTACCGCTACAAGCGACCTGTCTATATCGATTTGCCTCGGGACATGGTCGACGAGATCCCGACGGTGGCCAAATCGTATCGATCGCCGGTCAACCCCTTCGACACCCAAGCCTTGGACGAAGCGGTCCGCGAGGCGATCGAGCGTTTGAACACCGCCAAGAAACCGCTGATCATCGCTGGGGTGGAGATCCATCGATTCGGTTTGCAGGACCAGGTCATCCGGCTTGCAGAGCAAGCGGGGATCCCGATCGCGACGACGATTTTGGGCAAGAGTGTCGTCGACGAAACCCATCCTTTATTCGTTGGGCTCTACGAAGGTGCGATGGGGCGTCAAGAGGTCACGCAGTATGTCGAGGATAGCGATTGCGTGCTGATGCTCGGTGCGTTCATGACCGACATCAATTTGGGGATCTACACGGCCAAGCTCGAAGTGCGAAACGTTATTTACGCCACCAGCGAGCATCTTCAAATCTCGTACCATCAGTACCCCAATGTGCCATTGGGCGACTTCATAACAAAGCTTATCGAGTCGAATCCTAGCCCAGCGCGAAGGCATATCCCGGACCAATTGCACTTGAAGAAACCGCATGCTTTTGTGGTCCAGCCTGGACAAGGCTTGAGCGTCACGCGGATCGTCGAGCGGATCAATACCCAGCTCGATGCCGATACGATTGTCATCGCCGACATCGGCGATGCGTTGTTCGCATCCTCGGAACTGGTCATCCACGAGCGAACTGATTATCTCTCGCCTGCTTATTACACCTCGATGGGCTTCTCGGTCCCGGCGGCTCTTGGAGCCTGCGTTGCCAAGCCCAACGATCGCGTACTGGTCATCGTCGGCGATGGGGCCTTTCAAATGACCGGCCAAGAAATGTCGACGCTGATCCGTTGCAAGTTCTCCCCGATCATCATCGTCTTGGATAACCATGGCTACGGTACCGAGCGGTTCCTTCAGGAGGGGACCTGGAAGTACAACGAGATCGCCGTCTGGCATTATTCGAAATTGCCCGAGGTCTATGGTGGTGGCAAAGGGTACTTGGTCACCGACGAGGCCGAATTCGATGCGGCGATCGATGCGGCTTGGAACGACCGCAGTTGCTTGCATCTGATCCATGCAAAGCTCATCGAAAACGATGCGAGCAGTACCCTCAAGCGGCTCGCAGAGCGATTGGGACAGAGGGTTTAGAGCCCCGCGATGATCCCGGAATTAAGGCGTCGACTGGCTCTGGAGTCTGTCGAGCAATTCGAATTTTTTAGAAGCGTTCAGTGGCTCGATCAAGTCGACTCGACCAATCGGCACCTCGATCGGCAGATCAAAGCAGGTCAGGTCCCGTTGCCCTGCATCGCCGTGGCCGACGAGCAATCTGCAGGGGTAGGTCGAGGAGCAAACCGGTGGTATTCCCCCCAAGGATGCTTGATGTTTTCGATGGCTATCGAGCACAGCTTGCTCGATCCGGTCAACACCCCCCAACGCTTGGCAATGCTCCCGCTGCGAGTCGGACTGGCCCTGGCCCAAAGCCTCGAACCCTTGGTCCGATCGCAGCCGAAGGTCAAGTGGCCGAACGATGTGCTTGTCGAGGATCGAAAGATCAGCGGGATCTTGATCGAGTCCCAGACGGTCGGTTCCCAGACTGTCGGTTCGATGGGCTATGCGATCATCGGCATCGGTATCAACTGCACGGTGGAGTTCGACCAAGCCCCCGAGGAAGTACGACGGCATGCGGTCAGTTTGCATCAGGTGCTAGCGGATCGTGCCCAGGAACAAGTTAGCTGTGAATCGGTGTTGTTAGGGTTTCTAAGAAGCTGGTTCGATCTGCAAGAAGTCTGTGCATCGGAGCCCGATTGGATCGAACGCCATTGGCCGGCTTGGGATTGGCTTGCCGATCGAGAAATTCAGGTCCAGCAACCCTCGAGGACTTGGCATGGCCGGGCCGACGGGATCGGTTCGGACGGATCTTTGCGGTTGATAGACAGCCAAGCGATTCGACATACAATCCTCTCGGGCACTGTCAGGGTGCTGGAGTGAGGGGTGTCGGAGTTCGAACGATCGTTTTAAATCGAGTGTTTTCATCAGATAAGTATTCCACATGAGCAATCCAAAGCGTTCGGAAGTCGCAGTTCCAGATACATGGGACCTCTCGAGTCTCTTTGCCAACGATGAAGCTTGGGCGGCAGCCTTGCCGCAGTTCGAGGCCTGCATCGAGGTTTTTCAGGGGTTTGCAGGGACCTTGGGTCGTTCCCCAGAGCAGCTCGCTGCCTGCCTGGATCACGAGGTAAAGACCGATCTGATCGCAGAGCGGATCGGTACTTATGCGTTCCTCAAGACGGCCGAGGATCAGGGGAACAGTCAGTATCAGGGGTTTGCAGCTCGCTATCAGAATTTGGCTTCGAGGGTTGGACAGGCCGCCAGTTTTATCCGTCCGGAAATTCTGGCGATCCCCGACGAGACGATGATCAAGTGGCTCGAGCATCCGGCGCTGGCTCCTTATCGTTTGGTCATCCAACGGATCCATCGGTACCGAGCCCACACGTTGGATCAGAGTCAAGAGCGGCTTTTGGCCATGCAAAGCGAGATGGCGCAGACAGCCAGCAAGACCTTTCGACAGCTTAACGATGCGGATTTGAAGTTCGGTTCTCTTTCGGACGAGGAGGGGAACGTCATCGAACTGACCAATGCCTCGTTTTCAGGGTTATTGCAATCAACGGATCGCGAGGTCCGCTCCAAGGCTTTTCATCAGTACTATTCTCAGTTCGTCGCACACGAAAATACGCTAGCGTCGACCCTCGCAGGAAGCGTGCATACCGATGTCTATTATTCCCGTGCACGGAACTATCCGAGCGCACTTGAGTCGTCCCTCTTTGCCGACAACGTGCCTGTAGCCGTCTATGACAATTTGATCGCAGCGGTCCGAAACCATCTGCCGGCCGTCCACGCTTATTTCGACATGCGGCGGCGGAAGATGAAGCTCGATACCATCCATCATTACGATACGTATGTTCCGATCCTCTCGGAGTCCAAGACCCATCGCACGTGGGATCAAGCCGTAGAGATTGTTATGGAGTCCTTGAAGCCCCTTGGGCACGAGTACTGCCGGGTCCTCGCGGGGGGCTTGCGCGGACGTTGGTGCGATCGGTATCCCAATGCGGGCAAGCAGAGTGGCGCGTTCAGTTGCGGAACGTTCAGCGCGGACCCTTATATTCTGATGAATTACAAGACCGACGTGCTCAACGATGTGTTTACATTGACGCACGAAGCAGGGCATTCGATGCACAGTTACTACTCGGCAGCAAGCCAGCCGTTTCAGTACTACAACTACACGATCTTCGTCGCCGAAGTCGCCTCGACATTCAACGAGCAGCTACTGGCTCGCACACTCATCGAGCGAGCCTCGAGTCCTCAGGAGAAAGCATCGATCATCAATCATGAGATCGACAGCATCCGCGCGACGATCGTGCGACAGACGATGTTTGCCGAGTTCGAGAAAAAGATTCACGCGATGGCCGAGGCTGGCGAGCCGTTGACCGTCGAGACGATCAAGTCGACCTATGGGTCCTTGTTGCGAGACTATTTTGGACCGGCCTTTGAAATCGACGAAGCGTTGCATTTGGAGTGTTTTCGGATTCCGCATTTCTACCGAGCGTTCTATGTGTACAAGTACGCCACCGGATTATCGGCCGCGATCGCTCTGTCGCAGAGGGTTCTCGAGGGTGGGGCACGGGAGCTCGAGGAGTATCTCGGGTTTCTTCGATCGGGGTGTTCGAAAGATCCGCTTGATCTTCTGCGCGATGCGGGGGTCGATATGACCAGTCCCGAGCCGGTCGAAACGGCCTTGAGACGCTTTAGCTCTCTGGTCGAGCAACTCGATGGCTTGATCTAACCAAAAGGTATCGGTTGCCATGCGTTGTCCTGCCAGCGAAACCAGAGCATCGATCCATCGGGCAGGATCATCAGTCGCAGGGCGTGCTCGCGGGCCGTGTGGAGCACGGTTTGTCCGTTGGGCGAGTAGGTTTCAAAGACGCGGGGGTCGAGCGAGCGATGCGAACCGCTGATGACGATCGTCGAGGGCTTGCACCAAGCGATCAGACCATCTTGTTTGGAGGTCAACGACCCGTGGTGGGGAGCCATGAGGATATCCGAGTGCATGGCGGGTTGGCTTGTCAGTCTCATCGTTCCGGGGTTTTCCAGATCGCCAGGGAGCAGGACACGTCGCTGTGCGAACTCGATCAGGACGCATAGGCTTTTGGCATTGTCGCTGACGTTTTGCTTCTTGGCTGTCGATGGATTCAGTGGATAGACCGCCGCGAAGCGATACTTGTAGGCCTCTTTGAAGTGGGAGCCGGCGGCCCAGGTCTCGATTCGAATTCCGAGGTTTTCTGCCTTTGCGAGCAGCGATTGGATGCTTCGGTTCGGATGCTCTAGGACATCACGGGTGGTGATCAAGCGACCGACTCGGAAGCGTTCGATGAGGCCTTCCATGGCATTGTAGTGGTCTGAATCGGCATGGGACAAAAGCATGCCATCGAGGCGTTGGACCCCCAGGTCCCATAGGGCTTGGGCGATGGGTTGGTAGCTTCGTTGATGATCGCCGAGTCGCCCTGCGTCGTAGAGCCAATTTCTTCCGTCGGGGGTTTGGACTAGGACGCAGGTCCCGTGTCCGACATCTAGGAAGGTGATATTCAGGGGTGCTCGGTTTGCCATCGCGTCGAGGCGGTTCAAGGAGTCTTGGGTAAAGAGCCAGAGGAATCCCAGGGCGAACCAGGATCCGAGTCCCCAGAGCAGTGCTCGACGTGCCGCGGCGCGTTGGGTGCCGAGCCATACAGCGATCCCAAATGCGATGATGTAAAAGCCCGCAAGCCACCATCCCGGCGGGGCAGCGGCCCAAAAGTGCCCGTAAGGGAATTTGTCGGCCATGGCGACGACCAGGGTCAGCAACCAAAGGGAAAAACCGCAGCAAACGCCCATGCACCAAGCCAGGGGTGGGCACCAGAAAAACAGAACCAGGCCCAGTCCGGTGAGCAAGGCTACGAGCATCGGCAACCAGAGGATCAGGTTCAGCACGATCGAGATCGGGGTGATGATATGGAACGAGCACCAAACCAAAGGAGCGGAGATCAAGCTGACCCAAAAACTGCTCCGCATCGATTCCCAGCAAAGTGAGCCGATTCGGCGCAGTGTTTTGTTCGACGCCGTTCGTTTCGAATCGACCAATCGCTCGATGGGTGCTTTGCGGTTTCGAAACAGGGGAAACGTCAGGATCAGTACCGCTACGGTCAGGAACGACAATTGGGTGCCGACCTCAAAGGCGATGGAGGTTCGTTGCAAGAGGATCAGCAGTCCTGCGAATGCCAGAATGTTCAAGCTGCTTGACGTCCAGCCGAGGTACTTTGCCAAGCACGCGCCACTGAGCATGATAGTCGCACGAGCTACCGGAGGGTTCGCTCCGCAGAGCATCGCATACAGAGCGCAGATGCAAACGGTTCCCAGGAGCAAAGGGCCTTTGGGGATACGCAGCATCCAGCCGCTGATCAACAGCGTCAGAGCCACCATCTCGATATGCATGCCTGAGATCGAAAGCATGTGGATGGTTCCGGTGGCGAGCATCTGCTCTTGGAATTGCCAAGCGGCCTGCTCGCGCTGTCCGAGGACCAGTGCGGCCGTCATGGGAGCTTGGTCGAAGATCACATACCTTTCAATCGCGAGGTTGGCTTGGGCAGTCCATCGCGCCAACCATCGATCGAGCCTCCAGAGCGAGCCACTGTCAATCCGATGGATCAGGGCAGGGGAGTCGGTTTTGAGTTGAGCGGCGATCCCCAGTTCGGCATAGCGACTTCGTAGATCGAATTGGCCCGGGTTGCTCGGTTCGGGGGGGCGACGCCAGTATCCATAAATCTGGACCGTGTCGCCGGGTAAGTGTCCTGATGCTTTGCCATCGATGACCAGAGAAGCGCTCAGCGAGAGATCGGCCCAGGATTTGAGCCGTTGGATCTTGGTGACCTGAAGGTGCGTGAGTGTCTGCCAATCGTCAATCGAATCGTCCTCGGATGCCTGCGGGTTTGCGATCGATGCGCGGCGGTACCTGAGAGTCTCTTCGATGGTGCCTTGGACAACGACCGGTTTCCAGATCGCAGCCGATTCAGAAAGTCCGGCAGCTTGATTCCATTGCTGGAGTTCGCGGCGAATTTTGAGCAGGGCGCGTTCGTGCAGAGCTCCATAGGTCAGAGCGATCAGGCTCATCGAGAGCAAGCAGATTGCAGGTGCGTTGTTGGGCGGTCGGGGGTCATAGAGGCGAGCCCAAGCAAAGAGTGTCCAGCCCAGGAGCAAGCAGGCCGTCCAGGTCGACCACCCGAGCCAATGGGACATGTGGATCGAGACAAGGACGATCAGGAGCAGGACCAGCATGGGGTAGAAGGCCAATCCGGCCAGGAGCCTTTGCCGGAGTTTGCCCAAGAAGCCTGCGAGGGCGGTTTGGGAATCGAACTGGCCTAGGGGGCCTCGATGCGCCATACGTCCGTTGCCTGGGTCGAGGGGGTTAGGAAAGCCAGCATGATTCGCTGGCCGAGCGTTAAGGAGACTTGAACGTCGGGTGAGCGACCGAATCGGTATCGTGAGGGGAATAAATAGTCCTGCCGCCATCGACACTCAGGCAGGTTCCGGTGATGAACGATTGGGTCGATAGAAAAAATGCGGCTTGGGCGACATCCTCGGGGCGTCCATGGCGTTTGACCAAGCTTGTTTGGAGGATGTGTTCGGCTCGTGCGGCCGAGATGCTCGGGTCGAGCATGACCGGCCCTGGAAGGATCCCGTTGACGTGGATGTTGGGATTGCGGCTGGCCAGTTCGACGGCCATCGATCGGACGAGCGTTTCGATGGCACCTTTGGAGACAAAATAGGCTGAGAAATCGCGGTAGGGGCGCAAGACCGCCCAGTCGCCGACAAGGACCAGTCGTCCGCCGGAGGGTTGGTTGACCATCGCCAATCCTGCGGCTTTGGCTACGTTGTAGGCGCCCAGGGTGTTGATTTCGAATTGGGTGCGAAGGTCCTCTTCGCGGGTTTCCTCGAGGGACTTCCAGTCCCAAACCGCAGCGCAATGGACCAGGGCATCGAGTTGTCCGAACCTTGAGCGGATCGCAGCGGTGGCATGCTCCATCGCTTCGTAGGAGCGGATATCGCCCGTTGTCGCCATGCAACCGGGGCCCAATTCCGAGAGTTCCTCGGTTGCTCTTTGGAGTTCCTGAAGGCTGGACTTGGCATGGAGAGCGACGCGATAGCCGTTGCGGGCAAAATGTTCGGCGACGATGCGTCCGACCCGTTTGGCACCGCTCCCGGTGACCCAAACGACCGGGGCTCTGGTGGTGCCGTCGGCCGAGACATGGGACGAGACATGGGGCGAGATGCTGGGGTTTGGCTGGGGGTGGCCTGGGTTTGGCATAGGTTTTCAACAGGGTTTTTCGATAGGGACTGAACGCCGGGAGCGGCGGCCAGATACGCAGTCAGCCCCCAGTATATCGGCCGGTGGTCCAATCGCCCGAAATTGGTCGGATTGAGGTCCGCATTTTATTTTCTCAGGGCACCGTATTTGGGAGCCGAAGACTTCGGAGATTTCTTGCAAACCCATCCCTTTTCGATAGGATACAATGCCCTGACCGCCCGTGGCGGTTTCGAATCTTTTCGGTCTTTCTTTAGACTTCCAACTTTTAAAAACTTATGGCTAGTGGAAGACCCAGCACCCATTCGGACGGCTCGATGGGAGCGACCAATTTTCCGATCGTCTTGACGCTCGACGATCTGGACCCCAAGGGGGCGAAGGTATCGAAGTTGGCGACCAGCAGGAACAGCGGCTCGTCGAGCATCCGACTCGCGGTGCTCTTGGCGATTCTGATTCCTCTTGCGGTTTTTGGATACCTTCACAACCGCTACACAAGCTCGATCCAGCGGATCGAAAAATCGCTTGCGATGTGGGACGATCAGGCGGCATTGCGGGAGATCAAAAAGCTTGAAAAGGACTCAGGCTTATCGGCCGAATCGGCATTCTTTCGAGCCAGAGCCTACAGGCACCAGGGGGACGAAGTAGCCTTCAGTCAGTTCTCCGGGATCGCCAAGCAGCTTGGGTACTCGGAGGAAAAGCTCTCGACAGAAAAGCTCCTGAGGGAGATCCAAGTTGGATTGGTTCCGAACATGGATACGGCGATCGCTACGGCCATGTCCACTGCTGAGCCGGAGCTCGGGGAGATCGGTCCTGCGGTTCTCTATGGTCGGCTCGGTAAACTCGAATTCGACAAGGCCGATGCGTTCTTGAAGTTTTGGTCGGAGGCCGATCCAAAGACCCCATGGATCGATTTCTTTCGAGGCATGCTTGCTCTATCGGGTCGCGATGCCGAGAAGGCGACGGAGTTGCTCGAAGGCTCTGCGAGATCTTACCCAGAGTTCGTGCCCGTTTATCGACAACTTGCCAGCGCCTACTTGCTATCGCGCGATTCGGAGCGAGCCGTCTTGGCCCTGGAGCGATTCATCAAGAGCAACCCGCAGGATCTCGATGCGATCGGCACGCTTGGTACGGCACTGTTTAATCTGGATCGTATCGATGAGGTCGTCGAGCTCTTCGAACCATGGGTCGCATCGGGCAAGGCCACGATCGACATGCGGATGACATTGGCTAGGATCTACAGCGGCAAGAACGAGCCGAACAAGGTAGTCGATATCCTCAGCTCGGTCGCGTCGCTTTGGCCTGAGGATGTTCGAATTGCGAACCTTCTGAGCCAAGCCCATCAGGCCTTGGGCAACGCCGCCGAGTCGGACCGATTCGCCAAACTCGCCGAGGCCGGACAAGCCGACGTGCAGTCGATCGATGGACGTTTGGCAAGGCTCATGTCGGGTACCGATCGAGAGGCCCAGCAGCACTACGAACTAGGCCACATCTTGCTCCATAAGCAATCGCGTGAGGATGGGATCTATTGGCTCAACTTGGCGTTGGGAATCGACGAAACGTATTTGCCAGCCCACGAGGACTTGGTTCTTTACTATACGCGGATCAACAAACCCGAGTATGCGGCTCGCCATCAGCGTTACATCAATCTCCGTCGTGGGGTGCAGTGATCCATGGCGGGTCATTCCTATCCGACGGCGAAGCGCGTGCTGGCTCTGAGCATGAGCTTGCTTTGCATCGTCGCATGCAAACCCAAAGAGGCTCCCCCTGATTTTTTGAGCAAGACGGCTTCGACTCCGAACGCTAAAGAAAAAAATCAGCCCCGTCCCCTCGATAGGGCGATGCCTGAAGGAACCTCAGCGATCGACCTGAAATGGCTCCCAGGGGCGATTCCCGAAGCGATCGTCAAGACAGGCCGGGAGCAGGGGAATCTATTCCTGCCCGAGACGACCGGGGGCGGGATTGCGGCGTTGGATTTCGATCGCGATGGATGGACGGATATCGCTTGCATTGGAGGAGGGTATGCGGATGTTGCGCACCAGAAGATGCTCGGCTATAGTGGTTCACTCCATCGAGCTCGCGGCGAGACTCGCTTCGAGCACGTTTCGGCGCAGGCGAGATTCGATTTGTCGAGTCGGTACAACGCCGCGATTGCCGTTGCCGATTACGATGCGGATGGTTTTCTAGATTTATGGATTACCGGATACTCCATCGGGCAATTGCTGCGCAATCAGGGGGATGGGACGTTTGAGACCATCGACGTGCAATCGATCGGTCTTGATGATCCTCAATGGGGGGCCTCGGCGGCATTCTTCGACGCCAATGCCGATGGATTGCTCGATTTGTATGTGGCCAACTATGCCGACTGGAGTTTCGAAAACAATCCTGTCTGTGGAGTCGATGCTCGATTTGGGAAATCCGACAAGAGTTCCGATTACTGTGGACCGCGTGAATTCAAGGGGCTTTGCGATGTACTCTATGAAAACCTCGGCGACGGGACCTTTCGCAACGTCAGCAAAATCGCTGGGATCGAAGATCAGTTGCGGGGACTCGGAGTCCTGGCTGCCGATTTGGATTCCGATGGGGATGTCGATCTCTATGTTTCCAATGACGTCGATCCGAACTTGCTCTACCGCAATGACGGTGATTTTAAGTTCACCGAAGTGGCTCGCCAAAGTGGCGTAGCGACCAACGATGGTGGAACTCCCGAAGGAAGCATGGGGATCGCTTTCGGGGATTACAACCTCGATGGATTCGGAGACCTTTGGGTGACGAACTATCAGAACGAACTCAACGCGCTTTATCGCGGCAATGGCCAATTGCAGTTCCAGTACGCATCGATCCATGCAAGGGTTGCACAGACCGATGAAGCCACGGTCGGATGGGGGACTGCGTTTGCTGATTTGGATTGCGATGGCGATGAGGATTTGGTGGTCGTCAATGGACACATCGAACTCAAGCCCCTTGGCTCGACATTCGATCAACGCCCACAGATCCTCGAGAACCTATCAGGAAAAACCTTTCAGCTCGTTCCCCGAAAGAACACTTACCTCGAGACACCGCAAGCCTCGCGGGGCTTGGCCCTGGCCGACTTGAATCACGACGGCAAACTGGATTTTGTCGTCAGTCGAGTGCATGCCGAGGCTGCCGTTGTGATCAATACAAGCCTCGGGGGTAAATCGCTGCGGCTGCGTCTCATCGGAACACGAAGCAATCGCGATGCGATCGGCTCGAGGGTCGAGTTGCGGATCGGGAAAAACCGATGGGTGCGACAACTCGTCGGCGGGGGATCCTATGCCTCTGCCAACGACGCGCTGATCCACTTTGGAGTCCCCGCCGGGGTGCTCGATGCGGCGGCAACAGGGCAGGGGGGAGATTCAAAAATCCAAGTGGAGGTTTTCTGGCCCAGCGGCCTGAGCCAGCGATGGAACTTGGCGAATTTGGATCAGGAATGGCTTTTGGTAGAAGGTCAGTCGTCCGAGTGAATCAAGAGCGAGAAACGATTGGGGACGAGTCCGATGCGTCGACGGCCATGTGGTTGGCTCAGTTGCGTTGGATCGCCATTGCCGGCCAGTTGATCGTCATCAGTTTTGTCTCGTTGGTTCTGGGGATTCCATTGGCGATTCCTCAGTTGCTTGCCTTGGTGCTCCTGACGATCGCCAGCAACGTTGCTCTATGGGCGATCGCTAGGCGAGTGATTGCAAAAGCATCGACGCAACCCAACGGCTACCAGGGGTTTGTTCCCAACAGGCTTTTGGGGGGTGTGTTGTTGTTCGATGTGGCGATCTTGACGGGGTTGCTGTATTTTTCGGGGGGTGCGGCCAACCCATTTACACTTTTCTATGTAGCGAATATTGCGGTCGCCGGTGTGGTGCTTTCGCGATTCTGGGCGGTGTTGATTTCTGCAGCCTCGGTGATGGGTTGTTTCTGGCTCCTTCATTCGGCCAGTCCTGTGAGCGTCTTTGAGGGTTCGCCTTATGAGCATCGGGCCGCATGGGGGGTGACCAAGTGGGCGTTTTGGATTTCCTTTGCTACCTGCAGTTGGGTCTTGACCTATTTTGTCTCGCAGTTGGCCACGGAAGTCCGGTTGAGGGACCGTAGATTGGCCATCGCTGAAAAGGACAAGGAGCGGGCCCAGAGGCTCGAGGCACTCGCGACATTGGCTGCCGGTGCGGGGCACGAACTGGCATCGCCCCTTTCTACTATCGCTGTGATTGCAGGAGAGTTGTCCCGCAGGCTCGACAAGCCGGAGATTCCCGATAAGGTCAAGCGCGACTTTGGTCTGATTCGCGAGGAGCTTTCGCGATGCAAGGATATCTTGCATCGAATGAAAAGTGGCGCCGGTGAGGCGGCCGCTGAACGTCTCCATCCCGTAGCGTTAAAGGAGATCATCGACGAGACGCTCTCGGCGATGCGCGAGCCGCATCGGGTCGATTTGTCGATGGATAAGGCCGTTGGGGATTTCAAGGGCATGCTCCCTAAACAGGCTCTCTCGCAAGCGCTTCGCAACTTGCTTCAGAACGGCTTGGATGCCTCGGAGCCTACCTCGCATGTTTCATTCTCCTCGACCATTCTCATGGACAAGCAGGATCAGCGGGTCTGGCAGTTGCAAATCCTGGATGCAGGAAGCGGCCTGAGCGATGAAGTGTTTCGTCGTATCGGGGAGCCGTTTTTCACGACCAAGGAAGTTGGCAAAGGGATGGGAATGGGTGTATTCCTAACCCGCAACGTGATCCAGGGACTCGGCGGCTCGATCCGTTTCGAGCGAGCGATTCCAAGCGGGACGCTTTGCACGGTCAGAGTGCCGATCGAAACCAATTAAATCGATCGTTCGCGCATCGCATCGGATTCCGTCGTACTCGTACTCAGTCCGCCGCGGCGGACGGTACTCAGTGAAACGGTACTCGTACTCGATGGCTGTTCGAACTTCGGCGATGCCGATCGTTGATCGAAGCGGTTCGCGGGAACTTGCGGACCAATAGGCCGGATAGCTATACGTGAGCGTACAGCGGCCTATTGCGTTTTTTGGGCCCGTGGGGCTTGCAAATGCTCGGTAGTGGATCTTGCAAATGATCCGGCTGTTTGGATTTAGTCCGGAGGGCGGCATATGTGGTAAGTGGTAAGTGGTAAGCGTCTGTTCCCTCACGCCTATCGCCTCAAGCCTCTCGCCTGCTTCGGGGAGTTTGATCTCGATGGAGTCCTTGGTGGAATCCGATGTTTGCACACGCAGAAAGGCGGTTGCTTGAGGC
>QWPJ01000191.1 GCA_003671195.1 Planctomycetota bacterium
GACGAAGTCCGTGCCCTTGGAACGCTTTTGAGCGTCCCGGCCGGGGATGCCGTTGTCGGTCGCGTTCTCGATCCGCTCGGGAATCCCATGGACGGCAAAGGACCAGTGAGCACCAACATTCGTCGTCCCGTCGAAATCATCGCTACGGGAGTGGCCGAACGCCATCCGGTCAACGAGCCGATGCAAACCGGGATCAAAGCCATCGACGCGATGACTCCTATCGGACGTGGACAGCGGGAATTGATCATCGGCGACCGCAAGACCGGCAAGACCGCGATTGCGATCGATGCGATCATCAATCAGAAGGGCAAAGGAGTGAAGTGCTTCTATGTCGCCATCGGTCAAAAGGAGTCTTCGGTGGCGTTGCTCATCGATGCTTTGGACAAAGCCGGGGCGATGGAATACACCACGGTCATCGTTTCGGGAGCCAGTGCCCCTGCCCCTCTGCAATACGTTGCACCTTACGCGGGAACTGCGATGGCCGAACACTTCATGTTCAACGGCCAACATGCATTGATCGTCTACGATGACTTGAGCAAGCAAGCCGTCGCCTATCGTCAATTGAGCTTGCTCATGCGACGCCCACCAGGACGCGAAGCGTTCCCAGGGGACGTGTTTTACTGCCACAGCCGGCTTCTTGAGCGTTCGGCAAAGCTCTCGAAGGCTCTTGGAAGTGGCTCGCTGACGAGTCTTCCGATCATCGAAACGCTCGAAGGGGAAGTTTCGGCGTACATTCCTACGAATGTGATTTCGATTACTGACGGTCAGATTTACCTCCAACCTGACTTGTTCTTCGCCGGTATTCGGCCTGCGATGAACGTCGGTATCTCGGTATCGCGAGTCGGTGGAAATGCCCAGATCAAGGCGATGAAGAAGGTTGCCGGCGGTTTGCGATTGGACTTGGCTGCGTTTCGCGAGTTGGAAGCCTTCGCACAACTCGGGACCGAACTCGATCCGGCAACGCAAGCCAAATTGGATCGTGGTTACCGCATGGTCGAATTGCTCAAGCAACCGCAATTCCAGCCCATGAGTGTTGCTGAGCAGATTGTCAGCATCTACGCCGGTACCCGTGGGCATCTCGATGATATCCCTGTTGCGAAGGTTCGCGAGTTCGAAACCGGACTGCTGGATTTCTTGAGGGATCGAAAAGGGGATGTTCTCCAGAAGATCAACGATGTCGCCGATTTGACTCCTGAAGTCGAAGAGATGATCAAATCGACGATCAGCGCTTTCAAAGCGACCTTCCGAGCGTAACCCTAGACGAGGAAATCACTGGCAATGGCAAACATTCGTCAACTCGATAAACGTCGAAAGAGCGTTCGGAATATTCGCAAGATCACCCGGACGATGGAGCTCATCGCGACGGCCCGCTTTAAAAAGGCGATGGACCGCGCGGCGGCTGCGACCGATTACACCAAGCGTATTACCCAGATCGTCCAAGATTTGGCCAATAGCGGTGCGAGTGTTTCTCATCCGTTGCTCGTAGCCCACGATACGGTCAAGGCTGTCGATATCCTTGTGCTCACGGCCAACCGTGGCTTGTGCGGAGGCTATAACGGGTCGCTCGTACGCGTCGCGGCCCAGCGCCGTAGCGAAATCCAAGAGCAAGCCGATGCGGGGCAAACCTCCGTCAGCGGCAAGCGAGGGATTTCAGCCTTTCGTTATGCTGGTATCCCCATTGAAAAGACTTACACGCAATTCGATGACCAGCCGAGTTTTGACGCGGTTGCCAAGATTGCCGACGAGCTGATTTATCGTTTCGTATCGGGCCAAGTCGACCGCGTCGACGTGGCCTACACGCAATTCATCAGCAGTTCCAAACAAGTCCCTGTTGTTGAGACTTTGCTCCCGTTTGCCGGACTCGATGTGAGTTCCAGCGCCGGAACCACAAGCGCCGGAACCACAAGCACCGGTCAAGAGAGCAACGTGCGCGACGATTACGAATTTCTGCCCAACGCCTCGGCGATTCTCGAGGAAGTCGTACCGGCAAGTTTCCGAGCCAGGCTCTTTAAGTGCTTTTTGGATGCGGCCGTCAGCGAGCAAATCGCACGGATGGTCGCGATGAAAAGCGCGACGGAAAATGCGGGGGACATCATCAAGGGATTGTCGCGAACGTACAACCGTGCCCGACAGAGCAAGATCACCCAAGAGATCATGGAAATCATCGGAGGGGTCGAAGCCCTCGGCTAAAAACCTCGCGGTTAAAGCCGCTAGCGTGGTGACAGCGTTGTGCGAATCCGAAGGTTCCTGCGACGCAACACACACACAGATCATTTTTAATGGAAAACTTTTTCAACACATACCTTTTTTTAGACACATAGCGCAGAGAAGATCATGAGCGTCTCGACCTCCAAAGGTGTTGGTAAAATCAGTCAGGTCATTGGCTCGACCTTCGACGCCGAATTCCCAGCCGATGGCTTGCCACCGATTTATAACGCGGTGAAAGTCGTCAGTAGCAAAAAAGGGGTTGAAATCAACCTTACGGGTGAAGTCCAACAGCACCTTGGCGGCGGTAAAGTTCGCTGCGTGGCTTTGGGTAGCACCGACGGTCTGATGCGGGGCCTTGATTGCGTCGATACCGGGACTCCTGTAACGGTTCCTGTCGGCGAAGGCACCCTCGGCCGGGTCTTCAACGTGCTCGGCGAGCCCATCGATCAGCGCGGTGAGGTCAAAGCCGACACGGCTTGGCCAATTCACCGCAAAGCACCAGCCTTGTCGGAACTCTCGACGAACACCGAAGTCTTCGAAACCGGTATCAAGGTTATCGACTTGCTCACCCCGTTCGTTCGAGGTGGTAAGGCCGGTCTGTTCGGTGGAGCGGGACTCGGAAAGACGGTTATTCTTCAAGAGCTCATCGCCCGTGTTGCTAGTTCCCACGGTGGTTACTCGGTTTTCGCAGGAGTTGGAGAAAGGACCCGTGAAGGGACCGACCTTTGGCTTGAAATGCAAGAGACTGAGATCGGCACGACCGGACGCAAGGTTATCGAGCAGACATGCATGGTTTTCGGACAGATGAACGAGCCACCTGGGTCGCGTCTACGCGTTGCCCTATCGGCTCTTACGATGGCCGAGTATTTCCGCGATACGACCGGAAAGGACACGCTGTTGTTCGTCGACAACATTTTCCGATTCTCCCAAGCCGGTTCGGAGGTTTCCGCACTCTTGGGTCGGATGCCCTCTGCGGTGGGTTATCAACCGACGCTTGCCACCGAAATGGGTGCCTTGCAAGAGCGCATCACTTCGACCAAACGCGGGGCGATCACTTCGGTACAAGCCGTTTATGTTCCTGCTGACGATCCGACCGACCCTGCTCCTGCGACCGCTTTCGGTCAGCTCGACGCGTTTATCTACCTCGAGCGATCCATCTCCGAAAAAGGGATTTACCCTGCGATCGATCCACTGGCCTCCAACTCGCGGATTCTCGATCCAGCGGTTGTCGGTCAACGGCATTACAACATCGCACGACGCGTTCAACGTACCCTCCAAAGGTATCGCGAACTCCAAGACATCATCGCGATTCTCGGGGTTGACGAATTGAGCGAGGAAGACAAGACAGTCGTGCGTCGCGCTCGACGTATCGAACGCTTCTTGTCCCAGCCGTTCTTGGTCGCCGAAGTCTTCACCGGCAAAGCTGGAGAAATCACCTCGCTGGCCGACACCATCCGAAGCTTCGAAGAAATCTGCGACGGCAAGTGGGATCATTTGCCAGAGTCCGCCTTCATGTACGTCGGGGCGATCGAGCAAGTCGAAGCTCAGGCCAAGAAGATGGCCGAGCAAGGGAAGAAATAACCATGAGTTCAGGCACATCCGTCCATTGCATTGTCGTGACTCCGGAAAGAACGGAGCTCGATGCTCAATGCGAAGCGCTCAAACTTCCGATGTACGACGGTGAGTTGGGTATTCTGCCGGGCCGCGCACCGATGGTCGGACGGCTCGGGTACGGTTTGCTCAAGCTCCAGTCGGCCACTGGCGAGCAATCTTGGTTTGTCGATGGTGGGTTTGTTCAGGTGACTCGCGATGGAGTCTATGTACTGACGAATCGGTTGCTCAAACCTGAGCAGATCGATCGAAAAAGCGCCGAGGAAGAATTGCAAAGGGCCACCGAAATGGTCGCAACCACGCCTCAAACACGCAGCGTCAAAGAGCGGGCGTTGGCCCAAGCTCGCGGTAAACTCAGGATCAGTAGCTAAAGGCACATCAGCTCATGGGTTCTCGCAAGGGAAGCGATTTTGCAGGCGTTGGAGTTGCGATAGTAACCCCGTTCCGCGAGGGCAAACTCGACGTTAAACGGCTCCAAGAACAGATCGATTTCCAGATCAGTTCCGGCGTGACTTTCTTGGTACCCGTAGGGACCACAGGCGAGTCGCCAACGCTCTCCCACGATGAGCACGAGCGCGTCATCAGCGAAGTGATCCAAGCGGCCCGTGGCCGATGCAAAGTCATGGCGGGAACCGGCAGCAACTGCACGGCAGAAGCCCTTCGTTTGACCCGCTGGGCAGCCAAGGAAGGTGCAGACGCATCCTTGCAAGTCGCTCCCTACTACAACAAGCCCACCCAACGAGGCTTCTACGAGCACTTCAAAGCAATCGCCTCGGAAGTCGGCATCCCCCACTGTGTCTACAACATCCCTGGCCGTTCTGCCAAGAACATCGAGCCCGAGACGATCGCCAAGCTTGCGGAAATTCCGAACATCACGATGGTCAAGGAAGCCACCGGATCGCTCGATCAGTGCTCTCAAATCCTCAACACAACGAACCTGACGGTCCTCAGCGGCGATGACTCGTTGACCTTGCCGATGATGAGCATCGGAGCCCAAGGGGTCATTTCGGTGGCTGGCAATATTGTTCCAGGCGATCTGCTGGCGATGGTCAAGGCTGCTTTGGAGGGCGATTTCGTCCTGGCAGCCAAATGGCACCACAAACTCTTCCCGCTTTGTAGGGATATGCTCTCGTTGGCAACCAATCCGATTCCGGTCAAAGCGGCCATGATGCTCCTCGGGCGAGACACCGGAGAGCTTCGCCTGCCGATGACGTCTCTGGAGCCAAAAGAGCTCGACGTCCTCCGAGGTACACTTGTGCGGTTCGGCCTCATGGGCCAGTGAGATAACAGCCTAGTAATTTTTAGGGCTGGTTATTTGGCTGGGATCTTCACGACTAGCGTCCAAAAAGTGGCCCCTGTTCCGGAACTAACGGGGGTTACTACTCTCTTAGCTCTGGAGTAAAGGGGAATCGTCCGCCCTTGCTTTCGGTTGACTTGTCGGGTTAGCTTCATTAGGATTCTGTGTATAGGTCGGGGATTCGTTCGATTTCCCGGCGAGCCCGCGTTAGGGTTGTTTTTTTATTTTTTTACGGTGTTGAGGGACTATTGATGAAAACCACGAAAAAAGGTTTTACGCTTGTCGAATTGCTGGTGGTCATCGCGATCATCGGCGTGCTGGTCGGCTTGCTCTTGCCGGCCGTCCAAGCGGCCCGCGAGGCGGCTCGGAGAATGAGCTGTAGCAACAATCTCAAGCAATTAGGCCTTGGAGCTCAAAACTTTGAGTCGGCATTTAAAACTCTTCCCCCCGGAGAATGGACGCGCGCATCGACGACCGCCGCGTCGAGCCGTCCGGCTTGGACGACCATCGTTCTGACGTCCCTCGAGCAATCGACAAAATTTAATCAGTTCGATTTTACCGTAGATGTGAATACACATGCAAGAAATCTAGCTGCCCGTCAGCAAGACGTCCCGACCTTTCTTTGCCCATCGGACCCATCGGACGCTCAGTTCACTGCCAGCGGAGTGACTGTCGGTCGCCTGAGCTACTTCGGGAGCATCGGCGGGGTTGCTGATTGCCGCGTCCTCGATGACCGTGGCGGAATTTTCAATGGCAACTTTAGCAGCGTTGCTCTGAATCAGACCCCCAAGGGGATCAAGATGGCTTCGGTGCGAGATGGAACGAGCAACACCGCGATTTTCACCGAAGTGATGCGGAAGTTTGGGGATACCTCGGTGGTCAACTACACGACCAATCGAGCCTCGGGAGATATCTCCCAAGGCATTGGATTGATCGACGGCCGAAATGACGCCGGTTGCCGAGCCGGCAGCACGGCAGGTACTCGGATCAACTATGTTGGATTGCAGTACTATCGAGGGGGGATCAACCATAACACCCTCTATTCGCATACCCTACCGATCAACTGGAACCGCAATGTGAACAACCCTCTGACGCAGCAGTACACCTGCGGAGACGCTTCGTTCCGACGCGCTCATATCGGCGCCAGCAGCTACCACGCCGGTGGTGTGAACAGTTGCTTTGTCGATGGATCGGTGCGATACGTCAACCAATCGACATCCTTTGAGGTTTGGTATGCTGCTGGTACTCGCGCCGGCGGTGAAACCGTCGCGATCGAAGAGTAGCTCTCGAGTGATGATCTTGCGAAACCTCGCAAGCAAATAATGGCATGTGCCTCTCGCAGCAGCGAAGCTGCGGAGGCAGGAGCCTTGATTTCTTCGGGCCTTGGCTAATCCTTTAGCCCTCCTGTTTTCTGAACGGCCCAATGTTTTGCTCTTTGTGTTAAAGCTCTTGAAAAGGTCTCTACATCCTATGGTCTCCCAAACGATTTTCCGACGCGATTTTGCCTTGATCTGCTGGTTTGGATGTCTGGCGTTGACCGCAATAGGTTGCGGCGGAACCAAGTCCGGACCGGTCGAGCAACCCCTTCGCGGCGCTTTGGAGGACTTCCACCAGTTCCTCAAGAACCTCCCTACAGACAACCTGCAACCGCCTAAGGATGTCGCGGCCTTCATGCCGCTTGAACCCATGGCACCGGTTGCTGCAGAGTACCTGATCAATGGCGAATTGGTTTACTTCTGGGGCTCGGGTCTTGCCGATGGCGGTGAGCGCATCATCGCTCACCAAAAGACCATGGACACCGACGGTTGCTGGGTACTCTTGGAGAACGGAAAAGTAGTAAAGCTCTCCGCAGAGAAATTTGCCGCAGCACCCAAAGCAAAGTGAGCCTAGGATCGGATTGCTAGAGGCCCGTCAACGTGCCTTGCACGCCGCCGAACGAATCGGTCTCGACGCCGAGCCTCTGGAGCACTGTGACGAACATTTGGGACAGCGGTAGCTCAACGACTTCGACCTTGCCCTGCCAACCCGAATCGGTATCGATCCCGGCGCCAGCTTGATTGTCTTCGTTCCCCTTGCCGAATTTCAAATACCGTCCGTTGGAAAAACCAAAGTTCTTTCCGCCCGCCGAGAGGATCGGGTAGTTGCGAGACAGGTGGAAACTGCTCGAAGCCGATCCATGCATTGCAAACGTATTGTCGAGCATGCTGCCATCTCCCGAGGGTTCTGCTGTTTCCTTGAGCCTGTGGAGGAATCTCGAAAACTCCTCGACTTGGTAACGGTTGTAGGTCCCAAGGTTCTTCCAACCGTCGGGTTGTTTTACCGCGTGGGTCAGGCCGTGAGCAGGCCCGAGTCCAACGGCCAACGAGAGCAAATCATGGGGGCCTTCTCCGTTCTCGCGACCCAATTGAAAAGTTGCGACGCGCGTCGAGTCGCTTAAAAAGGCCAAGTAGATAAGCTCGTACATGGTTTGGAAGTAGAGACGGGCTTCTTTGGGCTCGGCCTCAAGAGTCAGGTATTTCGTATCGACGGTCGGAAATGGCGTGTCGATCCACTTTTGAGCCTTGGTCAACTTAATCTCGGTATCGCGGACCGCATCGAGGTACTGTTGTAGTGTTTGTTGGTCGTGGCTCGAAAGCTCGCGATTCAAGGCTCTTGTGTTGGCGATCAGAAGGTCCAGAGCGCTTTTGCTGCGGGCCAATCGCGCTGCGGCATCTTGGTTGCTTGTCACAAAGAGCATATCGAAGACATCTTTGGGTTTATTCATCGCCGGAATCGGCCGACCTTCGCTGTTGAACGATTGAGTCTGCGCCCCGCGAGGGCCTCCGATCCCACCGTTGGTCGAGAGGACAAGAGAAGCGTGTCGGGTCGCTTCGCCAATATGCATCGCATAAACTTGATCGACAGAAACCGTGTTCTTGTAAGGTCCATGGCCCCCGATGGTCGCGCCTGTGAGGTATTGGTCGGCGTTGGAGTGGCCATGCACGGTGCGCGCAGCGGGGTGAGAAAGGCCTGAGTAGATCGTGATGTCATTGCGCAATGGCTCTAGCACATCGAGCACTTTGGTCAGTTCAAAGTCCCGTTCGCCACCCCGAGGGAACCAACTCCAGTCCTTCCAAGCCGGATCGGTTTTGAGCGGTAAGCCGACTCCATCGGGATGGTAGATGCTCACGAATCGCCGAGGGGTCTGCGACTCGACTCGGTGCGCCTTGGCATAGGTTTCAAGCCATGGAAGCGACAGGGCAAGTCCTGTCCCTTGAAGAAACTGTCGGCGTTTCCATAAAGGATTCTTTTCACTCATTGCCAATTCCTAGTTCCTATCGAGACTTGAACAGGTTGCTGCTGACGATCAGCTGGATCAGATCCCCCAAGCGATCGTCCTGTTTACGAAACTCAAGCGTAATTCGGTCGACCTGGGCCCTATCGGCGCTGGACATCGGTCGACCTAACGCATAACCACAGAGCTTATCGACCATCGAGCGGCAAAGTTGATCTTGCCGGTGTACTAGCAAGTAGCGTTTGAGTCCCTCGATCCCATCCAATTCTTGTTTGTTCAACAGGAGGGATTTTGCGTCGATCTCTTGGCCCTGGATCTCAGTACGGAATTTGCCCATCGCATCAAAATTTTCAAAGGCGATTCCCCACGGATCGATTTTCGCATGGCAAGAAACGCATGCAGGTTTGTTTCGATGGTCTGCAATCCTATCTTTTAGACTCATTTTTAGAATCTCAGGGTCGGTCAGGTCCACCTCGGGAACGTTGGGTGGAGGGGGTGGTGGAGGGTCCTGAAGGATGCGTTTGAGCATCCATACGCCCCGCTTGAGGGGATGGGAATCTTTCCCATCGGAGTTCATCGCTAGGATCGCCGCATTGGTCAATATTCCGCCGCGATGGGCAGACTCCTCGAGAGCTACTTTTCTGAAATCAGGACCGCTGACCCCGGCGATTCGGTAGTGATTAGCCAGCGTTTCGTTGATGACCACATAGGGTGAATGGATGAAGTCCAAGCAGCTTGAATTGCTGCTGAGGACTTCCCTGAAAAACGCGATCGGTTCTTCAAGCATCGATTCTTTGAGAGATCCGTCGGTGATATGGGTCACACTGTCGAGACCGTCGGTTCCTAGCCATTGAGGGACAAACGTGTCAGCCAATCGGCTCGATCTCGGATCGGCAAGCATACGAATGACTTGCGCATTCAGGACGCTCGGATCGGCAAGAGCTCCTTGTTCGGCAAGGTCCAGGAGTTCCTCGTCCGGGATGCTAGACCAGAGGAAGAACGAGAGTCGGCTGGCCAATTCGATGTGGCTGATGGTTTGCTGGCTCATTTCGTCCGCGGCCGAAGCTTCTCTTTGAGTGATGTAAAGAAACTCAGGAGAAGCAAGTACAGCGGCGAGCACTTCGGTCATGGCAGCTTCGAAGCTAGAAAACTCCGGTCGATACTTGGAAAACAGGTCCATGAACGGCTCGAGCTCCGCGGGGCTCACCGAACGCCGCCAAGCCTTTCGAAGGAACTTGGATAAGACTTCTCGCCCGTAAACGGCCTCATCGGCAAAGTTGCTGCTCGGTAGAAAGATGTCTTTATGGGATTTCGGAGGCCAACTCTCGTAATAGGGGGCGGTGATCTCGATGTCGTTGATCCATACGCACAGAGGGTCATCCTTGCCTTTGGCATTCGACACGTTTCGAATCGATAGGAACTCATCGCGTCGCGGGAAGGTCGTCGAGAGCTTTCGGAACGGATTGCGTTGGATGTCCTGCAACTGGATATCGAAGCAGATGCACTCGGGCTCGTCGGCCGAAGCTATCACAGGGATGTCGTGTTGGCTGATGACTTGGGAAAAGTTCGCATCGTTGCTGGTATGGGCGCTGAAGATAAGACGCAAGGCAGCATGCTGCTCAGGATTGTTATTGGACCTCCCGGCGCGGATCCTTACCCGCATGGTCCCTAAGTCGGGCAAAAAACGATCCAAATTCCATTTCACTTCGTTGGAAGCGGGCAAAACTAGAACTACCGGCGAAATCTCGCCAAGTTCTTCCTCAGTGGGCTTTTCCTCGGTGGGCTTTTCCTCGGTGGGCTCGGTAATCGGGCTTGCCGAGCCTTCCTGGAACGCGATCCCTTGCCCGGTTTCCAAGTTGAGCAAAACTCGACCTCGGCGTTTCTTGTCGTAATCGCTGTCGTCTTTGTCAAAGAACTCACTGTCCCTGGGCTTCTTCTTGTTCGATGGTGGCTTTCCGATTTGCTCGAGCATCGAGATGCGATAACGCACCGGCACGGGGCGATCCCCAAGTACGATCGCTCGATGCAGAGCATCCAGCCCGATATCGCGATGCGTCTCGAATTGCATGGCCGACATTTGAAGCAGTGCGGAACTGTTTTTGAAACCGTCCTCGGAGGCGACTTCTTGAGGCAAACGATTGGAGGTCGAGAGGGAGACGGAAAGCAAATCCTCGAGGGCATTGCGGTACTCGTATTCGGTCATCCTACGAAATGACGATGGCTGGGTTTTGTCCCGAACTGCAATCGGTGCCTTACTCATCTCCTGGCTGATCCAGTCGATGATCCTTGCTCGGTCCTCGTCGCTCAGTTGGCAATCAGGTTCGTCCTCGGGCGGCATCTCCGAGTTGCCTACCGCGTTGTAGACTTCACGCCACTTCTCCGAGTCGGTTCCGTGAATCAGATCCGGGGACAATTCATCGATGCGCAGTTGCCCCTCGGACCTCTGTGGGCCATGGCATGGAAGACAACTTTGATTCAGGATCGGAGAGACGTATCGTTGGAACTCGCCTAAGTTCGCTTCGGGGATCGCCGAAGCTTCGGCAGCTAGAATCCCTCCTTCCGAGTTGGCTTGACGAAGCATGCGTGAATTGTTTCGTCCGGATTGACGCGCGCTCTGAAGGGACTCTGGCTCAGTGGTTTCACGAACCGATGGTGTTTCAGGTTCCGAGCCGACGATCGATCTTGGCGGCAAAACGGCTAAGCACAGGCCCCAGAGGGGCAATCCCCAGAGGTGCAAGCTCGCAGGATGCATCGTCGGATTTCGCAGGGTTCGCATCGATGGGAATCCGAGTGAGGGTGGGAGTCGTAGCTGATTTAAGTTCATTCATCGCCCAACAGATGGCCTGTGCGTCTAGAGACGATTCACTTGGTGCTATACTATACTCGGATTGCAATCCCGTAGATCACGCGTCCGATTTCAAAGGGCGGCAATCCCGGCGGCATTTCCGGTGGCATCGCAAACCTCATTACCTGCACAACTAGGTCTGCTTGAGGACCTCAAAACACACCGATAGGTTCCGTTGGCCCCATCGGAACAAAACAAGAAAACAAAACAGAGCTCAACAGGAATCTAGAAAAATAATGAATCCATCCAAAAAACGACCCGCTTGGTTTTTCCGCGTGCTCCTTGGGGCTTCAGGTTTTTCTGCGGCGTTGGGCTGCGGGCAGTTCGCTCATGCCGAGGAGACATGGAATGGCTTTCAAAACGGCGGCCGATTGATCGTCCCAAGTTTGCCCAAAACATGGAATGCACAGGGTGAAAATGTAGCTTGGAAAACCTCCATCGAAGGCTACGGCCAATCGACTCCTGTGGTAGCAGGCGACCAAGTTTTCGTGACCTCCACAAGTGGTAAGAACAAAGAGACCTGTCACGTTACGGCTTATGCGTTGGCCGACGGAACCAAGCGTTGGCAAAAGGACTTGAAGAACCCCACGCCCGAGGAGAACAACAGCTATGTCAGTCGAGCTGCGCCTAGCCCCGTGGTCGACGGCCAACGTCTAGTTGTCAGTTTTGAAGGGGGCCTCGTGGCAGCCTTCGCTTTCGATGGCAAACTCCTGTGGGAAAAGAACTTGGTCGATATGTACGGACCGATCAAGGCTCGTCATGGACTAGCTGCCTCGCTCGAACAGGACGACTCGAATGTCTATGTTTGGGTCGAGCGCGAGCAAGATCCTTATGTGCTCGCCCTGAGCAAACAAACCGGAGAGATGGTCTGGAAATCCGTCGGCGTCGGTTCGTCGGGATGGAGCAGTCCAAGGCGTCTGAGCGTAGCGGGTAAAACACATCTGGTATGCAGTGCCAGTGGCAAGATTGCAGGCTACGATATTTCCAACGGCGAAAAACTCTGGGAGTTTACCGACGTATCGAACAATACCACTTGCACCCCTATTCCGGTTTCTGAAGGCCGCTTTCTTTTAGGTGCTTCGGATGGCCGGGGTGAGCAGTCGGCAGGCAAAGCCGCAGCGTCCAATGGTCTGATCGAGGTCAAGCCGACGGCGGATGGCAAGTTCACCGTGGATTATGTTTGGCGAGCCGAAAAGGCCACCTGTAGTTTCGGCAGTCCGATCGTCGCGGCCGACAAGGTTTGGATCGTCAATCGAACAGGAGTGCTTTATCAATTGGAGTTGGCGACCGGTAAGCAGCTTTCGGCCGAGCGAGTTTCGGCCGGGAGTGTTTGGGCTACACCGCTAGCGACGGCAGAAAGTCTCTATTTGTTTGGTCAAAAGGGGACAACTTCGATCATCGATTTATCCAATGCCAGCGAACTGGCCTCCTGCACGACTTGGGATGATGCGGCCTTAGAAACGCCCGCCGCAGGGGGCGGAGCGGTTCTCTATGCTGCGGTCAAGGCGGGCGAAATACTATTGATCCGACGGGGCGATACATTGTATGCAATTCGCTAAATGCGAAAGTTCTGCTTTTCCTACTCCTGGATTTCTTCGAGCACCATGAATCATTTTTCCGACCAGTCCAATCCATCGATGCCGAGACGGTCTTTTTTTACATCGGCAGCGAGTTTAACTGCTGGCACCGCCCTGGGAGCAGGGCTTTTGGACGCTCAGGGCCGAAGCCTCATGGCTCAAGACCCAGCGACTCCGGCAGTGCTTGCCAAGCCTGAGAATGGGCCGATCGAGAGTCCATTTGAGAGAGACTACGAACCCCCTTCGTTCAAGCCCTCGTGGAAAAAGCCGCAAGTCAATCGGCTCTTGGCTCAGGACTTCATCATTTACGCGCACTCGGATTTGGAGATGACCAAAAAGCTCTTGGAGCGTGAACCGGGGTTGATCCAATCGTCGATCGATTGGGGGGCTGGAGATTGGGAGACTGCCCTCGGGGGAGCTTCCCACATGGGCCGTCACGACATTGTGGAGTTTTTGCTCAGCCGTGGAGCGCGGATCGATTTGTTTTGTGCGGCCATGCAAGGCCAGACCGAAGCGATTCGGAGTTTCCTTGCATTGCAACCGGCGTTGATCGATGCCAAGGGACCGCATGGTTTCAGTTTGCATTTCCACGCGCAGGTAGGAGGAGAGAAGTCCAAAGAGACGCTCGACTATTTGCAATCGGTCAAACAAGTCGAACTCAGACCGGTCCCGTTTCTGAACAAGAAACCCGCTAGCGATAAATAGCTAAACCCTCATGGATTCGTTCCGTCCTCGCTTCAGCGATCTCCCGTAGTGGATCTCCCGCAGAGATCCTAGCGAACCAGACCACGCCTACCTCAGCGAGAAATCCGGTCCGTCCTCGCTTCAGCGACCTCCCGTAGTGGATCTCCCGCAGAGATCCTAGCGCACTAGACCACGCCTACCCCAGCGAGAAATCCGTTCCGACCTCGCTTCAGCGATCTCCCGTAGTGGATCTCCCGCAGAGATCCTAGCGCACTAGACCACGCCAACCTCAGCGAGAAATCCGGTCCGTCCTCGCTTCACTTCAACTTAACTGACACGTATATTTCCGAAAGGAAATCCAACCAACAAACTAGCCTGGTTGGTTGCATAGAAAGGACTCGCCGTAGCGCAAGGAGTGGTCGGTGAAATGGTAAGAGATTATTTAAAGCGATTGGATGATGCTTACTATCAGTCGGATGCGATTGTTCACTGGAGTCTCGCGATAAGAGACCGGCGAGTGGGATGGTTATCGGATTCTTTTCATCTTAAGTTCCGCGAGTTGGTAACACACACGATTTTTCGCTATCAACTAGCATGTCCTATTTATTGTTTGATGCCCGATCACATGCATCTTCTGTGGATGGGTTTATCTGAGGCCTCGGATCAACGGATTGGGATGAAGCATTTCCGCAAGTCGGCGAATGCAACGCTTGGGAAGATAGGCTATGAATTGCAGGATCAAGCGTACGATCATGTATTGCACGAAGGCGAAAGAAGAGCGGATGGTTTTAGGCAGATTGTAGAGTATATTGCGAGGAATCCGGAGCGGGCAAAGTTGGTTGCGGAAGACTGCTATTCGGATTATCCATTCACAGGTTGCTTGGTACCCGGATACCCAGAGCTTGAGTTGTTTTCGGTGTCCTTTTGGACTCAATTCGATCGGATTATAAGTTTCCTGCGGAGGAATGGAGTGTTGGGTCCGTTTCCGTAGTGGATCTCCCGCAGAGATCCCAGCGTACTAGACCCCGCCGACCCGAGTGAGCGATGCGGTCCGGGATTGTTTAAGCGATCCACTACCAAGCAGCCGAACAGCCGGATCTCTGCGGGAGATCCACTACCAAGCAGCCAAACAGCCGGATCTCTGCGGGAGATCCACTACGAGCAGCCGAACAGCCGGATCTCTGCGGGAGATCCACTATCCTTCATGCCTCTGCGTTCTTCTTCCCCTGCGTCTTTGCGCCTTTGCGTCCTTGCGTTTATTTCTTTACGACTCTAGGAACGAGGTTTCGCTAATGCGAGGGCCAACGGGCAATTCGCATCAACGCTCTCCCCCTTGCGGTAGCGAGCAAGAAGCTCTTTCGAGCGCTGCGCAAGCATCCGCCGCACCTCGCGACGCTTACCCTTGACCCGTGGGATGACCATCGAATCGTATCCTGTTGTTTGATGACGCATCCAAGCAATCACCGCTGCCTCGGCTCGCTGCTCGACAGGAATCCGCTTGGTGCGGGCCACCGTTCCACTTCCTACGGGAGTCGCATGGTCGGCGACCCATTGCGCAAGTCGCTTGGCGATCGGTTCATGGCATGAATCAAAGGCAAGGAAGTCAAAAACAGCTTGCGTGAAATCCTCGACATAGGCTATCTGGGTCTTCTCGCGACGTTTCGCGTCGGCCTCCTTACGCTTTGCGAAGCTCTCTGTCGAACGCTCCTGCTCAAGATCCCTTTGAATTCGCTCGATTGTCGATGCCGGTGCCCAAACCCCCCTGGAAAATGCCTTTCGCCCCTTGAGCTCCTGGACGACCCAATGATCGCCGTCGGCTTTGACCCGACGCGTCAAAGCCGCGTCGCCAGGGGGCAAAAGTGACCAGCCTGCCGGGGCCGTAAGGACCCTACCATCTGAGCTACGAACGCTGTTGGAGGTCGGACCAGGGGAAAAGATTTTTGACATTCGAAGAGCTTCTTTTTTCTCGATTCTTTAAACGTTGGAGTCCCTATCGGCCAGCCCGATTATCCGACTTGATGCCAATCCGACCCTTTGGCTCGGGTCGAGACTCGCCAAGACGACAAAAATGGGTAGTTTCGAGTATCATTCCATCAGGTTACACTGAGAAGTTGATCAGAATGACTATCCGAATGCTTTTACAAAGCCCAAGTCGTCGAGTATGGAACCCCAGGACGATCTTCAACGCTTCCGACCACTGCTTCGGGCACTTGCCGAAGAGATGCTCTATTCGGACCTGAGAAAGAAAGTCGACGCATCGGATCTTGTCCAACAAACCATGCTCCAAGCGATCGAGTCCCAATCGCAATATCGCGGGAACTCCGACGGGGCCAAAGCCGGTTGGCTTAAATCGATCCTCAGGAATGTTGTCCACGGTTGGATGCGACGTTATCGCACTGACCGCAGAGACATCGCGCTCGAACGGCCGCTGGACGCATCCTCCCCTTCGCGAATGGGTTTAGCGATCGACGACAGCCACGAGAGTCCCTCTTACGGGCTCCGACAAGTCGAAGAGAATCAAAAAGTCGCAGAGCTGATCGAGTCGCTCAGCGATGAGCAACGCCGCGCGATCGTGATGCGTTACTGGCAGGACAAGCCCCTAGAAGAAATCGCAAAACTGATGGACAAATCACCCGATGCCGTCGCAAGCTTGCTCTACCGTGGAATGAAGGTCCTGCGGTCGAAATCCGTTTAGATCATGGAACTCGAAGAGATTCTCACGAAGGTCCTGGAGATCCAAGTCGACGAGCATGCGACGATCCGAATCCAGAGGCTGATCTCCGAGAATCCCCGTTGGGCCGAAGAGATCACCGAATGCTGGGATCTGCATCGCCAAATGAGTTGCTCGAAGAGCTCAGAGTCGTCTCGATTCCTGCCCGACTGGGACTCTTATGAAATCCTCGACGAAGTCGACCGTGGAGGGATGGGGATTGTCTACCGCGCTAGACACAAAGAACTCAATCGAATTGTCGCATTAAAGATCATTCGGTCCGGAGAATTCGCCAATGAGATTCAAAGAGCTCGATTCCGTCGCGAGGCTCAGATCGCAGCTCAGTTGGTCCATCCAGGGATCGTTCCTATCTACGAAATCGGCGAACGAAACAATTTGATCTATTACACCATGGCGTTCGTCGAAGGTTGCCCATTGCTTGAGCTTACTCGCTCTCCAACGCTATCGATTGCGGCCAAGGTACAACTCGTTTATCAATTGACTCAGGCTCTGGAATACGCACATGGCCAAGGCGTCGCGCATCGCGATATCAAGCCTAGCAATATTCTTATCGATCAGCACGGCTCCCCGATTTTGATCGATTTCGGATTGGCGAAATCGACACATGCCGAATCGGATCTAACCCAATCCGGTGCCATGCTCGGGACACCTTCCTACATGGCCCCCGAGCAGATCCAATACCATCACGATCATGATTTGCGCCTCTCGGATATCTACTCTCTGGGCGCAGTTCTCTACCACTTGCTCGTCGGCCGCCCCCCCTTCGTCGGACCAACAAGCTTCGACATCATGCTCCAACTCAAAGACCGCCAGGCGGTTCACCCCTCGCGGCTCAATCGGCAAGTCGACCGCGAACTCGACACGATCTGCTTGAGGGCCATGGAGAAAATTCCAAGCGAACGCTATTCGACCGCTGCCGAGTTCGGACGAGATCTCGAAAGATGGATCCATGGTAGCGCGGTGTCCTCTCCGACGAAATCAACTTGGATCCGTTGGATTCGATGGTGGAAGCAGGAACCCGGACTTGTTTCTCACGCCGTTGCTATTTCCGTCGTGATCCTCGTCGTCCTGCTGTCCCACCTGTTAGGCTACTCTCTAGCGCACCTACCGACCCAACTCGCGGTGCTTTTGACTTGGCTCCTCCTTTGCTTCCCGCTCCAACGCTGGATCCTGCAAAGCAAAGATACCATCGTGCCAGCAATCCTCTGGGGGCTGATCGATCTGGCCTGCGTTTCTTGGCTCATCGCCACTGCGGGGCCACCACGAAGTCTCCTGCTCGTCGCCTATCCCTTGATGATCACCGCAAGCGCCTTGTTCTACCGAACACGATTTGTCATCCTCATGACCACCGCTTGCATTCTGGCTTTCTTGGTCCTGACCGGGCTGATCGAGGACCCTTCGTTTGAAAGAGGCTCTTTCCGGATCCTCTTTGTCTGTTTTCTAGCCATCCAATGCCTGACTCTCACGAGCTTAATCTTCAAGGTTCGCAATTTGTTCACATATCGCGAACGTTAAGAATCGCTCGGAATATTCAAATCCCGCTGCCATTGCCTCGAACCTACGACATGCGGCCGAGATGAAGGCAATCAAGGAAATCAAATCCTTCGGATGGATTCCGCTTCAGACCTAGCCACCATCAGTTGGCCCGTTTCCTGTGCCCCCTGTCAAGGATACGCATCCTATGTCCATCGATCGTTTGTCTTTACTCGAGTGGCTCCTGCCTTATTGTGAACCCAATACCGTTTGCATCATGTATCCCAAAGGGAAGCGAACAGCGGCCTATTCGGTTTTTTGGGGCCGTGGGGCTTGCAAATGCTCGGTAGTGGATTTTACAAAAGATCCGGCTGCTCCCCCTCACACCTTACACCTTACACCTCACGCCTCACGTCCGCTCCATCCAACCGCTTGGCCCCCCTAGTATGTGCTAGTTGACCAATCCGAGCTTCTCTGAGAGGCTTAGAAGGTCGAAGTTGCCGAGTCGCCTGCAGCGATTTTGTGACGCAGCCACGCAGATCGTATTGCCCCCCTAAACCTCGTAAGAGCGTTTGTGGAGAAGCTTGAATCGTGTGGCTGTCTTTTTACCCGAACGGTCGCCAGATCGGCCTTTAGGCCAGATCGTATTTACTAGGATGGGACAAAAGATGAAAAGTTACAAAAGAGTGATTGGGATCGATATCTCCACCGAAAGATTGGATATCGCAGACTCGAATTCAA
>QWPJ01000082.1 GCA_003671195.1 Planctomycetota bacterium
AGCAATGCTTGTGTGGTCTTTAGACCACAAGGCCAGTGTGCCGACTCGAAGATTCCCAATAGCAACCGGCAGCCGTAGAGCTCGTCGTAGTCGCGCGCCCAACCGGTCAAGAATCCCATCGCCGACCATCCTAGAAGTCCGATCGGGTAGATCCATCGGACCGAGACACGATCGACAAGAAATCCCCAAAAAAGCGAACCTAATGCAAAACTGTATCCGAAGATCGCTTCGACCCGTCCGTACTGAACGTTGTCGAGCGAGAATTCCGATTTGATCCGCGCGGCGGTCACGGCCAACGTTTGACGGTCCATGTAATTGACCGCCGAGGCCAACAGCAGCAACCCGCAAATCACCGCAACGCGACCCGCAGTCTTGGTTTCGTACTGCGGCTCGGTGGGAACAGATCGACGTTCCTTGCCATGGTCCTCCTTAGAAGGTTCGTAGGGATTGCTCAACACTGGGGAATCGTCCTTTGCTTTACCAATACCGTTCGACCACATAGTGACCTGGCTCGTTCCGCCTGTGCTTGCGCATCCCCCGGTCGTTGAGGAGTTGTTCGACATCATCGAGCATCTGCGGATTGCCGCACATCATCACCGCAGAAGTCTCCGGGCAGATCCGCTCCCCAGCGATCTGCTCGAGCTTGCCGCTCTCGATCGCTTGGGTGATCCGGCCCTGGAATCCATGCGCCGCCAACGCCCTAGAGACCACTGGGACGAATATCAATCGGCCGTCGTAGGCTTTGCTGTACCGCTCCAACTCGTCGGTATAAGCCAGATCGGCCAGAAACCTTACCCCATGAACCAATACAATCCGTTCATAGGTGTCCCAAATTTTTGGATCCCTAAGCATAGCGATGTAGGGAGCAAGTCCCGTTCCGGTCCCAAGCAACCAAAGTACTTTGGCTCTCGGGGTGTGGCTGAGGGTAAATCCGCCCGTGGCCTTTTCGCTGACGTCGATTTCCTGACCGATCTCCAGATCCCAAAGCTTCGGCGTCAATTCGCCATTTTCAACCCTTACGATGAAAAACTCGAGGTCATCGCCGTGCGGGGAGGCGACCGAGTAGGGGCGATGAAGATGCTTCTCAGGCAGCGGCAATCCGACTTGGAGAAACTGACCTGGCTCAAACTCCAGGACTCCGGGGCAGTGGATGGTTAAGGTAAAAAGGCCGTCGGACCAGACTTTCCTATTTCGGAGCGTACCGGTGATCCATTGAATGGCCATATCAGTCTCAAAGCCGATGCAAGGTGAGGTCGTTGCGGGATGTTCGATACAAGAACCTGCAATTGTAACAGATCCCAACCCCCTCGATCGCTTAGCCGATGTACCTTTAGGACCGTTCCCGTTGGAGTCGCTTGAGCTCCTCGAGCGTGTTGAACGACTCGGGCAAATATTCCGTCGATAGCTCTCGGGAAAGGGATGCCGGGGCCAATTCCTCGAAAAGTTGACGCATCGACCTGCAACCGCGATCCCATGACTGGTGCAGCATCGGCAACGCATCCCGATGGATCAGGCACGGGAAGGGACTGAATCGCTGGGCTCGGAAATGGACCAACAGAACAGTCTCAGAGGCGATCTTCCCGGAACAGGATGCGATGTCGGGTGGTCGCAAACCCTCTGTCCAGCGTGCATCCCAGTTCCAAAGATCGCAAGGGATGAACAACGCCCAAGGCCACACGGACCTGCTTTGTGCTTCGGATCGCAAATCGTTAAGGCCTGCGAGGATGCCGGCCACGGGCCCTTGGTCCGGTTCGTGATCCACTACCGTACGGAGTCCCAACGACTGGAATTCATAGGCATTTTGAGAAACCGCAACGCACTGCCAGGAGTCGGCTGCGAGCTCTTGTGCGAGCCTTTGGATCTGCGGTACATCTGCAGTGCTGACCAAGGCCTTGCTGGAGCCAAACCGGGAACTTTTCCCCCCGGCCAAAATGTAGGCGAATCGACTCGGGCTCGTCTCGTTATCGAAGTGGGACATCGCTGAAGCCATTTTCGCCCAAACTATCTTGGGCGGAATTCTCGAGCATGTGGTGGGGGAAAATGGCCCCGAGAATCATCAGACCCAAACTCGAGGTATGAAGCAGCCAGCAATTGTCATCAGCAAGGATCGTTCGCAGGGTGATCATCGCAGCGACGATCATCGCGCCAAAGTAGCAGGCCTCCGCGACACTTCGGACCCTGGCCTCTTCGCAAAGCCTTGCGATCCAAAGACCCAGGATCGCCAAAATCGGCACAACCCATGGGGTCCAAGCCGCAAAAGCTTCAAACCAATAAGGAACATAAGGCATGTAGCTCGGCATGGGACACATCCGTGTGCTTGAGATTCGTCGGGTGACGTTTCGCAGACAATCCTTGTCCTCTGAAACGCGTCGCGATCATCCAAAATCCATCGGTGAAACGCAAGCCCCATTTTTTCAGACCCTTTTCCAAAGTGGGGAATGCTAGCAGCAACGGCAGCTCGCACTCGGCCATCGAGCTTAGCTTTCGTGCGCTCGCAACCATTCCCAAAGCGGTTGTAATGAGTTGGCGTCGCTCGGCTTGACGGATTTTTTGGCGTAGGCCAATCGGCTGACCATCAAACCCAAATGAGTGAGCGACTCGGAGATTTCAGAGTATTTACGCCCAAGCCGCCTTGAGTACTCGTCGGGCGTTTCATCCTCAGCACGTGCGACCCGATGCTCTTTCCCCCATACCGATACGGCATGAAAGAGCGATCGGATGATCTCATCGGGCTCGTTCCTGTGAAGCTTGAACGGATCCTCGAGTTCGCTGAACCGGATCGGTCGGCTCGCTTGAATTGGGACTGAACCGTCTTGCTCCGTTGGTTCGAACGCTTCGGATCCATCTCGATGGAACCAAGCCAACCATTGGCGGAGATACTTTACTCCAAAGACCAGAGCGACTAGCGCTAGGATCGCGATAAGTAACCATCGCATCGTAGCCCCGAGATTCCAGTCAATCTTCGGTGGACTCCAAGTATTCGGTTGCTGCTGCTGGGGTTGCTGTTGCTGAGGTTGCTGTTGCTGAGGTTGCTGTTGCTGGGGTTGCTGTTGCTGGGGTTGCTGTTGCTGAGGTTGCTGTTGCTGGGGTTGCTGTTGCTGGGGTTGCTGTTGCTGGGGTTGCTGTTGCTGGGGTTGCTGTTGCTGGGGTTGCTGTTGCTGAGGTTGCTGTTGCTGAGGTTGCTGTTGCTGGGGTTGCTGTTGCTGGGGTTGCTGCTGCTGGGGTTGCTGCTGCTGGGGTTGCTGCTGCTGGGGTTGCTGCTGCTGGGGTTGCTGCTGCTGGGGTTGCTGCTGCTGGGGTTGCTGCTGCTGAGGTTGCTGCTGCTGAGGTTGCTGTTGCTGAGGTTGTTGTTGCTGAGGTTGTTGTTGCTGCTTGACTCCTTCGTTGCCCCAGCCCCATTGGCTCGGTGTTTGGTCCTTGCGACTTGAGAGTTTGAACGGTAATTCCCAATTGCTCGTTCCGAGCATGGGCAGAGGTAGGATCGCCATGAGCAGTACGAGTCCTAGGACCGAACCGATGCCGGTGGCTAACCAGTTCCAAGACATCCCCGTTTGCATTTCGACATCCCGTTGCCGAACGTACTGTCGAAGTGCGAGCAGCGAGATCATGACCAACAAAGCAAGAGCCGAACCGAGGTAGATTACCAAGCAGGCCAGTGCCACGCGTTGGGCTTGGACGCTGGGCAGAAAGAATTGTCCGAGGCCGAAAACGGGAAGAGCTAAAAGAGCGAAATACAGAATCCAAACGCCAGGGTTGTGGCTTCGGGATTCCTTGTTCGAGCTCTCTGGGGTGGCAGGAACTGGGCTGTCGGAGCGTTTGAAAATCCCCAAAGACTGCAGCAGCCCGTATCCGTGGCTATCGTGCGCATCATCGACGCTGGTGCAGTCCATGGTGATTCGGTCGGCAAGAAAGACGATCAGTGCTAGGAACCCGATGAGGATGGGGATGCTCAAGGGTGCTAAGAAACCTTCGAGGACAAAAAAACGTGGGGCGACAAGCAAGGTCGCTGCGCTGAGAAGTCCCAGGTAGGTGAAGGACTGCGCGCGAGACTGTTCGATTGCGATGCGGGTGATCAGGACCGAGGCCATGGTAAAGAGGCCGAGGATCCACATCAGGCGTGCTTGGAAGTCACCTCGGTAGAGCGTGGTGAGCAGGAAATAGACCAGCGATCCGATCATCAGAATGATCAGAATTGGCGAAAGGGCTGCCAGGGCATAATCGAACGAGGTAGGTCGAAGCTTGCGATCGGTCATGATCGTTAATGGTAACGCGAACGCGAAGACGAACGCAAAGACGGGGAAGAAAAAAACGCAAAGGCGCAAAGGCGCAAGGACGCAAAGAAAACCGGGGAGCCAAAACCTAAAAAGAACATTTTCACCGTGCCTTCCTACCTGCAATCCAGAGTGCAATCTTGGGTGCAATCCTCTGCCATCCCCCTTCTTATTTTCTTCCTTGCGCCTTTGCGTCTTTGCGCCTTTGCGTTTTTTTCTTGGTCTTCGCTGCGCCCTTGCGTTTCCTTCTTCTTCTTAGCGTTTTTGTCCGATGGAAACGAAAAAAAATCAGCCGAGTCGCGGCTTAGGCGAAACGGCTGATGGATGTCTTTTGAAAGATGGCTCAGACAGACGGGTCGATTAGACCATGTCTTTGAGTTTCTTTAGAGGGCGAACCTTCACGGAGGTCGAAGCTGGCTTGGGATCTGCCCACTTCATTTCGCCGGTTTGTGGGTTGCGGACTTGTCGCTTTGGAAGGGCTTTCTTCTGGATGCGAACGATTTTGGCCAGGTCAGGAACGACGAAGGTTCCGACCCCTTTCTTTCCGATCGCGTTGGAGATTTCGGCCTTGAGAGCCTCGAAAACTTCGGCGATTTGTTTCTTAGACAAGCCGGTTGTTTCCGCGATGTTGGAGAAGATTTGAACTTTGGTGAGAGGCTTTTCGGCCTTTGCAGCTGCTTTCGCCATGTAGAGGACCCTTGTACTTGATTCGGTGATGGACTCGAAACCGATGGGATGTTCGACAAAGAACAATTCCGATCAGGCTGAATTAAAGGTGGAGCTAGACAAAATGCAACTGGGACAGAGCCGAATATGGGCAGAATCCCAAGGAATTTACGGAGATTTACAAAAAAACCCTGAGGAAAGACCCTGTTTTTTTGAGTAAATCCACCGAAAACCAAGCGAATTCGGTATTTACAACCCGCTTGAGCTCGTTTTTTCAGTCTTCACGAAAGCGGTACCCGACACCGCGAACCGTCTCGATTGCGTCGGCATTGGGGCCGATTTTTTTGCGTAGGGCACGGATGTGCACATCGATGGTCCGTTCGAGGACCAGGGTGTCTTCGCCTAATGCCGAGTCGATCAGTTCGGTTCGATCGAACGCGCGCCCTGGCTGACGGATGAGTGTATCGAGCAATCGAAATTCGCTCTTGGTCAGTTCGACGAGTTGTCCGTCGACATTGACGCGATAGCGCCGTCGATCCAGAGTGATCCCTGCACGGGTCACGACATCGTTGTCGTCATCGAGTTTCGCAGTTTTGCGGCGCTGCAGGGCCTTGATGCGTTCCATCAAGACCCGGACGCTAAAGGGCTTGGTCACATAATCGTCTGCACCGACGGAAAATCCGATGAGCTGATCGGCTTCTTCGGTTTTCGCGGTCAGCATGATGATGATCGCCGTGGCCGTTTCGGGTTTGCTCCGCAGGCGTCGGCAGACCTCGACTCCATCGATGATCGGGAGCATGACGTCGAGCAAAACAATGTCAGGGAGTTTGAGTTGGGCTTGATTGACTCCGTCGCGGCCGTCGATAGCCAAGGTGACTTCGTAGCCCGCTTTATCCAAGTTGTAGACGAGGATTTCTGAAATCGCCCGATCGTCCTCGATCACCAAGATTTTACTTTTTGGCATAGTCTTTCCGTCGTCCAAGGTGCTTGCAACATGATGTCGGCTGCTAGCTTGCTTGTCGATGCCGAATGATGACCCCTTCGACCATGTAGATCACGTCCTCGGCGATGCTCACTGCAAGATCGCCGATTTGCTCCAGGTGCCTGGAAGCAGAAAAAGCGTGCAATGCGGCTTCGACTCGGGTCGGATCGTTTTGGATCGATTTTGCCAAAACCCCGATCACTTGGACATTTTTCGCGTCGAGCGGATCGTCCATGACGATGACGCTTCGAGCCATAGCCGAGTCGTTTCGGACGAAGGCATCGAGACTGGCTCGAACCATCCGAGTGACCATGGTGGCCATTTCATTGATGCCGTCGGGGATCGGAAATTCCGGGTGGGGGCAAAGGCTATCGGCTCGTTGAGCGATATTGCAAGCTAGATCAGCCATGCGTTCGAGGTCGTTGTTGACTTTCATCATGGTCGTGACCCGACGTAGATCGGCCGCAACCGGTTGGTGCAACGCGAGCATCTTCAGGCAGTCCTCTTCGATCCGGACCTCGGCGCGATCGACATCGGAGTCTCTGCGCACCACATCGCTTGCTAGGATGCCTTGCCGTTGCATCAACGACTTAACCGCCAGGGCGATCATGTCCTCGACCATTCCGGAAAGCTTTAGCAACGAAACTCGGGCTTCGTCCAAATCTTGATTTAAGTGCAATGACATCTTCCTCTACCGTTTTGAAGAATGTTAACACGCCTACATGAAGGCGGTGTTAATATAGCATGAAGAAGCCGAGGAGGTCGGCAGATAGTCTTACGCGAGCAATTCGTGGACAACGCGTTGGGGTTCGACCCCGGTTAGGCGTTGCTCAAGGCCTTGGAATGGGAAAGTGAACCGCTGATGATCGATTCCCATGCAGTGCAATATCGTGGCGTTGACGTCGTTGATGTGGACGGGGTTCTCGGCGATGTTGTAGCTGAAATCGTCTGTTTTTCCATATTCGATTCCACCTTGGACCCCTCCACCGGCCATCCACATGCTGAAACACTTCGGATGGTGATCTCGCCCGTAGTTGGTCTTGGTAAGCCCCCCTTGGCAGTAGACGGTCCGTCCGAATTCGCCGCCCCAGACGACCAGGGTTGAGTCGAGGAGCCCGCGTTGCTTGAGATCCTTGATCAAGCCTGCGCAGGCTTGATCGACATCGCGGCATTGGGCAGGCAGGTCGCCTGCGATGTTACCGTGTTGGTCCCAACCGCGATGGAGGATTTGCACGACGCGCACTCCCCTTTCGACCATTCTTCTTGCCAAAAGGGCGCTTGCGGCAAACGTCCCTGGTTTGGAAACTTCGGGGCCGTACATCTCTAGAACATGAGCCGGTTCTTCTTGGAATTCGACGAGTTCCGGGACGCTTGACTGCATACGAAAGGCCATTTCGTATTGGGAGATTCGGGTTTGGATCTCTGGATCATGGAGGCTCTCGAAGCGGTGCTTGTTGAGATTCAAGAGTGCATCGAGCATGGCTCGGCGGTCTTGAGGAACCACTCCGTCGGGGTTTCTTAGGTACAGCACAGGATCTGCACCGCTTCGCATCGCAACGCCGGTGTATTGGGTTGGTAAAAAACCGCTCGACCACATGCGGGTAAAAAGGGCTTGGGCCATCGCGTTGGCCGACCAACTTGGGGTCAGGACGACAAAGGCTGGAAGATCCTCGCTTTGGCTACCTAGCCCGTAGGAAAGCCACGAGCCTAGACTAGGTTTGCCGGGTACCTCGTTTCCGGTCATCACGAACGTGCAGGCTGGGTCGTGGTTGATGGCGTTGGTATGGACGGTTTTCAGGACGGCCAATTCATCGACGATCTGGGCTGTGTGGGGAAGTAGCTCGCTGACATAGCGACCGCATTGGCCATGCTGCTGGAATTTGAATTTGCTGGGAGCCACGGGCAATCGGGCTTGGCCGCTGGTCATGGTCGTGATTCGCTGACCCTTGCGTATCGAGTCGGGAAGGTCCTTGTCGAACTGCTCGGCCAACTCGGGCTTGTAATCCCAGAGATCGATCTGCGAAGGTCCTCCATTCATATGGAGGTAGATGATCGATTTTGCTTTGGGTGGAAAATGGGGCAATCCATCGAGCGGAGGATGGACTCGGCCTGAGGTCTCAGCCGAATGCCCTGCTCCCGAGTCGATCGCTGCCAAGGCGATCGGACCCATGCTCAAGGATGCTTGCTGAAAGAAACTCCGTCGATTTGAATTCCACATGTGTATCTATGCCTTCGGCTAATCGGAGTTAATTTCGGGTCACGGTCTCGTCGAGGTTCAAAACCAGGTTGCACACGAGCGTCCAGAGAGCGACTTGGTCCCTGGCAAGTCCGCTCTCGGGCCAGCGTTCACCCGCGCGAGCGATTTTGAGTGCGTCGGCTGGACTCTCGGCGAGCCTTGCGCGGGTTTTCTGGACAAATCCCATGATTTGACTTCGTTCGTAATCGTCCGGAGAACGGGCCAAGACCCGTCGAAAGATCCGATCGATCTGCAAGTCGTCCCCTTGGGGGGATTGCTTGATGAGGCTCTCGGCCAAGCATCGCGCGGCCTCGATCTGCTGGACATCGTTCATCAGTTGGAGCGCTTGGAGCGGTGTGTTGCTTCGTTCGCGCCGCGTGCAAAACGACTCGCGGTTGGGGGCATCGAAGTTCGACATGAAGGGCACAGGTGCGGTTCGCTTGACATAGGCGTAGAGACTTCGACGGTAGAGATCCTGGCCATGCTGTTGGACATAGTAGCGTGTGTTGGAATCTCCGTAACCGACCGGTTCCCAAATATTGGGAGGCTGATATCCGCGAAAGCCAGGGCCGCCTAGTTTGCGATTGAGGATTCCGCTGACGGCCAACGCATTGTCGCGGATCTGTTCGGCATCGAGCCGAGTGCGGGGCCCTCGGGCCAAATACCGATTCTCAGGGTCCTGGACCAAGGCTTGCTCGCTCAGGGTCGCATCCCGGCAGAATGCTTGGGTCATGACGAGCTCCTTGAGGAAGCCTTTGATGTCCCAGCCGGAGCTGCGGAAACTATGGGCCAGATCATCGAGAAGTTGAGGGTGGCTAGGCGGAGTCCCTTGCGTGCCGAAATCATCGGAGGTCTTGACTAGGCCGACTCCGAAGACTTGCTGCCAGAAGCGATTGACGGTCACACGGGCTGTCAGGGGATTTTGGTCCGAGACGATCCAGCGAGCAAGCTCCAGGCGGCTTGAGGTTTTGGCATCGCCTGCGTCGGGCTTTTGCATCTCGGGCTTTTGCATCGCTGGCAATGCGGCGGGTGTTCCTGGCTCGACGGGCTCTCCCTTGCTGTCGTATTGGCCTCGGAGCATCACGTGGGCTTGTCGCGGTTTTCCTAGATCGCGATAGATCATGGTGCCGGGGATGCTATCTTCGAGCATTCGCCTTTGAATTTCGATGGATTTCCATGCCTCTCGGGCTTGGACGATTTCCTTGGGAACGTCGCTTGCAATCCAAGCGGTAAAGTAGGTTTTGACCTGACGGGAGGCATGCTTTGCGGCATCGGAGCTTTCCCCCTCTTGGATGGCTTGAAGCAGATTGACCCCTCGGAATCTCGGGGTTTCCAGATGAGGTACCGGTTTCTTGCCATGCTGTTTCCACCAAGCTTTCCAATCGCTTAGGAGTGTGTCTTCGGGGCGGATTGTGCCTCGGATCAAAAGGCCGTCCCAGTAGCAGATTCCGCCGTATAAACCCACCTTGATTTCGGTGACCAACGCGCCGACGGGAAATCCGTCGGGTGCAAACGAGAGCAGTTCCCACGATCCTGCCTTGGGAAGCTTGCCGACGATACGATCGGGGTCCGCATCGACAAGCTGGGCGTTCTGAGGTTGATCGGCCCAGACCCATCGCTTGGTCCCTCGATCGCTTTTGATCTCGATAAAGATCGCCTCGGGTGGTTCGTCGGAATCGAGCTGAACCCATACGCTCAGTTGACCGTTCTCCATGATCCATTTTGGAACGATTCCCCCTTGGATGCTCTGCTCGAGCTTAGCCCCAAATTCGGTCACCAGGGCCCGTTTGCCCATCGGTGGTGCGACTTCATCGATGCTCCAGCGATCGGCGTTGCGCGATGTGTTGCGTTGGGTTGCCCCCATCGGCAGATCGTCGTCGATCCAAACGTGCGTGGCGGTTTTCAGTGGGCTTGTTTGGGTATCGACCACTGGGGTGTCGACCGGGGACTGGGAACTCCAGCGTTCGGCCAACTCGTAGAGTTTCTCAAGCGATTCCTTGGAGCCTTCGGCGAGCCGATCGAGTTGGGCTTGTTGCTCGGGGGTGGCGAGTTTGAGGAACGGCGCGGTGGTCTGGATATTGCCATCCATGGCCGGGTCGGCGTTGTTGTAGAAGAATGCGTACATCGAGTAGAACTCGCGCGTGCTCAGCGGATCGAATTTATGATCGTGGCACACCGCACATCCACCCGTAAGTCCGAGGAAGGCTTGGATGGTCGTACTGGTGCGATCGACGGCGTATCGGTGAAGGAACTCGTCGTTGATCGCACCCCCTTCAGAGGTCGTGACGTTGCATCGGTTAAAGCCGGTGGCGACCAGTTGCGATTGCGTCGGGTTCTCGAGTAGATCGCCCGCAAGTTGCTCGATGGTGAATTGATCGAAGGGCATATTGCTGTTGAGAGCATTGACGACCCAATCGCGGTAGGGCCAGATCTGCCGATGGTTATCCAGATGCAAACCATGGGTGTCTCCATAGCGTGCCACATCGAGCCAGTGCTTGGCCATCTCTTCGCCGAAATGTTCGGAGGCAAGATACCGATCGACGAGTTTTTCGTAAGCATCCTGCGAGGGGGCCAGTGCAAATTGGTCGACATCCTCGATCTCAGGAGGTAGGCCCGTGAGGGTAAATGCCAGTCGCCTTACCAGGGTCCGAGGATCGGTAGCTCCCAAGATGGGAAGCTTGGCCTCGGTAGCCTGGCGCTCGATCTGCTGGTCGATCCAAACGCGCAGTGGCACTGCGGGAGCATCGCTCTTGGGAGCCAACGATGCGGAAGCTCGGATAGGCTCAAATGCCCAGTGCTTCTCATACTGGGCGCCTTGGGCGATCCACTGCTTGAGGATGTTTTTCTCCTCTTGCGATAGTTGACGCGTCGCGTCCGGAGGTGGCATGACTTGGTCCGGATCGCTCGATACGATTCGTCGCCACAGTAGGCTCTCGTCGGGCTGATTTGGAACGATAGCCGATCCGGATTCCCGCTTGGCGGTTGCGAATTCGAAAAGATCCAGACGCAGACCCGCCTGGCGGTCTTCGGTGTCCTGGCCATGGCAGCGCAAGCAGGCAGCCGAAAGAATCGGCCGAATGTCGCGGTTGAAAGACACCTGTTCGTCAGGTTCCAAATACCGTGTTGACGGCCCTTCGTCGGCTGCGACTGGGACGAGTTCGTCCAGCCCGAGCAGAGCCAGCCCGAGCAGGACCGATCCCAGAACGGAAAAACAGGAAGTTGCGGCGGACCTAGCCGAGCTCAACCTCGCCGAGCTCAAGGAACAAAAGTAAGCATTCATGGGGATCATCACGGCTAGGAATCCAGTGTCTTTAGTACGTAAAACAATGGCGGTTTGCCCGGCACCTTGAAAAGAACCCCATTGTAACCGATATCCATCCCCTGAGGATTTGCTAAGGAATCGGCCTTTGTTCGAATTCACCCAAAACCTTCGCTGCTTCTTCATCGGTTTTTAATGGCCTTTGAGAAACGGCCCTTTGCGTTGAAGTTAAGTTGATCAACACAGCGAGAGAGGAGCTTTCGCTTACCGGATCAACCAACGCCAGCGATCAGCTAAGGCTGGCAGTCACCAAGGAGGGGTATTGTGTGGAAATCTAGAAATCGTCGTTTGCGATCAGTGAAACTCCGAGAGCTCAAGCGATTGCAGCTGAGAGCCTCTTTGGAGCGTCTCGAAGATCGATGCCTTTTGGCATCGATCACAGGGGGCAATCTTCTCGTCGAGCGAATCGGCGATGGATCGGTTGCCTTGACCAACGTAGCGGCTGAAGTAGCCGTGCTTGAATTCGCCACTACCGGTGGTCCTGCGATTCAGTCGATCCGCTTTCCAACATCCGGTACAGACCAAGTCACCGATTCGGGATCAGCAACAAGTAACGGGTACCTGAACGTATTGAATGGTTTTGTGGGAGTGCCAGGCTACAACGCATCCGCCGGATCCGCAGGCGTAGCTAGCACCAACACCAAAGTCGGCACGGTACTCGGATCTGACGGAGCAGTAGCCTCGAGGACGCTGTTTCCAACCTCGGGTCGCATGCCATTTACAGGCAATAATTTTCGCAGCTTGATTCCAACTAGTGCAACGACGTTCTATGCAACCGGTACCGGTTCTGGAACTCCAAGCACGGGCGGACTTTGGCATTACAATGGCTCGGCCTTCACGCAGGTTTCGAGCACGGCGTCTGGGCAATTGACGAACATGCGCAACGTCGAGATCTATGGCAATCAGCTCTATGTGTCTTCGGCAAGCGGATCGTTCCTGGGGGTTTCGTCCGTGGGCTCGGGACTACCGACCACTTCGGGGCAATCGACGAACCTTGCCATCAACACCGGGGCTAATTCGAGCCCCTATGGATTTGTCATGTTCGATACCGATGCAAACGGCAGTCTTGATCTGGCCTACATCGCCGATGATCGCAACTCGGCCGGTGGCGGGCTTCAGAAATGGACATTCAACGGAACCGTATGGTCGCAGAGTTGGTCCTTACTCGTGGGTGCCTCATCGACCAATTTAGGGGCCTCCGGTGTCGGAATCCGTGGCCTATCTGGCTCCTTCTCCTCGGGGGTTGCAACGCTCTATGCGACAACCAATGAGACTTCGAACAATCGAATGATATCGATTGCCGATACGGGTGCCATTCCAACCTCCGCGGCCCTTTTGGCATCGGCAGGTAATAATTATGTATTCCGTGGCCTCGACTTGGTTCCCGACAATACCGCTCCCCAGGTTACCTCGATCGATGACGGCGACCTCGACGACGAAGTCACCCTCAACGACACCCTGACTTATACGATCACTTTCAATGAGCCGATCGATATAAATACTGTCACCTCAGCCAGCTTCAGCAATGCTGGTTCTGCGAACATAGTGGTTGGGAATATTTCTGCATCGAGCCCCTCTGTATTGAGAGTGCAAGTGACACCCACGAGTACAGGGACACTCCGACTTCGAATTCCAGGCACTGCGGTTATCAAGGACTTGGCCGGAAACGCCCTGGCGGTCCCTCTTGAGGACGACACAACCCTCGATGTGATCTCCGGCGGGGAAACCACACCTCCGACGGTCGTTTCGATCGCCGACGATGACTCGGATAATCTTGTGAGAGTCAATCAAAAGGTGACTTACACAATCACCTTCAGTGAAGATATCGACAGCAACACCGTGAGCGCCGAGGATTTCGCCAATGCCGCATCCTCGGCGATCTCCATCGGTACGATCACCGAGATCGCACCAGGTGTTGTCACCGTGGAGGTCAGCCCGACAAGTGGTACGGAGCTGCAATTGATGATCCAAGGCGTCATCGAGGATCTATCGGGCAATCGGTTGGTGGTACCGGTCTTCGATGATGAAGTCCTGACCGTCGACGCGATCGTGCCGACGATCACAAACATCACTCATAACTCGACAGGAAGCCTCTTTGCTGAAAGTCCTCTGACCTACACGATCAGCTTCAGTGAAGACATCGATGGATCGAGCGTTACTGCAATCGATTTCAGCAACGCCGGCACAGCATCGATCTCGGTCGGTTCGGTCGTCGAATCGAGCCCAGGGGTATTCAGCGTGGTGATTACTCCAACGACGGGGGGAACTCTGAAACTTCGTATCCCTGAGGGGGCTGTGATCACCGATGTCGCTGGGAATCCATTGAGCGTGCCGTTCGAAGATGACGAAACGATCACGGTCAATCCTGTCACATCTTTAGGGCCAGGAGCTATTGTCGTCCTTGGCTACAATACTGCAGGGTCCCCAAACGACTCGATCATGATCATGACCATGGTCGAGCTTACCGGTGGCACCCGTTTCATCGTCAGCGATAACGAAGTTGCCGTCGATGGCGGATCGTCTTTCACGGACTTGAACGAGGCGGAAGCCACCTTTACGGTCAAGCCCGGTCAGTCGATACCTGCCGGTACGATCATCAGTCTGCCTTGGGGCGGAAACGATGTTTCCACGACTAGCTACGACTGGGACATACCAGCCGGTATTGGTCTCGGAAACAACAATGATGAAATCTACATCTACAAAGCGTTACCTACAGCCTCAGCAACCCCGTCTGCGTTCATCTATGGAGTTGCCATTGGGACATCCACCAGCGCTCGGCCTGCAGGACTGACTCTTGGAACAACCTTCATCAAACCCTCAGGTTCCGCTGCCCGATACAAACCAGCAGGTGCCGTGTACAACGGCGTTCCTAGCCAACTGCGCTCGGCGATCGGGAATACCTCTGCGAACTGGGAGTCTGTCCCACCCGGTTTACCAAGCGATTGGAGTTTCTCCATCGGCCCGTCGTTTACTTCGGCAGTGGTCAACGGAGGTGTTGCCTTCGCAAACTCCAACCAACGCTCTATGATCACCTCGCTCTCGGTGAGTTTCAGCTCGCCGGTATCCTTGGATTCCGGCGCGTTTCGGCTCGAGAACATCGGGCTCTTTGCGCCGAGTTCGGTCTTTGTTCCTCAGGACCAATTGGTGATCTCGCCATCCTCGGGTACCCACTCGAGCTTTACCATCGTGTTTTCGGCTGCACCGGGGGCTCAATCCCCACCTAGCAATGGAACGGTCGTCAATGGGGTAGTCCAGCGTGCCGGTGGCCCTCTTGGTGCAACCAACGGGAACTCCCTGAGCGATGGGAACTATGTCCTTAGGATCGAGCCTACCAAGGTCAAGTCGGAAGGATTCGCATTGGTAGGCGATGCGACCTTCGGAGATCTAGCTACCGACCGATTCTTCCGAATGTATGGCGACAGCGATGGAGATGGGGATGTCGATGGAACCGACGCTGTTGCTCTGCGAAACGCTCAGCTCGCATACAACGCCGCGATGGACTGGGACGGAAACGGGTCGGTCTCTGCCGGTTCGGATATCACTCAATTCTCCTCGAATCGAAATCGCCGCCGGCGCGCTCTGTAGCCGTTCGACACAAGCGTTTATTTAGTTCTTATTTCACTGCATATTGGGAAGGATTCCATGAAGACAGTACTTTTATTGATCGCAACATTGGGGAGCCTCTGTTGGCTTGCCCCCAGAAGTTACTCAGCCGTTATGAGCGAAGTGGCTTTGGTCCAACGAGCATCTTTTTTCGTCGGTTCATCGACGATCGTCGATGTGGTTCTACGCGAAACTCGTGATATCACAGATACTTCCGCAATCGGTACCCTGGCGACAATCTCCGGGAATATCAAGTTCACTTGGTCGGGCTCCAATAGCTTTACGATCTCCAATCTCCTCGACCACGGCGTTCAATCCGGGCGTTTCTTCGATAACGGGCAGGGCTCCTCGAACATTGTTCTGGATACCGCTAGTGCTATCGGAACCGTTGAACAAGTTGATCTGCTGCCATCGCTCAGCGAGGATCCTCTCGGAACGATCGTCAGCGGTACACTCTCGACGTTGCGGCTGGCGAGTTTCACTGTCAGCGGCGGAGCCGTCGGCGAATCGATCCACCTATTCGCGGAAGATTTCGATTTGGGGCTCGACGATCTGGTTTTGGAGGACGGCACTGTCCTTGACCTACAGGTAACCTACGGTTCGTTGTCGATTACCGGATTGCAGGATCCAGGCAATGTCGTTCCTGAGCCATCGTCGATCGCTCTTTTTGGGTCGCTCCTCGGAGGTCTCGTAGCAGGATCCCGAAAACGGTCCCGACGGAACAAATCGTAATACTAGCTCAGTTTTGTTAATCCCCTTCGGCGTCGGATCACCAGTCCGGCGCCGATCGCAAGAAGCCCGAGCACATCGATGGGAAGATAAATGAGTCGGTCGCGAACCACAGTTCGGACTTCTTGATAAGCGACTCCGCCTGGATCGAAGCCGAACCATAGATCCTCCTGGCTCGATGGCCAAGTCGGATCATCCCATGCCGTCAACCACATCCGCTCCGGAGAAGAGAACGATCCCTGAGGGATCGAATCCCCGAGCAATTCTTCGAGAGGCTCTCGCTCCATCGGCATCGAATAACGGAGCTTGCCGCGATTCCAAGCTAAACTCGAGTCGGCTTGCCCCAAGCTACCTGAGGCATGCCCCGGACCGACGACGAATATCTTCAACAAATTGCCACGTCCCTGCTCGGAAATCTGGTCCTTCGGAACCCGATAAGGAAACACAGGTTTATCGGTGGCAAACGAAATTCGTACACTGCCGACTCTGGCTCGCTTCGAACCGATATCGTATTTGAACGCAGTGATCAGCCAGCCATCGCGCACGTAAGGCTCGACCCATTCCTGCAAATCCTTGCGGACCTCGTAGTTGTTCTCTTTGAGCCAACCGACGAGTTCTCCCGCATCGCTTGCCCTCAGCACGGCGACCTCGTAGCCGGCGACCTTCTTGCTCTGCAAAACCGCAACGCCCGACGTGGGGGCCGCGCTGGAATTAACCCTTGGCGTCGTTTGACTCGCGGCCAACAAAAGTGGGGACAAAGCCAAAGGGAATGGATTGACGCTCCAACGGTCCTGGATCTGAATCCTAGGCTCGATGGCCGTTTCAAGAGCATCGAAAACCCGTGCATCAGCCTCCTCGATCTGAGGCTCGCTTGGGGATGGGACCAAGAACCCAAAATCGTCCGGTTCGACCCCCTTGGATTCGGAACGATCTGCCGATTCATTCCGTTGGCCAGACGTCTGCTCGGTCGTTGGTTGTGCGCTCAGAGCGGGATCAAAGGCGGCTTGGCGGACGAAATGCTCGATCTTTGTCTGGGGGTCCCAAGCGATCAAAACCCGCTGGTCAGCGATCCGATAGTTCTTGCCCATCCTCGAGACAGGGCAGCAAGCGTCGACTTGCACCGGCGTTTCTCGCAAAACAAAAACAATCGCTAGAAAAAATACCCACCCAATCGGACGCTGATTTTTCATGGTTGAAATTCCTCTGATTTCCCCTTCGTTAAGGACCCATGGCTTGCCCTGGGCTTCATGAGAGCCGTTGCTCCCTGTCGGCCTTTGCCGCATGGTCCTTGCCGCTATGCTCAGAGATTCTCCAAGCACCGCCGAAGGTAAGCGATTGGTACCATTCTTTGAGCCAGTGCAGCAAGCTATTGGCCAGCCACAAGGCCCATACGAGCATGAGCAATCGATAATACCAAATCGAAACGGACAATACCCATGGCTCGGGCAAATTTTTGTCCGACCGAGGTGTGAACCAGTTCAGGTTCCCCTCAAAAGATTCGTTCCCGACGATGAACATGCGGGGCGAGCCGAGCAGACCCGCCGTGACGACCCAAACCAAGGCACCGATGGCCACTGCGGTTAAGACTCCGTTGGCGACCTGCAAAAAATTGAACTCCCAGAACTTGAGCGAATCAGGCTGAAGCTTTCTGCGGAAACTGATCGAGAACAACCAAACGACCACCAAGAGCGAGGCGACAATGTGGACTTGCGTCAATCCGATCGCCAAGAGCATCCATTCAAAGGTCTTCAGCGGCGAATCGGGACGCATTCCCAAAACCCAAGCCACTAAAAGGGATAAAGTCAATACAACCCAAAAACGGACCGCTGGGCCTCGTTGCGGCCCATGGGCCCAAAGCACCCATCGCGAGGTGGGGATACTCATGTGGGATCGGATGTTGGCCACCTCGTCGGGTATCTCAATGGCCGGTAAGGCGATGAAACTCGCGATAGGAATCTCATCGGTCCACTCGATACTTACCTCTTGGGGTCCAGGCTGGAGATTGAATAAGACTTGTTCACCCTGCCTTCGGATCGGAACACTCCGTTGTCCGACGAGCATTTCGGTAACCGTCGCACCTGCTGGCAACGCGATGGCTTGTTCACCCCCTAGACTCGATTCGATCTGGAAGGACAGGAGCGATTTTCGCTGCCGATTCCCGACCTCGACTTGATGGGCTAACGATTGAATCGTCAATAACTTGCCCGCAACAGCCGAGGGACGCTGGAAGTTGAGCACCACCGAATCGCCCGGCCATGGATTCCACTCGGGGACCAAGGTCGGTCTGCTGATATCGAAAATCGGTTTGCTCCCCTCGGAGTTCATGCTCCATACCGGTGAGGTTTCCACCAGCCACTTTTCGACAAGATTGTTCGCAGGTTTCGATACCAAGGTGATGCTCGGTGCAATCGGCAATTCAGACTGCCATTCCCAATCCATCTGATCGGCTCCAAAGTTCACCTCGATGCTGCCGTTTTGAGCCGTAATCCCTGTCGTGATGATCTGTTCTTTCTCTAAAGTCGGGACCGAGATCGAGACCGCTTTGCCAGGCTTGCTCAGTCGCCGAACCTTCGTATAG
>QWPJ01000076.1 GCA_003671195.1 Planctomycetota bacterium
GGGGATCGCAAAGGTGCCTGGCACCGGGTGCGGGGACGAGATTTGCCAGCATTTCGATTGGGGATCGCAAAGGTGCCTGGCACCGGGTGCGGGGACGAGATTTGCCAGCATTTCGATTCGGGGATCGCAAAGGTGCCTGGCACCGGGCGCGAGGGCGAGATTTGCCAGCATTTCGATTCGGGGATCGCAAAGGTGCCTGGCACCGGGCGCGGGGGCGAGATTTGCCAGCATTCCGATTCGGGGATCGCAAAGGTGCCTGGCACCGGGTGCGAGGACGAGATTTGCCAGCATTCCGATTCGGGGATCGCAAAGGTGCCTGGCACCGGATTGGCAGCGATGGATAGGCCGTAGCCGATCGGAGGGATTAGAGGCGCAGGAGGGCGGTTCCCCAGGTCAAGCCGGCGCCGAAGCCGCACAGAAGTGCCAGCTTGCCCTTTTGTAGTTTGCCTTGCAGGTTCGCCTCGTGAAGCGCCAAAGGGATGCTCGCTGCCGAGGTGTTTCCGTATCGGTTGAGGTTGACGATGACTTTATCTGGCGAGATTTGGAGATCTTTGATCGCCGCATCGATGATCCGCGTGTTGGCTTGATGCATGACCAAAAGATCGACATCCTCGAGGGAGTATCCCGAGGCTGCCACGACATCTTTGCAACTGTCGACGACGCAGCGGACGGCCCACTTGAAAACGGCTTTGCCGTCCATTTGCATGTACTGTCGGCCTTGGGCCAAGCCTTCGGGGGTCAGCGGTTCTCTGGATCCACCCCCTGGGGTGCAGAGCGATTCAGGAGAGCCTTCGGCACCGAGGGTAAAGGCGAGGATTCCGGTCATGGTTTTCGGATCGCTCGAGGCGGTCGGTTCGACCGGTTGGAGCAGGGCCGCGCCGGCACCATCGCCGAAGAGTGGATAGGTTTTGATATCCGATGGATTGACCGTCCTGCTCATGACTTCGGCTCCGACGATCAGGGCGTTTCGAGCCAGCCCGTTGGCGACAAACTGTGAGCCGACGATCAGCCCATACATGAATCCTGAGCACGCTGCATTGATGTCAAAGGCCGGCGCGATGCACCCGAGCTTGCGTTGCAAAATGCAGGCTGTCGAGGGAGTCATGAAGTCTTGCGTGATGGTGGCCACAAGGACCAGATCGACCTCTTTGGGATCGACCTTAGCGCGGCTCAAGCAATCGATGGCGGCCAGATAGGCCAGGTCGCTAGAGGCTTGATCGTCGCTTGCGAATCTTCGCTCGTGAATACCGGTCCGTTGGATGATCCACTGGCTATCGCAGCCCAGCAGTGCCAAGTCCTCGTTGGTCACGATGCGTGTTGGGGCGAACATGCCGGTAGAGGCGATTTGAACTGGGATTTGCTTGCCGAGTCGGCTGCGTCCACTCTCGACTAACGAAGCATTCATCTTGGGGACACGAGGAGGTAGGACATGCCCGGCACTTGCCAAGCGAGTCGAAGAGTATAACAACGCAGGGATGGCTGAATATGGCTTTTTTGGAGCGGATAGCAAGGCGTGTGAAATCGATGGTAGGTCGGTGGTAGGGTCGGATGTTGGGACTTGAGCCTGATCGCAACGATTTTGACAAGATTTCAACAATTTTTACGATTCCTCCGTTTTGGGGGGTGACTACGCCTAGGTAGGGGGGTTAGATTCTACGGCTACAGCGGGTCTGTTATCACGCTTTGTACGCGTGAATCGTGGCCATTACGCCGTGGCTCGTATCCTTACACACTCCAGCCATAGAAAGTGCTGATGTTGCGATGTGCTTGATCGCCATTCAATATCGCGTGGTTCCAGAGAGTCCTATCCTCGTGGCCACCAATCGCGAGGAGTTTTATGATCGGCGGAGTCATTCGCCGAGTATTCAATCTGGAAAACCTCGCGTTCTGTGTCCCCTCGATCAACGTAGCGGGGGAACTTGGTTGGGAGTCAACCAACACGGAGTATTCGTCGGGATCTGCAACCGCAGAGTATTCGAACCTTTGGGTTCGAATCGTTCCCGAGGGTTGCTCGTCAAAGAAGTGTTGAAGGCTCCCAATAGTCGTGAGGCCGTCGAGCGAGCGCTCGAGGAGACTCACAAACACCGTTTTGAAGCTTGCAATTTGGTGATTGCGGACCGAGATTTCGGCTTTGCGATTCACCATGACCAAGAGGACGAGGTGGTGGATCTGCAACCTGGCTTGAGCATCATCGGAGGGCGGAATCTGAATGATCCGCGCGACGAACGCGTCCAGCTTGCGGGTCGCCTGTTGACCTTGCAAAACCTGGATTCTCCCGTGAAATTCCTGGCTGTAGCCAGCAAGGTTTTCGCGAGGCTACCCAATCCGTTGGCACGCGCCAGCATGGTCATCCAAGGGGGGGATTACGGTACGGTCTCGAGCACGCTTATCGCTCTGGGGCCCAAGCCTCGGGACGCGATTTTTCAGTATGCCGATGGCCCTGCTAGCGAAGCGAGATTCGAGGACTACTCGCCATTGCTGCGAGATATCCTAAGTCGCGGACTGCGGGAGTCGAAGTCCAAGGCGATCGCATCGGTCGAGATGTCCGATGCCGATGCGGCCATGGCTGAGACTGCCGAAGTCGATTGATCGATCGGCACATAAGAATCATCCGTTATCAAGACCCCCAGGGAGAGATCCATTTCGCCAGTCTGCAGGCCTATGGCCGGCAGTTGCGCATCGATGGCAATCTTCTTGGGGATTGATCGCAAACGGAGACGCGCTGGGATACACCTGTACCAACGATGTCAGCGCCCGAGATTGGCAGATCAAGTACGGTGATTATCAATCCGCTTCGTCGGTCTGCGCTTCCTTTTCGTCGACGTCATCGAGGTCATCGAAGTTGTTGTAGTTCAATGGGGAGATGGCCCTTCGTAGGGCTTTGGTCATGGCCTCGATGGGGGGTTCTAGGCCGGTAAAGAGGCGGTACTGGTAGGCGGCTTGGCGAACGAACATGCTCAGGCCGGTGATGACTGGGCATCCGGCCATTTTGGCGTTTCGGATCAGGAGAGTTTGTTCGGGGTTGTAGACGGTATCGAAGACCAGGGTTCGTGCATCGAGGTTTTCTTTTCGGAACGGTGTAGCGTCCATTTCTGGGAACATGCCGATGGGAGTGCAGTTGATCATGACGTTGGGTTGGACGCTGTGGCGTTCTTCCCAAGGCATCGCACGTCCGCCGAGTTCTTTGGCCAATTGGCTGGCGGCTTCGAAGTTTCGGCTTGCGAAAGAGACTCGCACACGTCGTTGAGCCAGTCCCCAGCCGATAGCCCGAGCGACGCCCCCGGATCCGAGGATCAGTGCCGAGCGGCCTTCGAAGGGATTGGGTTCCTCGTGGATTTTCGCCAGTCCGTAACCGATGCATTCCATGGCAGCGCGAAAATCGGTGTTGTAACCGATGCGATCTTCGCCGCTAAAGACGATGGTGTTGCAGGCTCCGATACCTTGGGCTGCCGATTCGGCTTGGGTGAGCATCGGCAGGACGGATTGTTTGTGGGGAATCGTCACGCTCAGGCCGCCGACACCTTCGCGTTGGCACCAACGGATGAAGGTGGAGATATCTCCGGCAGCGACGCGGAAGGGCAAGTAACGGTAGTCGAGATTGTTGGATTCGAAGGCGCTGTTGTGGAGCATAGGGCTGTAGGATTGCGCCACGGGGTCGGCGACAACGCCGAAGATTTTGGTTTTTGCGGTGATCGACTCGACGCGGTAGACATTTTTCATGTCGTTGTAGGAGAGTTGGCCGGGAGCCACACGACGGTCGAGGTTGAAGACGCAGTAGGTGAAGGGAGCTCCGTATCGGGCACCGAGGATACGGGTGATCGAGCCGTAGTCGCCCATGGCGATACCGATGGTGGGTGTTTTGGCGTTGCGCATCATTTCGATGACGCGGGCCGTATCGTCGAAAGAATTGGCTTGGACGGCGATTTTGACAATATCCGCATCGAGCTTGGCCAGCCGAGCGTGGATCGCTTCGAGGTCGTTGGGGATGCCTTCGAAGTTATGGTAGCTGATGATTCTTTTGGTTTTGCCGTAGCGAGGGATTTTCGCGGCGGTGTCTTCTTCGAGGTCGATGTATTCGACTCCGGTGGCGATCGATTGTCGCAGGAGCATCAAGCGGTCTTCTTCGGACTTTTCCCAGCGGCCTCCATCTTCTTTTCGGCGGCAGGTCACGACCACGGGGGTAGGCCGATTTTTGAGGATCCTGGCCAGATCGATGCTGCGGGCGATGTAATCCATCCGGAGTTCGACGAGTTTGGCCCCTTGGGCCGCCACATCGAGATGTTCTTGGATGGTGTGTTTATGACGGGTGCGGGCGACGGTGACGCAAAGCATGCTGTAAGGAGGCTGGTCGAAAAGGGGTTATTCGGACGGTGGACCTGACCAGCTCAAAAATCGTTTGAGGAGGGTCGGTCCGGGTTCGGTCAAAAAACTTTCGGGGTGGAACTGCCAGCCTTCGACCGGGAACTGCCGATGGCGCACCCCCATGATAATTCGATTGCCTTGGGAGTCTTGCACCCAAGAGGAAACCTGCAGGCAGGGCGGGAGGCTTTCGGGGAGGATGACCAGGGAGTGGTATCGGGTTGCGATGAATGGGTTGGGTAGCTCGGCGAACATTCCTTTTCCGTCGTGGGAAATGCGATCGGTTTTGCCGTGCATGAGTTCGGGGGCTCGGACGATTTTCCCGCCGAAGGCTTGGCCGATCGATTGATGGCCCAGGCAAACGCCCAGGATAGGGAATTCGCGATGAAGTTTTTCGATGACCTCGACGCAGATTCCCGCTTCGTTCGGAGTGCAGGGCCCTGGTGAGAGCAGGATCCGTTCGGGCCGCATCTGTCGGATTTCCTCGACCGTCAGTTCATCGTTTCGGACCGTGCGGACATCGAGGCTCGGATCGATTTCTCCGAGTCGTTGGACGAGGTTGTAAGTAAATGAGTCGTAATTGTCGATCAACAGGATCATTGATCTGGCTTTTTCTAAGCGGAACGTCTATCCTCTTCGGCCCTAACAAGTCCGAACAGGCACTTTGTGGTCTGCAGGTCTCTTTAGGTTAACCTCAACCCGGAAAAAAGGTACTGCTTAGACCGGATTGTTGTTGAAGTTGGCTGAATAGAACGACGATAACGATCTTGCCTATTCTTCCTTGCCTGTTTTTCATTGAGCACCAAGAACCCCGGACAGCTTTTATGGAACGAACACCCTCAGCAGGGTCCCTTTCAGGGAATTTTCTAGGCTCGGGACGTTTCGACACCTTCGGTAGCTCGACGATGTTCGGGTCCTCGGCTTTCGGATCCTCGGCCTTCGGATTATCGTCCGGATCGGACCCCAAGGGGACATCGAAGACGGTTGAGTCGACCAACAAGCAATCTGGCTTGTGGGGAAACGGATCGGTAGCGGCTCGCGATGGCGGGCAATGGCCATTGGGCTCACAAGCCGTCTCGTCGTCGAAGCCATAGTTCGAGCACGAGTAGATTCCATAGGCGGTAGCCCTGGTTGGCTCGTCCTTGCATGTGCTCGTCGACCAAGGACCGGATCGCTTCGGGTCTAAAGAACTGGTGGCATTTCGCATCGTTTGCAAGAAGTGCATCGATCGTCCGTTCCTTGAGCGAGGTTCGAAACCACTTGGCGATCGGTATGCCAAAACCCATTTTGGGTCTTGTCCAAATCTCGGCGGGAAGCTCATTTTTGAAGGTTTCCCGCAGGAGCCATTTGCCTTTGCCTCGATACATTTTGAGTCCGAGCGGCAAGCTCATCGCCCATTCGACCAGGGTGTAATCGAGGAACGGCTGTCGCGCCTCGAGCGAGTGTCTCATCGAGGCCATGTCGACCTTGGTCATCAGATCGCAGGGGATATAGGTTTGCAGGTCGGCGGCCATCGCGCAGCTCATCGGGTCCCGTTGGGCGGGGTTGGCTTTGGTCCAAGCTTGATCGAGGAACGCGAAGGGATCTCGATTCGGAAGCGCTTCGATGAATGCATCTTGGTAAAGATTGATGCGGGCTTGTTCTCCGAAGATTTGAATCCAATTGATGTAGCGTCTGGAAGGGGACTGCCCGAGGGCCTCGCAGAATCGCCGGATGCGGCGCAGGACGGAACGTCGTGCGTTGGAGTCGGGCAAGGCTTTGATCCATCGAGAGCTAGAGAGCCAACCGACGGGCAGCCAACGTTGGAGTTGTTCGCTCAGTTGCAAAGCGCGATAGCGTTCGTAGCCTCCAAAGAGTTCATCGCCCCCATCGCCGCTGAGGGCTACGGTCACCGATCGGCGGGTCAGTTCGCAAAGGTACCAGGTCGGCACGGCGCTCGAATCGCTGAACGGCTCATCGTAGTGATCGACCAATGCGTCGAGGATTCCAACCGCGTCGGGCTGAACTTCAAACCGCTCGTGCTTGGTACCAAGATGCTTGGCCACCGAGGCGGCATATTGGGTTTCGTCGAAGTCGGCTTCGGAAAAACCGATTGCAAAGGTCCGCAACGGGGTCGAAAGGAGTTTTTGTGCGATCGCGCATACCAGCGAGGAATCGATCCCTCCGGAGAGGAATGCCCCCAAGGGTACGTCGCTGCGCAATCGGCGTTCGACGGCCGCCGTCAATCGGGTTCGAAGCTCGGACTTGGCTTGATCCAAGCTGATGTTGGTTTGATAGGACCAATCGATATCCCAGTACCGCTGGATCTCGATTCGGCCATTCTCGAAGACCAAAAAATGACCTGGGGGTAGCTTGTTTACCCCCGTATAGATCGTCATTGGATGAGGGATGTACTGGTAGGTCAGGTACGAATCGATTGCACTCGGATCGATCTGGGTTGGGAAACCCGGTAAAGTTCGCAAGGCTTTGAGCTCGCTTGCGAAGAATAGCCGGTCCCCGGAGTGCCAGTAAAAAAGGGGTTTTTTCCCGAGCCGATCCCGGGCCAAGACGAGGCGATTTTTCTTCGAGTCCCAAAGGGCGATCGCGAACATTCCATTGAAATGTTTGAAGCAATCCGTTCCGAGGTCTTCATAGAGATGGACGATCGTCTCGGTATCGCTCTGCGAGCCGAATCGATGCCCAGCCCCTTCGAGCCGATGCCTCAGCTCGCGGTAGTTGTAGATTTCCCCGTTGAAAACCAATCGCACCGATGCGTCTTCATTGGACATCGGCTGTCGACCTGTATCGAGGTCGATGATCGAGAGTCGCCGGAAGCCCAACGCGACCCCATCGCTCCAAGCCGTTTCGACTAGATGGTTCGATTGTTGGTTGGCCGGAGAGACCCAAAGGCCTTCATCATCGGGGCCACGATGCGCGATCGCATCGGTCATGGTTCGGAGTTGTTGGATCGACAAGCCGGATGATTGGGCCGACCACACCCCTCCAGCGATGCCGCACATTTGGATTGTCCCTGAGAAGTTGACGATTTTTGCATGGACCGAGTGCGAGGAGATGGCTCAGTCGCAAGTCAAAAACACCCGATCGAGCACTTCGGTCCAATGCTTTGTTTCGTGCTCGTGCTCGTTCAGTATAGCAATCAGGCAGTATAGCAATCCGGCGCATGGGTCTGCAACTACCGCAATCGTCGAGATCAACGGTTGGAAGCTGGCCCCGAGGAAGCTGGCCCCGAGGAAGCTGGCCCAGAGGAAGCTGGCCCAGAGAAGACGGGGGTGTAAGGGACCGTGCGAGCCGTTCGCCAAGTTTGCGGTTGGAGGGCTTGTGGTTGTCTGGTTTGTGGCTGTCTGGTTTGCGGCTGTCTGGTTTGTGCGTTGGGTTCCTCGGTTCCGACATAACTTGGAGCGAAAGGGATCGGGTTACTGTGGGACTTGAGGATCGCGATCTGCTTGCGAATGTTGGAGAGATCTTCTTGGATTGCATCGAAGTCCTCTCGGCTTGCCGTCAGGCTCAGGCAACGTTTCTGCTCGTTCGATTCGATCGGGGGAGCCGACCAGTCGCTTTTGGAGGGCATCGAGGCCCGCAGCGCCAAGGCTTCGTCCGATTCCTGTTGGGCTTCGATCATCGCAAGTTGGGTTTGCAACTGCTGGTTGTGTTGGAGCAAAAGCTCGTAGCGTTGGGCGTACATTGCGCGCTCGGCGGCCAGTTGCTGGCTCATTTCCAAGCGGACGGAGTTTTGGGCATGCGCGACGATGTACGCGACCAGGGTGCTTGCCGGCAGTGTGACTTGCACGTCGCTCAGGGATCCAAAGAGGTTTGGATTCGGGAGTTCTAGGCTGGGATATGACTGGCTGGGATAGGGCTCGCTGGGGTATTCTTCGATGGGATACTCTTGCAGGACGTAATCGGGGTGGAGTTGATTGGGGTCGAGTTGGTTTGGATGCAGATGTTTTGGTCCGAGGGGATCGGCATTTTGCGTGGCAAACGGGTAGCTTGTTGGGATGGGTGGCGCGACGGGAGCAACGCGGATCTGTTCCTCTTTGGGATTCTCCGCGGAGACTTCGTCGGTGGTGCTTACTACTGGATCGGTGCTCGCTACTGGAGAGGTGCTTACTACTGGATCGGTGATCGCTACTGGATCTGTGGGACTCTGGGGTGCTGGCGCGTTGATTTGCGAAGCCGGGATGACGGCTTCGAGTTCGATCTCGGGCACGACGCCATGGATTGCGAGTTTCGCGGTGACTCGACGTGGATTTTTCATCCAATCCGAAACCCATTGGGCCAGGGTGATGTTGGAAGCTTCTGTGGTTTTCTCTCGTGGGGCGGTCGCTAGGGGTTTTGCAGGAGGCTCTTCTTTGTTTTCTTCGCACGGGCAGGGTTCCTGCGCGGCGGCACCTTTGCGGCTCGACGCATCATCGCTTGGAATGGGTTGGTCCAGCGCGAAGGCATTGACTGAAGTGCTTGCTCCTGAGCTTGCCAGAGCAACACCCAAGGCAACAGCGACAAGCCCGCGACGGGCCCGGGTAGTAGTTGCCCGTGTAGTAGTTATCCGGGTACCGGCTTCTTGAAGCTGAGTTGTCGAACCGTGCAATAGCGCATCCATGCGAAAGACTCCTAACCTGCCATTGAACCACGAATGTACTTGGGGACATCCAACGAACGGACTCTACCAAATCCACCCGAAGCAAACAAAGATCGATCTAGGACTTATGAGGCATTGATCTGGCTCTTTCCGACCAGAAACGGTTATTCTCGGCACCTGAGTCCACGCTAGCCCATGATAGCCCACGATCGATCGATCGAGCCATCGAGGCGATCGGTAGGAAGGGCAAAAAATGCTAGCAAACGTCAAGACCAAGGATTGGGATAGCGATGCGAAGAGTTCGATCCAAACAGCAGCACGATGAGAGCTTGGCGAAAGTTCACAGCAACGGCGCATCGAGTCGACCGGTCCGCAGGGGTTCGAAATGGAAAAGGCGACTTGCCATCGGTGGTCTTTTGACACTGGGTTTGGTGGCCGCAGCGCCGACGGTAGCTCTGAGGCAGCGAGCTTGGTTGCTCGAGCAGATCAATCGGCGATCGGGGCTAGCGCCGATTCAGGTTGATCTCGGGCAATTGCAGGGGGGCTGGCTTCAGTCGTTTGGTGTCCAAGGCTTGAGGTTGGTCGACGATCGGGGTTCGGAGCTAGTGAAGATCGGATCGATCGACACGGAGTTGACGCTTTTTTCTTTGCTGACCAATTACCGGCGGCTCGGAACGATCACGTTGCGGGATGTGGCTGTGGCGGTGGATGTCCATCCGGGAACGACGAGCCTTGAGGAGGCGATCAAGCCATTGTTGCAGGGGACGGGCAAGCAGGAGCCGGCCGTTAGCGGGTCTACCACGGGAGGATTTTCCGGACGGATTCGGATCGCTGGAGCTGCAGTGCAGGTTCGCGACACGGTCGACCAGACGGCTTGGGCCTTGCGTGTGAGCGAGGCGGACATACCGATCCCGACCGCTCAGCAGCCGATACCACCGATGACGCTTGTCGGGGATTTGATGCAGACATCGGGGGCTCCTGGGCAAACGATGGCAACTGGACAGTTCACGTTGCGGACCGAGCCTATTGCACCTGGGATGACGAGTTTGGCGTCGGCCAATCTTCCATCGCTGCGGATGACGGTTTCGACGCAAGGTCTGCCGTTGCAATGGATGAGTTTGGTCAAGCGTCGGTTGCCTGATTTCCCGATCGATCAGCTCGATGGAGAGGCGACGGTACAGGCCGACGTGGAGTACACCGGACCTCAGGCGCTGACTGCGTTTGTCAAGACAGCGCAATTGGATCGGCTTCGGATTGTCGCGCCGAGTGTGTTGGGGGAGCGAGGAGCTGGGATCGAGCAGATCCGTCTGAGCGGCGACATCAGTTGGTTTCAAAACCGGATCAGCACCAACAGTTCGAAGCTCGAATGCGATTTTGGGACGGTGGTATCGAAGGCCAACCTAGCGATCCCGACGAAGCTACCGGCGTGGAATCGACCTTGGCTCGAGGACTCGGAGTTCGATGTCCAGGGGACAATCGATCTGCCGAGGCTTGCGGCCGTCGCACCGGATTTGCTCAAGACGCAGGATCAGGTTCGATTGCTCGCGGGCAATGCGACCTTGAGTCTGTCTCAGAATCGAGGAGAGGCTGGCCCCGAGGCCGGCGGGATTCCTTCGAGCAGTTATCAGGTCAAGCTTGGGAATCTCCAGGCGGACATGCAGGGCAAGCGGATCGAGTGGGACCAAGCTTTATCGGCAGGCCTGGATGTATCGGGCAATGCGCAAGGGATTCCGAGTTTGCGATTGTTTTGCAATTCGGAGTTTTGCCAAGTCGAGGGGGCTGGCGATTTGCTCGACGGGAGGCTCACCGCCCAGCTCGATTTGGACAAGATGGAGCAGAGGTTATCGCAGTGGTTTGTATTGCCGCTTGAGAGTTTGACCGGTTCGGCGCAAGCCGCCGTAGCTTGGAAGCTCAACGAAGGGAATCGGTTGGCGACCAGCGGATCGCTCAGGACGACTCAAATGCGAATCGTGCATCCTAACGGGCGGCTCGACGAACCCGCTTGGGATGGTGAATTCAGCACCGTCGCGCAGCTCGATGGCATGACGATCCTGCAACTGGATCGGATCCAAGCGAATTTGAAATCCGATCAGGAGTCGTTGCAATTCCAGGTACTCGAGCCGATCGCCATCTCGAGCGCCCCATCGGGGCTCGGGCCGAGTTCAGCACCGATGACGCTCAAACTTACCGGGGACTTGGATCGCTGGCAACGAAGAGCTCAAATGTTCGCAGGAATCGATCCGGGGTTGTCCGTCGCTGGCAAAATCGCTTTGGATGTCCAAGGTGCGATCGATGCGAAGCATGTCGAGATCGCGATGGTCGATTGGGTATCTGAGCCGTTTGAGCTCACCAGCGGCGCGACGAGGCTCCAGGAATCGCGCATGGTTGGAAAGTTCCAAGGTAAATTCGACAGCAGTCAGTTGGCGAATCTTCAGGTCGATAATCTCTTAGTCAGGGCCGATTCGTTTGCCATCCAGGCTCAGGATCAGGCTGTCGGGAGCAACGCAGCGAGCCGCAAGGGCCAAGCGGCTTTTCGTATCGACCCGAGCCGTTTGATCGCTTCGCTTCAAACCGAACCGACCGGAGCTGTTGGACCGGCCGGAGCGACCGGAGCAGCTTCGACGCCGATCCGTATTACGGGAGACGTGACCGGGCAGATGGACTGGACGCTTGATCCTAAGGAGATCCAGTGGCATCTAGTGACGCAGGCCAAGGATCTGCGGGCATTGCAGACGACACTCCAGCCGCGCAATCCGAATCAGCTCGTCAGCACGGCTGCGGCTCCGAGTTCCGAGAGCTTGCTGTGGGAGGAACCCCAAGCGGTCATGACCGTCGACGGTTCGTATCGATTCGCCGATGGTCAGCTCCAATTGCCACAGATCCTCCTGCAAACCGAATGGCTCGCTTATGGGGGTGCAACGCAGATGACCCAACAAGCAGGCACGACGGTCGTCCAGACCCAAGGGAGCGTGACCTACGATGCGGCGCGAGCCGCCGAACGGCTGCGACCTTACACCGGCGGGATGCTCGCTGCGACCGGGCAGAAAACACAACCTTTGGAGGTTACCTGGGTCAGCGCACCGAATCGCAAATGGACCGAGTCGCTTACGGCCCGTTCGAGCATCGGCTGGGACAGTGCCAACGTCGTCGGCATCGATATCGGAGGGGCAGATATTCCCTTGGTCATCGAAAACGGTCGGTTTGCCTCCAAGGCCGAATTTCCTGTTTCTCAAGGTGTGTTGCGATGGAATCTCGACGGCGATTTGACCGCCGAGCCGATGGTTTTTCGTCAAACGCAGCAGCGCGTCATCGAGAACGTTGCCATCACACGGCAGATGTGCCAAGGGTGGCTCAAGTACGTCACGCCTTTGCTGGCCGATGTGACGAGCGTCCAAGGGAATCTGACGCTCGATATCGATCGGGCGGAAGTGTATCCTACCGAGTCGTTTCGTCAGACGGTCGAGGGGCGGCTCCATGTCCATGGAGCCAACGTCGGTCCCGGCCCGCTTGCCGATCAACTCCTCGCGTTGGTCACTCAGATTCGAAATCTGCGTCGAGGTGCCGGCGCGAGCGATGCAGGGGGCCAGCCGACGAGTTGGCTCCAGTTGCCCGAGCAGAACATCGCCTTTGCGGTCGATCGCGGTCGGGTGACCCACAAGGACATGAAGATACAAGCGGGGGATGTGCTGATTACGACTTCCGGATCTGTCGGACTCGACGGAAGTTTGGAGCTCATCGCAGGTGTGCCGATCCTCAAGGAGTGGGTTGATAAGACACCGGCATTGCAGCCGTTAGCGGGCCAGATGATTCAGATTCCGATCCGAGGCAACGTCTCGCGACCGCAGCTCGACAGCAGCGGGATGATCCAACTTGGCCAGCAACTAGCCACCAGCGCCTTGGCGGGCGCTGCGCAGAAGCAGATCGACAAGGGGCTCAACAAGTTGCTCGGTCCGTTGTCCAACACGCTTGGCCCTTTGCAACCTTTGGGGGGAGGGGCTAGCGGCGCGTCGGGTGGTTCTCAGTTCCCCATGCCGAGTTTGCCGGGTTTACCGAACCTTCCTAACTTGGGGATCCCAGGCTTCGGAAATCCGTTTGGTCCGGCACCTGCGGCAGCGGCACCTGGAGTGGGAGTACCGGGAGCTGGTGTACCGGCACCAGGAGTACCGGGAGCTGGGTTGCCGCCGCCGGGTGTTGTGCCTGGGAATTAGCAACGGCCGGATTTAGGGCGTTATCGATCCGGGTTCCACTCGGGGAATTTTTCGAGTTGTTGTTTCAGGGCGGCTCGAGCGCGGTTCAATCGGGACCGTACCGTACCGATAGAGATTTTGAGGACTTCTGCGATGTCTTCGTAGGCGAGGTCTTCCATTTCGCGAAGCACCAGGATCGACCGGTGGTCTTCGGACAGCAGGGCTAGGGCTCGGTGGACGAGTTGGATGTCTTCGTTGCGGCTCATGCGCAAGTCTGGTCCATCGCCATCGAATTCGGGTTCAGCGCCGGAGTTTTCGCGCGACTCGTCGAGGGACTGGTGGTTTTTGCGTCGTCGGCGTCGAGCCAGGGCGAAGTTGAACGCGATGCGGTAGAGCCAGGTGAAAAAGCGGCTATTGCGTTGGAAAGTATCGAGCTTGAGGTAGGCTTGGATGAACGATTCCTGGACGACGTCTTCGGCTTCGTCGGCGCTGCCCACGACGCTGATCATGGCCGTGTAGAGGCGGTCCTGGTAGCGGAGTACCAAGGTTTCGAAGGCAGTGCTTTTTCCGGCGAGTGCCAACTGGATCAGTTCGTCTTCGTCGTTCACTCTTTGGGATCTAAGGGGGGACAGAAGGAAAAGTAGGGTGGAAAGGAGGCCCTTGAGAGCTTTGTCCAATGATGAATTATATTTGGAAAATTGTCGCGAGGAATTCCCCGCAAAGTGGCGGTATTTCCAGGAAAACCCGGATCGCATGGGGAATTTGGCTACTCGTACCGCAGGGCGTCGATCGGATCGAGCTTGCTGGCCCTCCAAGCCGGGTAGAAACCGAATCCTATTCCGACGCAGGCCGAGAAGATCAAGCTGATGAGGGCGGCCCAGTAGTTGACGATGATCGGCCAGTCTCGACCGCTTGAAAGGGCGTTGATGGCCATGGTCAGACCGACCGAGCCGAGGATACCGAGGGTCACGCCGACGGCCCCGCCGACGACCGACAGGAGCATCGCCTCGACCAAAAACTGCATGAGGATGTCTTGGGGCCGAGCTCCGACGGCCATTCGGATTCCGATTTCTCTGGTTCTTTCGGTGACCGAAACGAGCATGATGTTCATGATCCCGACACCCCCGACGATCAGGGAGATCCCGGCGATCGATGCGAGCATGGCCGTAAGGGTTCCGGTGACGATCCCAAAGGCGCTTGCGATCTCGGTGGTATTGGCGACTTGGAAGTCAGGGGGTTGACCCATCGAGATGCGGTGACGGTCCATCATCAACGATTCGATTTCTTGTTGGGCGAGGGTCATCAGTTCGGTCGAGCGGGCCGAGGCTAGTGCGACATCGACGTTGTTGAAGTTCGAGCCTTGGAGTCGTTTTCGGACGGTGGTAAAGGGCATCAGAACGACGTCGTCTTGGTCATCCCCGACGATGTTGGCACCTTTGCTGGCCAGGACCCCGACGATTTCGAAGGGGATGTTTTTGATACGGACGTTTTGACCGATGGGGTTTGCGGTTTGGAATAGTTTCTTGACGACGGTCGCACCGATGACGCAGACTTTATTGGCGTTGTTGATGTCGCTTTCGGTAAAGAAGCTACCCGAATCGATTTGCCAGTTGCGGACCAGCAAGTAGTCCGAGCCGACGCCGACTAGATCGCGGGGTCTCCAGTTGTTGTTGCCGCTGATGACTTGGCCGACAGCACCGACCAAGGGGCTTGCGGCGAGCACACTGGGGCACTCGCGAGAAATGGCCGTCACGTCCGAGACGGTCAGCGAAGGGGTCTGTCCGGTTCGAGCCCCGCGGGCTTGTCGGCTCCCTGGGGAAATGACGATGACGTTGGTACCGAGGTTTTTGAATTCACCTTGGACCAGTTCGCTGGCGCTCGTTCCAATCGAGACCATGGCCGTGACTGCGGCGATTCCGATGACGACCCCGAGGATGGTAAGACCGGCCCGCAGCTTGTTCTTGCCAAGTGCTGCGATGGCGATTCGAAGGATGTTTGTAAACGTCACAGATTAGGGGGCCTTAAAAGTTCGGATCACAAAGCAGGGCCTCGTCGATTAGGTAGTTTACTCAATATTTCCTCGTAGAGGAGTTCATATTTCTTCATCTGCGCTTTGAGGTCGAAGTTCTCCTCGACCCGTTTTCGGTTGAAAATCCCTAGGCGTTCGAGGGTTAACGGGTTTCGAGCAAGTCCGATTAGGAGATTTTCCCAAGCGTCCCAATCGTCTCGGGGTGCGGATTGTTCGGTGAGGGAACTGCCTAGCAGGTCCTCGATCCCCTCGACGCGCATGGTCGCAATGGGAAGGCCGACTGCCATGGCTTCGAGCACCACGTTGGGCATCCCTTCGTAACGGGTCGGTAGGAGGAGCAGTTCCGATCTGGCCATCCAGTCGAGGACATCGGCGCGACGACCGAGCCGTTCAACGCGGTGTGCCAGGGGCGAGTGTTGGGCCCATTGGGACCAAGCCTTGGCCCAGGATCCATCGCCGATGAGGACTAAGCGATGTTCGGGGAGAGCTTGGAGGATCGCGGGTATTTTCTCAAGCAGCACATCGATCCCTTTTTGGAGTTCCAGCCGTCCGACGAACAGGAGGATCTTCTCGCGTTTGGCAGGTGCGGGAATGAAGTCCAGGTCGATGCCATTGGGGATCACGGTCAATTGGTCTGAGCGGAAGCCTTCGTATTGCAATGCCCATTGGGCGACCTGTTGGCTCACGCAGACGACTTTTTTAGGATAGCAGCGCCAGAACCAAGCCAATCGGCTGCGCCAGCGACGAGGTTCGACGACTCGGACCCCGGCGACTTGGGGGATTTGGTGTTTGGAGTAGCACCAGGCGCCCAGGAGGTTGGCGTGCCAGAGGAAGGATTGTGCCAGATCGGGAGGATCGCTTCGGATCTGCTGCACGAGTCGCGAGCGAGCCCAGGGGAGCTGGTAGGTTTTGCTAGCGTTGAGAAATACCGTAGGGATTTTCTGGTCGTTTAGTTGTTCGTAGAGGAGCGAATCGACGCGAGTCGTTGGAGCCGGAGCGATGGAGATAACGCGGACGGAGTGTCCGTGTTCTTGGAGATAGCGAGCGAGTTCTGCGCAGCAGCGTTCGGCGCCGCCGGTGAAGAGTTCGGTGATGAGCAGATCGATTTTCATTTAGCGGCGGGGTAAGTACGAATCGGTATCAAACTCGTGTTGTGCTTGAGGGACTCAAGCGGCTAAAGACATTCTTTGGCGAAACCGGGGTTTTGGGTGCTTGGGCATCGAAAGGCCTACGGGAATAGCTTAATCGATGGTTCTAGGGTTTCCCGAGCATGGAGGCTAGGGATGTTCCGAAACTCCGGCCTGCACGGGCTATGGATCTTGGTTTGGATGGCGGCGACGATAGGCTGCGAGGAGGTGGAGGACATCCGCGCGCGTGTCGGTGTTGGCGGCGGTATTGCCAGTGGTGTTGCCGGCGAGGCTGATTCGGGCACCGCGATGGTCTTGCCACCTGCGGGATCGACCGGTTCGATGGCGCCGATTGGTGGTCCGACGCGCGCGATGAGTTCGATGCGTCCGTCGGATGCGAGTGGGTCTTTGGGGGTACCGACCCGGACGCAGCAGACGATCTTGATAGCGAGTTTCAACATTCAGGCGTTTGGGGTCAAGAAGGTATCGGATCCGGTGGTGGTGGATCGGATTGTAAGGATATTGCGATTGTTTGATGTCATTGCGATCCAAGAGGTACGTGCGACGGATCAAACGGTATTGCCTCAGTTGCTGCAGATGGTCAATTCGCAGGGAGCTCGATACGACTTCATACTTGGTCCTCGATTGGGTCGAACGGACTCGAAGGAGCAGTATTGTTACGTGTATGACACGACGCGGATTCTATCGAGTCCGTCGGCCAGTTACACGGTCAACGACACGGCGGATTTATTGCATCGCGAGCCGTTGGTAGGGCGATTTGCGACGCGAGTACCGGCGGGATATCCACCTTTTACATTTTCGTTGATGAACATTCACACAGATCCTGGTGAGGTCAAGCAGGAGTTGCCGGTGATGCATACGGTGTTGCAAGTGGTCCGGGAGTACGAGTGGTCGACGGCCCGGGAGGACGACGTGATGATGATGGGTGATTTGAATGCAGCGCCGTCAAAGTTTGGTAATTTGGCTCAGGTGCCCGGGATTTACTGGGTGATTCGGGACCAGCCGACCAACACACGGCGCACGGAGTTGTACGACAACATTTTGTTTGACCGAGGTCCCACCAACGAGTTTGTGGGGCGCGCGGGAGTCTTGGACATGTCGACGCTCTTTGGTATCCCGATGGAGGAGTCGTTGAAGGTTTCGGATCACAATCCGATATGGGCCGAGTTCAGCATAGTCGAGCAACCGTCGGCTTATAGCACCCCAGGAAGTGGGGTGATGGCCAACCAGGGTTACGGATCGGCCGCACCGTCGGGTCAGGTGCGCTGAGCCAGGTCCAGGGGGGTGCGGGTGTCTGCGGGTGCGATTCGGACGGGTTGGAATCGCTGAAATATTGCTTCTTCTCGTACTCAGCATCGCGGTACTCGTGCTCGTACTCGTACTCGATTCGAGCCAGTATAGCTATCCGGCCTGTTGGTCCGCAGGTTACTGCAAACCCCCACGATCAACGATCGGCATCGCCGCAGTTCAAACAGCCATCGAGTACGAGTACCGTCCGTCGCGGCGGACTGAGTACCGCTTCGCTGAGTACGAGTACGACAAAATCCGGTGCGAGGTACGAACGAAAAGATCACCGAGGACGAGGAGTTGCAATCCGCCTAGCTGACGAACCTTAGGCTCCGGTGGCTCAAGGCCACCCGGGGGCCGAGGTCCTACGATGAGTGCGCGTGGTTCTGCGAGGCACGAACAAACGATTGCGTTGGTCGAACGACCGCGCGTAAGGTTGCTTGGCTGTAATGGCCACACATGGCCACTAATGCAATACAAACTGATCGATCCAAACAGATTGGCATTCATCAAGCCCGGAGGGCTGACACAACCTCTGCCGGTGGTGATAACCACCGGTCCGGGCATCCATCAAGCGCAAAGCCCGGAGGGCTGACACATCACTCTAGGGAATGACCATGAGTGGCGTAGTAAATCCTGTGTGTCGGCCCTCCGGGCCTCTCGGATTTTACTTTGCACCTGCAACCGGGGCCTTCGACCCCGGCAGAGGATGTACCAGCCCTCCGGGCTTGGAACCA